>JAAUZS010000051.1 GCA_014804495.1 Lachnospiraceae bacterium
TATTTTGATATCTATGTGAAGTGTTTGTTTATGATTTAATTATAGCATGTGATTTTAATTTGTCAACACATTTTTTAAATTTTTTCTAATTTTTCTATTTATTTTTTACTATATGGTAATTTTTTATTTATTTATATATTTTTATCTGTTTTGTCTTGCATTTAACATTTCTATTTCTTTTTTGCAGTCAAATTCGTTTGGTTTAAAATACTAATTGGCATAATGCAATGGAAAAGTCAGCCAAACATATGAATGTTGACTGACTTTTCTATAAGTTTTATGTATACTAAGCAGAACGATAAGCCGGGTTATGTCGTGAATGATCATCTATCTTGGATTGTCGTTACCGACAACCTCCAGCGACCCACCTGAGAGCAGGCCGGGCAGACCTATGGCTCTCTATCCGGTCTTGCTTCGGATGGGGTTTACACAGCCTTCTGCGTTACCGTAGAAGCGGTAGTCTCTTACACTGCCATTCCACCCTTACCGCGGTTTATACTTCATACGTACGCTATGAAACATAAACTACGGCGGTTTCTTTTCTGTTGCACTATCCTTGGAGTCGCCTCCACCGGACGTTATCCGGCATCCTGCCCTGTGAAGCCCGGACTTTCCTCACCNGCCTTGCGGCAGGCGCGATCATTTATTCTACTTAGTTTACATAATTATTTTAATNATAATTTGCAAATTGATTTACATACAACTTGGCATAACTTATTTCATATCACTATTTCANATATTACCCTATACCTCGAAGCAGCTTCCTCCCACNAACTCCCTGCACAGTGAATTGGTTGGCAGNTTCTCNCTGCTGACGCCCAGAAAATATTCCAAGAACTTAAGCAGACGNTTTGCTTCGTGATATTCCGGCTCGCCTTTTTTAATNCTGAACAAAAGCGGCTCNGCATACTGTTTCAATACTGCCAGCTCATAAATAAGCGCTGAGTTGAACATGGCATCCGCCTGTTCCTGATAAGGGAAAATATATTTTTCTTCTCCACGTCTTACAGACGCCCACATATCTATGGTTCTCTTTGCGCTTGCTCCCCTNGTTCTGGCATCCCTGACCATACGNCGCAGCAGTCTGCCGTCAGTNGTGGGAATCCTGTTATGCTCATCTATATTTAATGAAGTAAGTGCNCTGATATATATTTTGTACTTACTCTCTGCCGGAAGTGAATAGGACATTTTCTCATTCAGTCCATGAATCCCTTCGATTACCAGAATATCNTCTTCGCCAAGCTTCATAACTTTACCGTTATATTCCCTTCTTCCGGTTTTGAAGTTAAACGTCGGCAGTTCCACACTCTCTCCCNCNAACAGTCTTCCCATATCCTTGTTGAACTGCTCNACATCCAATGCTTCCAGACATTCAAAATCAGGATTGCCGTCTTCATCTAAAGGCGTATCTCCATGATTCCTATAGTAATTATCAAGCCCNATCGGATGCGGCCGCAGGCCATATGTGCNAAGCTGTATTGATAAGCGGTGTGAAAAAGTAGTCTTTCCGGAAGATGAAGGACCCGCTATCATTACAAANTTAACTCCATCACGCCTTGCAATATCTCTGGCAATTTCGCCTATTCTTCTCTCTTGAAGCGCTTCCTGNACCAGAATCATATCNGCGATATTGTCCTGNCAGATTTGGTCGTTNAAATCTCCTACCGTGTCTATTCCTNCCTGTTCTCCCCACTTNCATGACTGCATAAGCGTCTGGAACAGTTTATTTCTGGGTTCAAATTTNGGAAGTTCCGNCGGTGAACTCTGCTCCGGCAGCAGCAGAATCATACCGCCTTCATAACTTAGCAGGTCAAAGCACTTGATATATCCTGTGCTTGGCAGCATATATCCATAATAATAATCAAAATAATCTCCCAGACAATATACATTAATCGTGGAGCTTCTNCGNTAACGGAACAGCTTCACCTTATCTGTCATTCCGTATTTTTCAAACAGCTTTACGGCTTCGTCTGCCTGATATGCTTTTTTGGTAACCGGAATATCCGCNTCTGCCAGTTCNTTCATTCTTTCCTTTACTTTAGAAATCTGCGTATCGTCCAGAGAAATATCATTTCTAAACCGNCAGTAATACCCCGCTCCAATGGCAAACTCAACTTTCGTCGCCGCTGCCGCATCTACACCNGCCACATCAGCAATAGCCTTCATAAGCAGCATAATTGCGGAACGCACATAAGTCTTATGACCTATAGAATCACCATATGTGGCAAAGCTAAGTTCACAATCCCTGTCAACCCTCTTCATCAGTTCNCGAATCTTACCATTAACGATTACCAGTGCAATGGAATCCTTATATTGGCTCTGGTATTCCCTGGCTATGATTTCATATTTAATACCCTCTTCATATAACTTTTCTTCCCCGTTAATTCTGATTTTTACCATATCCATCCTCCCGGTAAGTCTTGGTCTTATTCAAATTATTTACGAAATATTNCTTCACAGCATGCATCTGTCATCTTTCATATATTCCATTANCCGTATNCAATCCCTNAATTTCATCTCCACTTCTTCATACCTGATATTCTTTCTGCCTTCATCATTTACATACCCATTCAGCTTCTTCAGAATCTCTTCATAGGTATGTTTTTCCCTCTCCAAATAACGGTACAACACAATGGATTTCTTTTTCAGCAGCACAGCTCCATATCTGTCTTCCATCTGATTTCGCCAAACCAATTCCCCGTTCAAAGTCCGGGGCAGATTATCAAATTGTATCAGATCCTCTTTTTCTCCCTTAACAGCCTTCATCATCGGATAGAATTTTCCATCCTCCTCTATCATATTCTCTTCCACGATCATATATCCATGACTGCGAAGAAAACAACGAAACTGCTGCAATTCGGACTGCGGCTGCAGAATCATTTCCTTAAAAGAGGCGGTCTTGGCCTCATCTTCCTGCAGGATACGCATCATAAGCCTGCCGCCCATTCCTGCACATATGAGAGAATCCGCTTCTCCTTCTCTAAATGAGCGAAGACCATCCGAAAGTCTGGTCTCTATGTACGCTCCCGCCCCATATTCCTGTATATGCGCTATAGCACGTTTAATGGGACCTTCGTTTACATCCATTGCAATTACTTTCGGGCTGATTCCCTGTTTGATAAGATAAATCGGCACAAAACCATGGTCACATCCAACATCGCAGACTCTGTTTCCCACTGTTACCATATCGGCAATCGCCTGCAGCCTGTCAGAAAGCGCTATATTTTTGTTCATTAATCCAAATAATCCTTTAATTTGCGGCTTCTGCTCGGATGGCGCAGTTTTCTTAAAGCCTTAGCCTCAATCTGGCGGATACGTTCACGGGTAACGCTGAATTCTTTACCAACCTCTTCCAATGTTCTGGCACGACCGTCATCCAGACCGAAACGCAGCCGCAAGACTTTCTGTTCTCTTTCCGTCAAGGTTCCGAGTACCTCTACAAGTTGCTCCTTTAACAGAGTAAAAGCAGCGGCATCCGCCGGAACCGGCACGTTGTCATCCTGAATGAAATCTCCCAAATGGCTGTCTTCCTCTTCGCCGATTGGGGTCTCTAAAGAAACCGGCTCCTGGGAAATCTTCAGAATCTCTCTGACTCTTTCCACCGGCATATTCATTTCTTCGGCAATCTCTTCAGGGGTAGGTTCCCGCCCAAGCTCCTGAAGCAGTTGTCTGCTCACACGAATCAGTTTATTAATCGTCTCAACCATGTGTACCGGAATACGTATCGTNCTNGCCTGATCCGCAATNGCCCTTGTGATTGCCTGACGTATCCACCATGTTGCATAGGTAGAGAATTTATAGCCTTTTCTATAATCAAACTTCTCGACAGCCTTAATTAACCCCAAGTTTCCCTCCTGAATCAAGTCCAGAAAAAGCATACCGCGTCCTACATATCTTTTGGCAATACTTACAACCAAACGAAGGTTTGCTTCTGCAAGGCGTTTTTTGGCTTCCTCGTCTCCCATCTCCATCTTCTTGGCAAGTTCGATTTCGTCCTCTGCGCTAAGCAGCGGAACCTTACCGATCTCTTTCAGATACATCCTNACCGGATCTTCAATGCTTATTCCATCCGGCACCGACAGGTCAATGTTCTCNACATCAACATCGTCCTCATCAGATAGAATAATCTCCTCGTCGTCCACATCCACGTCGTCACCTTCCGTGATACGCAGAATNTCCACNCCATTCTGTTCCAATGTTTCTAAAATCCTGTCAAACTGTTCTTCTTCCAACGGCAAATCNTGGAAAAAGTCNTTAATCTCATGATATTCCAAAACATTCTTTTTCTTCTTAGCAATATTTAAGAGTTCTTTCATACGCTCTTCAAATTTTGCCTGTACATTTTCTTCCATTATCCGGTCCATCCTTCCTTTTACGGATTAAACTTTGCGATTATTCTTGCCTTTAATGCANGGAAATATGCGTTTTGCTAAGTTCTTCCAATGCTTTTTTACCTGAAATCACCTGATTCAGCGCATCCATATCCGTGCCTGTCCTGGCTGAATAATATTCAAAACTGTTCTTCTTGACTGCNTATACAATATCATTAAATGCCTTTTCCCGCTCCGCGTCTGTGGTCACTTCCTGTAATTTGGTATTAAACAAAGAAGCNGNCTCTCTTTGTTCCTCCTCGTCCTGAAACATGCTTATGATTGACGCAGGACTGTAATTCCCNTCATCCAGGTCGGNAAAAAGCTTACCGGCAACCTTCCGATACAGTTCTTCCGTAAAGTCTTCCACTTTAATAAATTTTTTAATCTTCTGATATAACCCAGGTTCATCAGTCAGCCACGTAAGCAACAGCTTCTGGGACTTCTTTATATTTTCCTGAGGTTCGTTTTTCTTAGTAACCGTGGGCTTAGGTCTTTCCACCGGCTTTATAAAACCTGTATTTGCTGCATATGAGGCTGTCAGTTTTCGCAGATTCTCAATACCGATATGGTACTTTTCCGCTACCGCTTCCAAATAGTTATTACGCTCTACCTCCTCATCAAAACCGCACAGCTTCTTGGCTATTTCCCTGTAAAATCTTGTTTTGGAGTCAGGNTCACCCAAATCATAATCCTTCTCTAAGATCCGAAGTTCAAAGAAAAAGCTGTTCTCGGCCTTATCAATCCGCTCCATAAAAGCTTCGGCCCCGTTTGTCTTAATGAACTCATCCGGGTCTTTTGCCGGTTCCATGTTTATAACCCNGCCTCTAAGCCCTGTCTCTTTCAGNATACTGATTGCCCTAAGCGCTGCGCTCACACCNGCNCCGTCGCTGTCATANGCNAGCANNACTTCCTGCGTATATCTTCTAAGCAGNTTAGCCTGTCCTACCGTAAATGCNGTTCCAAGAGATGCGACAGCCTGANTNAATCCCGCCTGATGCATGGCTATGACATCCATATANCCNTCNCATAGAATAATATTATTTTTGCGTGATGTCCTTGCAAAATTCAATCCATACANATTTCTGCTCTTATCNAATATCATCGTCTCNGGAGAATTAAGGTANTTAGGTTTTCCNTCNCCCATNACTCTTCCGCCGAANCCNATNACTCTNTGATTGATATCCTGAATCGGAAACATTACCCTGTTCCANAATTTNTCATGCATTCCCCGCTTCTCGTCAAAGGCNGCCANCCCCGCTTCCATAATAAGCTTGTCCTCATATCCTTTTGACTTAAGATAACTTATCANTTCAGNGTTTGATACATTGGCAAAACCAAGNCCGAACTGTTTCATGGNTTCTTCNCTTANGNGNCTNCCCGATAAATATTTATAGCCTGCCNCTCCTTTCGGAGTCCNNAGCAGATAATAGTAGTATTTAGCCGCCTCTTTATTGATTTCCAGAAGCTTAGACCTCATACTATCGCGTTTCCTTGTCTCTTCGGAATATTCTGCNTCAGGCAGNGCCACTCCCGCCCTCTTGGCAAGCTCNGCAACCGCTTCCTGAAACGTATANTTCTCATAGGACATCAAAAATGTNAAAATATTGCCGCCGGCTCCGCAGCCAAAACAGTAATACATCTGCTTGTCCGGAGAAACAGAAAAAGACGGNGACTTTTCACTGTGAAAAGGACACANTCCNAAATAACTGCTNCCTTTTTTCTGGATACGGACATATCCGGAAATCACATCCACTATATCATTTCTTGTTCTTACTTCCTCTATCAGTTCATCCGGATAATACATATTTCATCTCCGTTCCCGAAAAATTTATTTTTCACCTTAGCCATGCCACGTCTTCGGGATATAAATATTCTGATATGTGGCAATCGCAAACCTGTCTGTCATGGAAGCAATAAAGTCACACACTACTTTCTCAACGGGCTCTCCTCTATCCAGTAAACCTCGCAGAAAATCCGGCAGTTTATCAATATGTTCCAGATAATACCCATATAATGTCTCTATCAGCACCTCCGCTTTGCCTTCTTCGCTCTTGGCTACCGGATTCTGATAAACATTCCTAAACATAAATTCCCTGAGTTTCTGCATCGCCCCCGCCACATCAGGAGACATCATTATGTCATTCTTTCCCCGGCTCGATGTCACTATATCGTGAATAAAAAAGTCAAGACGCGCTCCGCAGCTATANCCGATTATTTCTCCAATCTCCTTCGGCACATCCGATTCTTTNAAGATTCCGCCCCGGATGGCATCGTCCATATCATGATGAATATAAGCAATTTTATCGGAAAATCTGACAACCCTGCCCTCAAGGGTACATGGCATACCCGANGTCTGATGATTCAGAATACCGTCCTTNACTTCAAAGGTAAGATTGATTCCCTGACCGTTCTTCTCTATAAGTTCAACCGTTCTGATACTCTGTTCATTGTGGGAAAANCCATATGGGCATACCCTGTTCAGGGCACGTTCCCCGGCATGTCCGAAAGGCGTATGTCCAAGGTCATGTCCAAGCGCGATTGCTTCTACCAANTCTTCATTCAATTGCAGCGCTTTGGCAATAGTACGCGCGTTCTGNCTAACCTCTAAGGTATGTGTCAGACGGGTTCTGTAATGATCGCCCTCAGGTGTTAAGAAAACCTGCGTCTTATCCTTAAGCCTTCTGAATGATTTACTATGTATGATTCTGTCTCTGTCCCTCTGGAATACAGGTCTGATATCACATTGNTCTTCAGGCTTGCTTCTCCCTTTGGAATTCATGCTTAACATCGCATAGGGACTTAAGTATTCTTTCTCCCACTGCTCCAAACTTTCCCTTATGTTCATATAACGGCCTTTCCCTAAAAAAATAACCCTGNTTATAATATTCTACTTCTTTTCCCAAAATCCTTTTTTTATTTTATAANTNATTACATNNCAGCNTAATAAGACTCAACGGCAGATATCATAAATAAACTCTGCATTCTTATCCATCGCATCATATGCCGTCTTAAACGGCGACATCTGAAATACATGCCACATTCCCTTAAANACATCCAGCTTGACGGAAACATTGGCCTTTACCATCTTTTTATGCAGCATNGTTGCATCGTTAAGCAGAATTTCATTGTCACCTGCCTGAATATAAATAGGCGGAAAGCCGTCATAATCNCCNAATANCGGTGAAATCAGAGGATTCATCAAATCCTCACCCGCCGCATAATTATCNGTCATTTCNTTAAGATANNCNGCATCCAGAATAGGATCNATATTNGCCCTGCTCAGATGCGATTTGCCGGAAGCAGTCAAATCAGTCCACGGCGACATCAGAATTGCTCCCCGCGGTAAAAGTCTTTTTTCCTGCTTTAATTTCAGCATAAGCGACAACGCCAGATTTCCGCCGGCTGAGTCACCGGCTATAATTATGTCTCTGGCTCCATACCCTAAAAGCATCAGGCTGTTCCAGACTTTCATGGCATCTTCCGTCGCTGCAGGATAGGGATTCTCAGGCGCCAGTCTGTAATCAAAGCACANGACATCCATGGATGTTGAGACTGCCAGCTTTGTCGTCAGGGTACGCGCATATACGCTGCTTCCCGTAGAATAACCGCCGCCATGGCAGTAGAGAATAACATATTTTTTCATATGCGCCCTGTTCACNGAAATCCACTCGCAATGAATATTATCAATCATGATTTCCTTAATATCCACTTCCTTATTGCTGCCAAACAGAACCCCTAAATGGTCCTGCGACAGCCTGTGCTTTTCAATATCCGTATTTTCNACCCTGCTGTGCATTNTCTTGATAAGATTCATTAAGTTCTGGTTTGCCTTTGTAACTGCCATAATATTAGTATGCTCCTTTCTTTGTTACGCATTATATGTCACCGATTTTATTAAATTTTAATACAGTATGTCTNTTTCCTGTGGTATACTATAAAAAATCGAATGCTTCGCATTCTCATTGAAATGCTAAAGGCCGATAAAAATATACCACAGGAGTTCATATGTCCACTTATGACCAAAAGAAGCCGTCGCTTCCAAAGAACAGAAAAGAAATCTGGTACAAGCTGGATCTGTCTGCCATCGTCTATCCGACCCTGCAGAGAAAAGACTTTTCCTCAGTATACCGTTTATCCGTCGTGCTTAAAGAAAAAATTAACCCTGAGCTTTTGCAAAAGGCGCTCGATATGACGCTGCCCCGTTTTCCGACATANAAGGTCGCTATCAGAAAAGGGGTTTTCTGGCGATATCTCGAACCCAACAACAGACCGGGACCTTTCGTCAAGGAGGATATCAAGAATCCCTGCATGCCTATGCCTTTTAAGGCAAATAACAGATATCTGCTCAGAGTATATTATTACGGCAGGCGAATATCATTGGAAGCACACCACGCCCTCGGCGACGGAACCGGCGGTATGTGCGTGCTGCAGACCCTTACGGCTGTATACCTTGAGCTTCTGGGTCATTCCATCACTCCGTCAGGATTCGTAATGGATATAAACGACACTCCCGACCCTGAGGAACTGGAAGACGCCTATATGCGCTATGCCAACGCAAAGGTGCGTCCTCCGCGTCCCGGCGAAAAGACATACCGTGTCAGAGGCACGAAAGAGCCCTTTTATACTTTAAATATCATAGATGGAATCATATCAGTCAGTGAAGTTAAGGCGGTTGCAAATAAATATAATGCCACGCTTACCGAATATTTAAACGCTGTTCTGCTCTATGCACTGTTACAGAAACAGGAAAACGACCATCCGTTAAGAACAAGGCCGGTTAAAATCGCAATGCCTGTCAATCTGCGGCGTTTTTTTCCTTCACGGACTCTGCGCAATTTTATTACGATGGTCTATCCGTCAATAGACCCGCGGCTTGGCGACTATAGCTTCGAGGAAATAGTCAGTCATGTCCACTACTATATGAACTATTATATCAATGAAAAATTCCTGCGTGGGGATATCACTACCAATGCCGCCACACAGCGTAATCCGGTCATTCGCATCGTGCCGCTTTTTATTAAGGATTTCGTGGTACGTACGTTTTATACGAAAGTCCAGGATAAAAATTCTTCCGCCGGGCTTACCAATATGGGCGCCCTGAAGGTTCCGGAAGATATGAAACCCTTTATAGAACGCTTTGACATCTATATGGGACAGCCGTTTTCTTCCCGTACCAACTGTGCCATTATCAGTTTTGAGGATGTCCTTACCATAAATTTTGCCAGCAGCATAGTTGAAACGGATGTGGAACGCTTCTTCTTTCAAAAGCTGGTGCAGGACGGAATTCATGTAACTATTGAAAGTAATCGTGACGCAAAACTAAAATAGTATTTCTCAAATATAAAATAACATTAAGGAGTAATGTCTATGTCTTATTGTGTAAATTGCGGCGTGGAGCTGGAGCCTTCTTTAAAGGAATGCCCGCTTTGCAACACGCCGGTAATCAACCCCAACCAAATATCTTCCGCCGTCTCCAATCCTTATCCGTCTTCTAAGGGACAGGTAGAAATCGCAAGCAAAAAGGATTTCGGCATTCTTCTGACTGTCGTTCTGTCCGCGACAAGCGTCACCTGTCTGCTTTTAAATCTTCTTGTTTTCCAGGGGCATTTATGGTCTTTCGCTGTCATCGGCGCCTGCATATGCCTGTTTTTTCTGGCTGCTCCGGCAGTTTTTTATACAAAAGCTTCGATTTACTTTATCCTTCTGCTGGACGGAGCTGCCGTAGTAATTTATTTGTATTTACTCAGCTACCTTACGACTTCTTCCGAATGGTTGTGGCAGCTTGGAATGCCCATTGTAGTTATGTCAACCGCATTAATCGAAATATTTGCTTTTTTGGCACACAAGTTTCCATTTAACATTCTGTCGGCTTCGCTCTATCTTTTCGTAGAGATTCCGATTCTATGTGTAACCTTAGAGCTGCTCATCAGACGATTCTGCCAAAGTTCATACAATATTACATGGTCTGCGGTCGTATTAACGGTATGTGTCATTATCGACATCGCCCTTATTACTATTCTGGCAAAAAAACGCTTACGCAACGAAGTCAACAGACGTCTGCATTTCTAAGACTGACAGGACGCCCGGATTTAATCACTTCCCGTAAGCCCAAATCCAAATCCGTAACCAGAATATCCGCCAGCTTTCCGCTTTCCAGCGTACCGCACTCATTATCAATGCCTATTGCTTTCGCCGGATTAACAGTTGCCGCCCTGATAACGGATTCCTTGGAGACACCCATAGATACAGCCGTAAGCATACAATCATACAAATTACTGACGCTTCCCGCTATAGTACCGTCTTCCAGAACAGCATTTTTGCCCTCAACCAGCACTTTCTGCTCACCAAGCGTATATGCGCCATCCGGCATTCCGGCCGCCATCATACTGTCACTGATAAGAACAATCCTGTCATCTCCAAAAAGCTCAAATGTACTCCTTACTACGGCAGGATGTACATGAACGCCGTCGCAGATAAGCTCGACTTCGGTTTCTCCACGATCAACTGCCGCACCAATCACTCCCGGTTCTCTATGTAAAAACGGCGGCATTGCATTATAAAGATGTGTTACATGCGATGCACCGGCTTCTATCGCTTTCAAAGCCGTATCATAGTCTGCACAGGTATGCGCAATAGAGAATCGGAAATTTCCATTCCCTTTTCTAATACAATCTAACGCCCCCTGTACTTCAGGAGCAATCGTAACTATTTTCAAAAGTCCGCCCGAACTTTCCTGCAGCCGCTCAATCAGTCTTATATCCGGNTTCTGGATGAATTCAGGATTTTGTGAACCCTTTTTTNCCTCTGAAATAAAAGGACCTTCCAGATATATTCCCCGTAAAGCTGCCGTTCTGTATCGTCCGGCAGCCGCGCAGATTGTTTCAAGCCTTTTTGCCGGAAGCGTCATCGTTGCCGCGCAGAAAGAAGTAATTCCATGACTAATCTCGTAGCTTTCTATTGCTNCAAAGGCCGCTTTTGTNCCATCACAAAAATCATGACCGGCGCAGCCGTGCAAGTGTATGTCCACAAGTCCCGGAAGCAGATAACGCTTTGATTCTTCCTCCGTAAGGTCCGCCATACCGCATTTTTCCACAGAGCTGATTCTATCGTCCTCTATAAACACCGTTCCCGGTTCAAAAGTGAACCTGTCCGTATAAATGATTCCCCTGATACTATTCATGAATCCGTTGCTTTCTCCCNATCATATGTCTTCATACAAAACGCAATGGTATTTTTATTAGAAAAAAAACACCGCGAAAACGGTGTTTTCTTATACTGCATAGTGCAGGAAAAGGGACTTGAACCCTCATGATATTGCTATCACACGGACCTGAACCGTGCGCGTCTGCCAATTCCGCCATTCCTGCATATAATGAAAAGTCCGCCATGCGTACTTTTCATTATTATAAACGCTACAAACAAATGATATTGTAACTTCTTTTACTTCTTCTGTCAAGATACTTTTGCTTTTATTAAAAATTTTAATAAAATTTTTAATAAAACATCTTATAATTTAAATCTCTGAGTTTTCTCATTTTGGCTGTCGCTCAGTTCCGCTAACAACTGAGTATCCTGATAGCATTCCCTGATAGATTCCGCTACAACCTGCATTCCCGCGCTTGTTTCCTCTGCGGAAGCAGAGTTCTCTTCCACTACGCTGCTAAGATTAGATACAGAATCTGATACCACTACTTTCAATTCATTCAGTATATCCGTCTGCCTGCTAATCTCCTTAGCCACATCATCTACGGTACTGATTTCCTTGTACAGATTATCGAATGCATCCTTTGTTTCTTTGAGCTGCTTCTTCTGCTCGGCTACATTTGCCATAACCTCCTGCATTCTTTCAGTGGAAACTTCCACATTAGAAGTCAATTCATTGACAACAATTTCAATACCTGCTGCACTTTCCGCCGACTTCTCTGCAAGCTTACGAATCTCTTCTGCAACTACTGCAAAACCTCTGCCGGCTTCTCCTGCACGCGCGGATTCAATACTTGCATTCAAGGATAAAAGATTGGTCTGGGAAGCCATGTCNTTAATGATTTCTACCATCTCGTTAATATGTAACGCTGAATCACTGGTCTGCTTCGTCTGATCCGACACTACCTGAATAGCATCTGTTGTGACTTCCGAAATCTCATAAAGTTTCCTGATACTGTCGGAAGCACCGTTTGAAAACTGCATCATAGTATCTACCGAAGTTCCNAGCTTATTCATCTCATCNTTCTCTACATCAATGACATCCCCAAGCTTATGTACTTTATCATTGACAATATCAGTTTCCGTGGCAAGACTTGCCGTACCCTTTGCCATTTCCTCAACAGCACGGTTCGTATCATTTATGCTGTCGGTAATATTACTGAATTTATCACTGAAATCCCCGCTGCTTTTCTTAAGTTTAACGCTGGAATCGCTGACATCTCCAATCATTCCCGCCAAAGCAAGCTTGACCTTATTAAGTGATTGTGAAATCTTACCGATTTCATCCGACCGNCTTGTCAGTCTATGATCAATTTCNAACGAAAGATCCCCCTCCTCTATTTTACGCAGATTAGCTTCAACCTTTCTGATTCCGCCCGCAAGGCGTCTGCCGAAGAAAATAGAGATAGCCATAACCACAATAAGGATTACTACAATACATGCAATGTAGGCTGCCAGCATACTTGTAAACTGCTGCGTTATGTACTCTTCGTTCGCTTTAATTTCCACATCCATATCATCNATATAGTTGCCAGTAGTTACGACCCAGTTCCATGCGTCAAACTTTTCAGAATAAGCAAGCTTAGGCGCAACTGTTACTCCATCGGCTTTCGTAAAATAGAATTCATTATATCCGCCGCCTTCATTGGCAGATTTCATGATGTTCTGAATAATTTTTATTCCATTCTGATCCGTCAGATCATATCGGTTATTACCCTCCTGCTCAGGAAGAATAGGGTGCATTACCAGATTATAATCGGTATCGTCAATCCACATATATCCCGAATTGTCTTCGCGATAGCGCATGNAACGAATATCNTCNTTCGCCATTTCCATTGCNTCTTCCTCNGTCAGTTCACCTGACTGGCTGCGCTCATAATANGNCTGAATGACAGCTATCGACGTCTGGATTTGGGATTTAATTTCCCNCTTATACCCATCATACATAGTAGTTTCATAATTCTCAAGACTGTCGTTCATCGATTTCTTCAGGAAAGATATTCCCAAAGAGCCCAGAATGATCACAGTACANGCAATCATGCAAAATACAACCAATACAATAACTGTTGCAATACTTGTTGACCGCTTTGTTGAATTCTCCTGTCTTTTTTTACTCACTTCTCTGACCCCCAAACGTAAATATTTATTGATAAAAAATATTATACTCTTTTTTCCTTATTTTTCAATACAGATGATTGTGAAACTGATTGAATAAGTTATTATGAGGCAATATAAGGCACGAACTTATCCAAAATAAACAAAAGCGGGGCTCACCGCAAGCGAAATCGCTCCGCTTTTGTTTATTTTGGATAGGTTCTGGGTATTGGAATATCGATTTATGACCGCTCATTTTCCTACAAACCTTCGGACAAAAGGACACTTTGTAAGAACCTCCGTCAATAATAGTGAGACTGCAAGTACCACAATTGCCTGTGCTGCGTTTAGCGGATAAAAAGGGCGGTCTGCAAGATTGAGTTTTTGAATCACATATACTAAAAGATAAGTCGAAATAATATATATTCCCATGCTGTTTTTGCCAAGTGCAGTCAGTATTTTAAATTCACACCGGCTCTTAAATATTGCCAGTATATACTGCAATGCCAGAATAAAGAAGGCGCTTCCGGCAAAACCTATTATCATTCTGTAAAAGTCTATTTTAAGCTGCCTTACTACATCTTTTCCGATCAGTTTATAGCCAGACAGATAGATGAACGAATTTTCATCGAAAAACAGAAACAGCCCTACGAAAACAAGCCCTGAAAATACAATCCAGCCGGCTTTAGGTTTTACGTCAAGGCGCAAATTATGTTTATCCATGTATTTATGCAGATAAAATGGTACGATAAAATACGGCATCATATATTTATATGCCCCAAGCGCCATTCCGTCCGGTATAAAAAACATCACCATAAACCCAAGTATATATAATATTACAGAATCTTTGAAAAAATAGTGCATTACAAAGACAATAAGGAAGCACCAGAATACCGCCCATAAAAACCAGAAATTATTGAGTATATTATAAAAATATTCAAATATAAATGTTTTCTGTGGGAGATTACCTTTAACAAGACTTATAATAAGCTTTATCAAGTATTCTGCTGTAANCCATAAAAAAACAGGNGTTATNAATNNNCTGACGCGGCGTTTTAATAAATCNNNCCNCTGCTTTCCCGAAACTGCTCTCTGCATGCTTCCCCAGCAAAGATATCCGCTGACCATCATAAAAAGAGGCATGTGAAAGCTGTATATGAACTGATAAAGTTTGTCGCTGAAATAGAGCGAATCAGCATTGAATGNGGTTCCGCTTCCTACNTGGATGCAGTGGCCTAGTACTACTAATATGATGCCAAAGCCTTTGAGGAGGTCNGGGAGTTTCTCTCTTGACTCTCTTGCAGTTGTTTCAGTATTGGGGGATTTTAATGGTTCCATGTTAGGGCTCCTATATAATTTGCAACGAATGTCAAAAGGTGTGTTTTTTAGGCTGAGGGGCAGATTGCATAAAAGCAACTTTTGACATATGAAACTAATTTTTCAACCTATGGGATTAACTTATCATAACACTCTGCATAAGTCAAATGTTCCTCTATTTATGCGATTACCGGAGAATGGTTAAGGAAATGAGTGAAAAAAATGGAGAGAAAATGAAAAAATGTATTGACTTTTTTGAAACGCGATAGTAAGATATTACTTGCATTGTTAATATGCGCGGAAGTGTCGGAACTGGCAGACGAGCAAGACTAAGGATCTTGTGATGGTTACATCGTGTGGGTTCAAGTCCCATCTTCCGCAGATAAAGAGCTTAGTAAACACTAGGCTCTTTAATTTTTGTGTTGCATAGTTGAAAAATCAGACTTACTAAAATTTGTTTTTACCGGTAAATTGATTTACCATCATTCTTTTAACACTAATACTTCGCCATTCTTGCAAATCATTTCCAAATTGCCATTCTTTATACGATATGCTTCGCCGTGCAATATTTCCGTACCATTCTCTATAGTAATATAGCTTCCATCATTCAATGCCAATATTTCATGGGTGTAACTATCTCTATATGTAATATCTTCTATTACTCTAAGACCATCAAGATAATCATCCTTTATCGATTGATAATGAGGAAGAATATTAGTCTTTGTTAATCCCAATCCTGAAATCCATCTGTTGAAATTTGTATCAACAGCTTCCCCTTCAAGCTCCGGCGCAGCATACACATTGGATGCACAATTCATCGAACCTGCACTCCATGCTATAAGCAAGCCTTTAAAACCGATTAACCTCTCTTTTAATCCTATTTTTTTCATAAAGGTGTTCTGTATGGGAACATGTCCGCCCGCTAAAAGGATAACATCCATCTCCGGGAGTTTTTCAATCAGTTTCTCATTTCTATCATCGCATATTTCTATATGCGAAATGCTTAATCCGCTCATAGGAAATGCTTCCTTCAGGCATGCGCATACACTGTCATTTATTTCATGTTCATTTGGCGAAGCACAAATAATCATTACTTTAGAATCTTCCACCCATAACTCTTTCAATTTATCGAGCAGTCCGTTATCTGTAGGAAAAACAGACGGAATCCTTTTTCCATTATTCTTAATTGAACCACCTAATGAACTTGTTAATATTATATTCATCCGTACTGCTCCTTCAAAAAAATATCAGAATTCTACCTCCTTATCATTATACCTTTCATATATAGGCTTTCGTTATGGGTTTGATAAATCAATTGCTTTTCTTCCTCTGTACACCCGATTAGAATTTTGATTTCAGAATCTCGTTTCATCAAATCAACAGTACACATTATGGCATCTATTCGCTTATTACCCGTTCCAACCCACACATCAATACCCGCACCATCCATCGATGAAGTGTTCTTCAAATATCCGTAATCAACCTTGTATATAAAATCCGGATACTTTGGATGTGCTGTCCCTTTTGGTCTGTCTATAACTATTTCTGAATTTTCCACTAATTTATCCAATGTCTCCCAAAAACTATTGTCCGAAATATTCATTTACATCCTCCGCTGGCAGAAATTTGCCATATTATATCATTATGCCTTATATAGATCAATCGCATGATACAAAGCTGATTTTCTTATAACTTTTACTGTTTTTCTCGAAATACTCTTGCATGTTACTTGCAACATACCGTATAATATTCAAAACGTAACTAATTATTTATATGTATTAACAATTGTTCTCTTAAGGAAATTTTCCTTATCCGATTTTAGACTCTTTCCGCCACCGGAATCAATCTCCATATATTAAACATACAATATTTTTATAAGCTATGTAAATAAAAATCCGTACAATTGACATACGTATTAACACGTGTTATAATGAATTTGCTTAAGAAAAGGATCTGTCCCATATGCCAATGACATCTTTTGAAATGCTTAAGTACTTAAAGAAAGTTTCATGGAGGTATCTTAATGCGCAAATTATTTTATCCCGCCATCTTTCATACGGCTGAAGAAGGTGGTTTCTGGATAACTTTTCCCGATCTCCCGGAATGTATGACTCAGGGCGACGACATGCAGAACGCTTACGAAATGGCTGTTGATGCCCTTGGTCTTGCTATTTCCAGCCGTAAGAAAGAACGATTGGATATTCCTGTCCCTTCAAAGCCTCATGAAATAAGTACCTCGGCAGATGAGTATTGTGTTGTTATCGAATTTGACATGCTCGCTTACCAAAAACGTACCAATTCCAAAGCAGTTAAAAAAACACTCACCATCCCTGAATGGCTTAACGAAGAAGCCGTCTCTCTCGGCATAAATTTTTCACAGGTATTACAGGAGGCATTATTACAGAAAATTAATGCTAAACTTTGAGGCTAAATTAGTTTAGGTTTTTATGACTAATGCCAATCAGGCACATTTCCAAAATCAACTACTATCCCGGTGATACAGGTATCTTCATACATGGTTCCGGGATATACATCCTCTATTACAAATTTAAATGTCACTTCCGAACCGTTCGCCACCCTGATGTCACCTTGAGGCAACGTGAAATATTGGGGGTTTATGGTGTCCTCAAGTTCAAGACGGGCGTATGGTTTATCATAAACATACATCATAAGGGTTTTTACCCTGCCGTTTTCCTGCCATACTTTCTCATCTCTGGCGTAACCGTTTACTATACAAATCTGCGTATAATCTATATATCCGTCTTCACCATAACCACCTGTCCTTAATATACGATTTCCGCTCGACTCTATAAGGCTTCCGGAGAATACAATCCGGTCATAGATGATATATTCTCCTATTCCGGCACCTTCTGCGCCCTCTGCCCATGCAAATTCTCTGTTTTGATAAACGGTATTGTCAGCGCAGTAACGGTCTGAAGCAGAGGCAAGCTCCGATGAAGCAGTTACCTGATTAGCACTATCATTTATATGACACCATTTACTACAACCAGGTGAATGCCAGTCCTCAAAACCAAAATTGGGTGCATCCTGTGTTTTCTCAAAACTACAAAACATATCATCTTCCCAATCGTCGTATGTACCTCCCAGCATTCCATAAAAAAAGCTTCCTATTTCCGGAGTTAAAAGCAATGGCTCCGATGGCACATTAATCTGAGTCGTCACAGAATATTCCATTTTAATCCCGTTTGCTGCTGCGTATGCTTCTACCTCCTTACCGGTTTCTTCCTTACTCCATACCACATAAAAAAGCATTTCATCTCCACAGCCGTCAAAGGCATCTTTTTCAATGATTACATCTCCCGACCAGAAATTAACCCGGGTAAGCTGCTCATTTCCGGCAAACGCCCGCTCTCCGATTTTTTCCATAAACCATATATGATAATCTACATCGTACAAATTACAATTTTCAAAGGCACCAGCCTTCACTTCTTTCAAATTATAGCATTCTGATAAATTAACATCTTCAATACCTGTATTTCTAAAAGCGCTGCTTCCTATTATTTCAACAGATTCAGGAATATGTACACTTTTCAATTTGATATCCTCAAAGACATTATCGCCTATTTCTACAACGGAATATCCAAACAGTGTATCAGGAATTTCTATTTCATTATCCATTGGCATGTTTTCTTGCAAATAATTCTTATATTTCTCTCTCAGCCCGGTAACCACTGCACCGTTATCATTAATTTTATAAAAAAACATATCCTCTGCCGTAATGTTTGACATAAGGTCTGTTTCATCTTCATCTTGCTCCTGCTCTTCTTCGGCTACAGTATTGTCCGGCTCCGCTTCATTTGATACTTCCTCACTCTCTGCTTCCGTATCCTGCGGTTCTACGGTTTCCGTTACTATGGCAGAAGTCACTTCGGCTGTTTGTCCGCAGCCATAGATGCTAAAAGCTAAAATTAATATTGCACATATATTTATAAGACGTTTTCGCATAATTTTCCACCCCTACATTTCTTTTACCGCCTGTTCCCAGCATTCTTCCGGAACATCAGGCCAGTTACACTTTCCATATTTATCTTTACATAGCTCCATTGCTCTTGCTAAGACTGTGCCATGCGATACTTCACCCGTTCTCAATAAGTTTTCTGATACTTTACACCAATATGGAGCTTTTTTACTTAATCCTGAGGAATGTAAATCCGCAATAACGGTTTCTACATCATAATCCAGACTGATAAACTCGTAGTCCCACATATCCTGCATTCCATTTAATATCATAAATTGCGCTTTGCCGTTACTATTCATTGAAAAACCTACCGAACCGGCATTAAGCACAGATTTTCCATTATGCTCTATTTTGCCTTGTATATGGGTATGTCCGCATAAAATATAATCGCTTGAATTACTTTCCATAATCTGAAACGTATTTTCATTGTCGGGCAGCAATTTTTCATTTACTTTTCGGGGTGAACCATGACAGATTGTTATTGGTAATAAACCGTCGAATTCAAGTTCCTCTTTAAGTGAAAGAGATTTGAAAAATTGCAAATCTTTTGGTTCTAAATTGTGATATGTATAGTAAAGACAGCCTGTAGTTGAATCATATTCATTCCAGCCTTTTGGCTCTTTTTCATAATTTATCCAATAATCTTCCTTATTTCCCTTAATAAAAAAACATTTATGCTTTTCTTTTACGGAATATAATATATCCATTGTTTTTTGGGGATATGCCAGTTCACCAAGATAATCTCCAAGAAAGATAAATGTGTCTATTCCTATATTTTCCGCATAATCCAGACATTTTTGTAAAGCGGCATAGTTGCCATGTATATCTGATAATACCGCTATATTCAGCATATTACTATCCTTTCCCAACCCAAATATCATAACCACAGAAGCGATTAAAGTATATCACTCCTATAAGAATTACGAAGTAATTCTTGTAACACAAGCAACACTTGTGTTTTCTTAGGCTGCTGAGCCTGAGATTATTATATCACATTCGCAGAAGCGATAAAAGTATGTTCTGCCGCATCTATTTATACATTAATATCCTTTACATATCCCTATTAAAAAGGTTACAATAAAAGAGTAAATTCCCCAGACGAGAGTGTATTTGGAGTTGGATTTCAAATATATTCTGCAGGAAAACAAACCAGAAAGAAAGGATATAATGATGGACGTAAAAGAGCAGATAACGAAAGCGGTAGATAGAATTACCAAGGACAAGAAATTGCAGGAACAGTTTCAAAAGGANCCTGTNAAAGCTTTGGAAAGTGTTCTTGGTGTAGATTTGCCNGATAACGTTGTGGAACAGGTTATTCAGGGCGTAAAAGCAAAACTTACTGCTGATAAGGTNTCNGGNGCTATGGATTCANTAAAGGGATTTATAAAAAAATANCCTGNGTNGTTCCATTTATANTTCANGACAAAGCGGATATCAATCTTACGATTAATATCCGCTTCTAAACTATACTGTCCATTGGTCTATACCTCCATTTTCTTTTCATTCGTACTCTTTCCATTCCTCGCTTGTATTAATATACTGTAACGTACCTTATTTTTTATCTTAGGTTCTGCGTTACCTTTTCCTCTGTACTCGATTACGAATCAGATTTGATTTTTCAATCATCTCTACTATGGTTTGTCTTCAGTTCCTTATTCATTTGTACATTAAAATGGATTTAAATTATGTTTTTGGTGGNCCGTACCTCTCTTTCTATAGCGTTATCTATATCATTTGTTGTTTATGNTTTAATTATANCATGTGATTTCAATTT
The DNA here is from genome assembly GCA_014804495.1 of Lachnospiraceae bacterium. Taxonomy (GTDB): domain Bacteria; phylum Bacillota; class Clostridia; order Lachnospirales; family Lachnospiraceae; genus UBA3282. The sequence goes on from JAAUZS010000051.1 coordinate 20,741, forward strand.
GTCAACACATTTTTGCAAATTTTCTTAAATTATTTTATTTTTTTACANANTTTTCCATATTTTCTCATTTTAAACATATTGTNTGCCAGAATTCAGTTATTACAAATCATGATTGACTGTTCCTTTTATTCAGTCTTCNCAACATTTTAAAAAATTGATATAATAAATNGATGTTTGTTNATTCTGACTAAGTTCNTCACCTGCNATAATAAGTTTTGCAATTACCTGAATACAATAAAGAAACGGAGGATACTATTATGTCACACAAAACCGAAGCGTTTGCCGCTATGGCACAGTCGATTATAAAAAATCTGGAAAAAAGGAATATGGAAGGATACTATTTTGAGACAAGTAAGGAATGTGTAAAAGCTATTACCGATTCTATACCACAGGGCAGCATAATAAGCTGGGGCGGGAGCGAAACCATCAAAGAAACAGGTCTGATGGACGCAGTCCGAAACNGTTCCTATGAGCTAATTGACAGGGCTGATGCCAAAAACCCTGACGAAGCAAGGCAGATTTATGCAAAAACAGTTCTTGCTGACTACTATCTTATGAGTACCAATGCAATTACAATAGACGGCGAGTTAATCAATATTGACGGNAACGGTAACCGCGTCGCCTGTCTGATTCAGGGACCAAGCCATGTTATCATAGTTGCCGGAATGAATAAGGTTGTCACNGATGTGCCAAGCGGTATTGCCAGAGTCAGAAACATGGCTTCTCCGGCAAATGCCATCAGATTAAAAAGAAATCTTCCCTGTGCNGCTACGGGTCATTGCCATGACTGCCTTNCNCCNGANTGTTTCTGCAATCAGGTTGTAGTCACCAGAAGGAGCGGACACACCGGCAGAATCAAAGTATATCTGGTCGCTGAGGATTTAGGTTATTAATTTAAGAAATGCGCAGGCTCACGCCTGCGCTCTGCTTTATTTTATACCAAACTCCGTTATGTTTAAGAATTGCTTTGAAGTTTTACAATTTTATCTTTTAAGCCCGTGGAAATCGAGCGGACCATATCTGCTGACGCAGCAATTTCCTCNGTCGATGCGGCAAGATTCGTCACACGTGCCTTTACACTGTCAATTACCGAAATCAGATTTTCCGCCTTGGTAAGCAGACCGGTAACGGAGGTCTGAATTTCCTCTTTATTCCTGTCACTGTCAATTGCAGTGTCTTTCGAGGAATCCGCAAGCTTTTTGATATTCTCGGCAATTATTGCAAAGCCTCTTCCCGACTCACCCGCTCTTGCCGCTTCAATACTTGCATTCAGNGCGAGCAGGTTAGTTTCTTCTGCAATATCAGTGATCTCCAGATTGTTCTCTTCCAGTTTAACTAACATATTATGAATCTGTGACAATGCTGAGCGTAAATCATCACAGAATGTCACAACATCTCTCATAGAAGCTGAAATTTCGGTACTTTCTTCAGCATTATTATTATTTCCGACAGACATTTCGTTAATAGAAACATCCAGGCTTTCAAAGTCACTGCCGACTTCTCTCAAGAGACGTGAAATCTGAGCGTTCTTNGCTTCAATCTCCTCGTTCTTTTCCTGCATTTCGGCAGACAGAGTCTCTGCAAGTACTTTTTCCCTGCCTATTTCNTCTTTTATGTAATGTACACAGTTCTCTTTACTGTTACATTCATTATGAATCGCAGATGCCATATCTTTACAGGTTCTGTAACCGCACGCNGAACAGTTAATGCTGCGGTCTTCTTCATTATGCTTCTCCATCGACGTAAAAATAGCATCAAGCTCCGAAGTATTCGGATAATTTATTTTCGCTCCGGCTGACTTATCCGTATAGTGTCTTATAAAATCATTGATGTCCAAATCTTTAAACTGTTTGTTAAAAGCCGCAAGTCTCTGCTTCGGCGTCATATTTATTCCCCATGCGCTCTTCTTACTGTTGCGTTTGCTTGCTGCCTTAATTTTCTGTACCTCATAAAGGGTATCATCGCTCTTCGCTTTTTCAGGTTCTACCGCAGTACCATACAGACATCCTTTTGCACAGTTAAGCGCATCAACCATAAAAGGAAGCTCTTTCCTGCCCAGAACTCTCTCTTTATAATCCTCAAGGAACTCATAGGCATGCTTTTCGCCTTCTATCTGGCGTACAAAAATGTCTTCTCCACAGAACCAATATACATTTTCTTTCAAACCGCCCGGCATCGGATAAATGGAACCAAGACCATACTCAATCTCATCGGATATCGGTGTCCCGGANATATTATTTTCCCTGACGTATTTCATCAAATGGTCAAATGTAACATTGTAGGATACATATCCTCCGCAATTCGGGTCGTCAATCTCATTCTTTTTCGCAATACATGGACTGATAAATGCCAGCTTGTCCTGTATCTTCATATATTTCTTTGCATAAACAGCACCGCACATCATCGGAGAATGGACAGGTACCAGCTTAGGTATAAGTTCGGGGATATATTTCTCAATGTAACCTACTATAGCCGGACATGGTTGAGAAATTCCTCCTAAGAAATTATGTTCCGTAATGTATTTGATATATGCCCATGTTGTAATATCTGCACCAAAGCTGATGCTTATGATGCGGCCAACTCCCATTTGCTTTAACCCGCCAAGCACCGATGCATATTCCTTGGGATAATTCGCAAGAAATGCGGGCGCAAGCAGCAAAGATATTCTTTCTCCCTTCTTTAAGTCCTCAAAGAAACGCTCCGTATCATCATTATAGTTTCTGGCGTTATGTTCGCAGGCATCAAAGCATGCCCCGCAGGCTATACACTGTTTTCCGTCTACTACTATCCTGTTTTTTCCATTCTCTTCTACAGCATAATTTGCAGTGAGCACAGGGCAGACTGAAATACATTTGTTACAGCCAATACATTTTTCATTAGTATATACTAATGACCCCTCCGTTGTATTTGCCATACCAACCTCCTAANTATTCTATTTTCNCGGCTCATAAAAACCGCCGTTTGGCAGCGACAATTCAGAGAATAAGATTATGTCTGCGGCAAACTCGTCGCATTCTCATTGAAATGATTTATGCTGCAGTGTAACTTCTTATAATATAAAAAGCCTGAGCATCACAGCCCAAGCTTAGTATAGCATATTGCATAAAAATATGCAAATTTATAGCTGATAAAGTACAAAAATGTCATAAATTGCCTTAATGGCCGTTTCAAAATCTGCATTTGCAACACCGATAATAATATTCAGCTCACTTGACCCCTGATCAATCATTTTTACGTTGACATTTGCATGTGCAAGCGCTGAGAANATCCTGCCTGCCGTTCCGCGCATGGATTTCATGCCGCGCCCTACGACTGCAATAAGCGCCAAATCCGCTTCAATTTCAATCGAATCNGGATCNGCAAGTCTGTGAATGCCGGAAACTACCTTCTGTTCTTTGTGCATGAATTCGTCCTGATGTACGAAAACTGTCATAGTATCGATACCGGAGGGTACATGCTCAAAAGAAATACCGTTTTCTTCAAATGCCTGCAGTACCTTACGCCCAAANCCGATTTCCGAGTTCATATGGTCTTTATCGATATTTACNGCACAGAAACCTTTTTTGCCGGCAATTCCGGTAATTACATACTTGGGCTTCTGGCAGGTGCTTTCTACAATCCATGTACCTTCATCTTCCGGTGCATTTGTATTTCTGATATTGATNGGAATACCNTCGCTTCTGACCGGGAAAATAGCATCTTCATGNAGNACATTGAANCCCATGTAGGCAAGCTCACGCAGCTCTTTATAAGTAACAACTTCAATATTTTCCGGCTTGTAAATAATTCTGGGGTCTGCAATCAAAACACCGGAAACATCTGTCCAATTTTCATATATGTCCGCCTTAACCGCTCTTGCCACGATAGAGCCTGTTATATCTGAACCACCGCGGGAAAAAGTCTTGACAGTGCCNTCCTCACGCGCTCCGTAAAATCCGGGAATTACAGCCGAGTCTAAGGATTCAAGTCTTTCCTTTCATAAGCTCATTTGTCCTGTCGGCGTCATATTCTCCGTTATCGCCAAACAGAATNACCTCCGCCGCATCAACAAACGTAAATCCGAGATAATTCGCCATAATGATGCCATTCAGGTATTCGCCTCTTGAAGCCGCATAGTCTTTGCCCGCCTTATTCTTAAAATTCTTCTCAATGGTCTTAAATTCCTCATCCAAAGACAAATCCAGCGATAATCCGTCAATAATCTCCTGATATCTTTCCTTGATNGCCTGAAGCTGTTCCTTGAAATTCTTTCCCGCTTCCGCCAAGTCATANCATGCGTAAAGCATATCCGTTACTTTTGTATCCTCTGAAAATCTTTTNCCGGGGGCTGACGGNACTACNAACCTACGCTCATTATCTGCGCGGATTATATCGGCCGCCTTTTTAAACTGCTCTGCACTGGCNAGAGAACTTCCGCCAAATTTTACTACTTTTTTCATCCTAATCCTCCATGTTGCCAACAACCCGCGAATTTGGGCTCCAGCACAAATTTGCATGTGAAAAATTTATTTTTCACATTGTCCTCTTTTCTATCTTATTTCATAAACAGGCGGTCAATCAATGTATGTCCTTTTGCGACATAATTCTTACTCGCTCTGCCTTCTTTTTCATTATAATTCCATGTTTCGTCAAGCTCACTTGTACTGTCATAAAGCATATAAGGNACGCTGTCAGACGTATGTGTTCTGACTCTGATTGGCGTCGGATGATCCGGCAGTATCATAAGACGGTAATCCACCCCTTTTTCATCCAAAGTTTCCGTCAGAGGTTTGACAACCCTTGAGTCAAGATACTCGATTGCCTGCACTTTNCGCTCCACACTGCCCTGATGNCCCATCTCGTCAGGCGCTTCCAAATGTATATATGCGAAATCATAGCCCTCATTTAACAATGCATCTAACGCCGCCTGTGTTTTTCCTTCATAATTGGTATGTAAGCCTCCGTTNGCACCTTCCACTTCGGCAACCCCCATACCTGCACCTACTGCAATTCCTTTAAGCAAATCTACNGCGGATATCATCATACCCTTTTTNCCTGTTTTTTCTTCGAATGAAGAAAGCATNGGTTTCGTTCCTGCTCCCCAGAACCAACAGCAGTTAGCNGGATTTTTCCCCTGCTTCTTACGCTCTNTATTTATAGGGTGNTTAACCAGAATATCGTAGCTNCTTTTCATCATATTGCGCAGGGTNTCATCTTCCGGAAGATGCGGTCCGATTACCTGCGTCANCACATCATGCGGCGGAGTAAGTTCCACTACTTTTCCATTATCCCANATCAGGCANTGTCTNTAGCTCGTTCCNGTATANAACCGATATATTTCCGACTCCAATTCTTTCCTTACAGCCTTAAGCAAAATGTCGCAGTCTTCCGTNCTGATTTCACCGGAACTGTGNTCTATTATAGTCTTTTCCTCAAACGGCACGTCATCCTCNGATATCGTCACAATATTACAGCGAAGCGCGATGTCTGTATCTTTCATCGGCACGCCGATACTTAATGCNTCTAGCGGAGAGCGCCCTGAATAATACTTCTCCGGGTCATATCCAAGCACAGACAGATTCGCCGTATCNGAACCCGGTTTCATTCCTTCCGGAATNGTATGCACCATTCCAAGCTCCGATNTTTTGCTAAGAGAGTCAAAAGTCGGCGTTGCTGCATATTCCAACGGNGTCTTNCCNCCCAGACTNTCTATNGGTTCATCCGCCATACCGTCTCCTAAAACTATTATATACTTCATTTTTCTATGCGTGCCTCCTTGTTGTCACCACTATATCCGCAAATTCCTTTAGTCCGCCATNCGGATTCTGTTNATTGCGCCGCCGATAGCAGCAAGTTTNTCATCAAATTCCTTCTCTGTCATATTATCAGTNACAAAAGCATATTCACCNTCAACCCCTGCATTAAGCTCACTAGCAGAAGGGAATGCAGCAATTGCCTCGTCCTTTTTAAGTGCGCTTACGCGGACNAAAAATCTATGCTTTACGTCTGCTATATCAGTCAGNGTTATATCTTCATCATCCCAGAAGCACATAATGGTCTTGCCNGGATGTCTGGCACAATCNACTACATCGGAAACGACTGCNCTTGCCGTAGGCAGCTTACCNGCGCCTCTTCCGTAATACATGGAATCTCCCAGCATATTTCCGTGNACATATACGGCGTTGAATACGTCGCTTACACTATATAGCGGATGCTCCTTTGAAATCATNAAAGGCGCAACCATTGCGAGGAATCCCGCCTCCGTGTCCCTGCTCATGGCAAGCAGCTTAATGGAATGGTTCATCTTTCCCGCATATATAAAATCTTCCTTCGTAATTTTTGTAATGCCCTCTGTATANATAGTTTTGTAGTCTACATTTTTNCCCTTCATAAGAGAAGAAAGGATTGCTATCTTCCTGCATGCATCGTATCCTTCTACNTCCGCTTCAGGATTTTTCTCTGCNTANCCCTTGTCCTGAGCCTCTTTTAGCACTTCATCAAAGCCTGCNCCTTCCTTGTCCATTTTTGTAAGAATATAGTTTGTCGTTCCGTTCAAAATACCTGTAATGGAATCAATTTTCTCTGCCGTCAGGGAATAATTCAGCGGACGAATGATCGGTATGCCGCCTCCGACGCTTGCTTCAAATAAGTAGTTNCAATGATTCTCCCTTGCGATTCTTAGCAGCTCCGGTCCATGATTCGCAACCAGTTCCTTATTTGAGGTACAAACGCTTTTACCGGCAAGCAGGGCATTTTTGGAAAAAGTATACGCCGGTTCGTTTCCGCCCATAGTCTCACAGATAACGGAAATTTCGGGGTCATTTANTATAATGTTAAAATCATGAACCACTTTTTCCTCATAAGGGTCTCCGGGGAAATCTCTTAAATCCAAAATATATTTTACATTTAAGTGTGTTCCCGCCTTCTTATCTATATCTGCCTTGTTAGTCTCTATTACTTCTACTACGCCGCTTCCGACTGTACCGTATCCTAAAACTGCCACCTGAACCATTTTTCCGATATTCCTCTCTTTCTCTGTATATTAGGTAATTACAAAACTCTTTTGCAATCACCAGAATTTATAATTCAACCGTTGCTCCTGCNNAAATACANTGANGCGTNCTNTCCTGCCTCAATATATATATCCTGACATGTCGGGTTAAATACGCGCGTACCATCCATACTGAATATAAGCCGCCTGTAATTTTCCACATAATCGCATATTTCTATGTTTGTTGCATACCAGATTTCTCTTCTGCCGCCGATGTATGAGGCAAAACGCTCGATTACTTCCCAGTTATCATTNTGCTCNAANTCATAGCTGTGTCCCCACACATAGAACAACTGCGGACTGCCATGTCTGTCTCTTCTGTCTTCTACAAAATCCTCAGCAAGTTCTCTAAGACGCGGATTATTATGATGGCAGGTAGCCGGCAGTCTGAGCCAGTCCTGTGGAATATCAAAATTTTCCGTGCTGACCGTNGTTCTTGCATATACGATTCCGGCCATTCGCAATACTTCGATTACATGCTCATTATAAGTTCCATATGGATATGCCGCTCCGCGCACCAGAACTCCGAACTGTTTCTCCAGATTATCTCTGTCCCTTATGATTTCTTCAAGGCATAANGATCTGGGAATCCTCTCAAGAAACGGATGCGTCAAACCATGCAGCGCTACCTCCATGCCGCTGTCAGCATAAAGCTTCGTTGCCTCTTCCATAGACATTCTCCTATGGATAGTTCCGGNTTTATATACCGTATCAGCATCCCGATATTGTCCGCTGTTTAAATTAAACGTNCCTTTGAGCCCGTTATTCTTCATAATATCTATCAGGCGGATATCCTGCTCTACTCCNTCATCATAACTNAGNGTAAGGGCTTTTNTCCGTCCNTCGGGAAATCTCATTTTTATTTCAAACACGGCTACTATTCTCCCTTCAATTAGTTTAATTNTAAATAANAGTTAAATTGCAAATTAAATAAGCGGATATTTATCAGTCAATGACTTAACGATTGCCTGAGCTTTCTCGACACCGGCTTCNCCCTCTTTTATTACGATGGATACCGCCTCTGCTACTTTGTCCATATCCTCAGNATTTAAACCTCTGGANGTTACCGCCGGNGTTCCGAGACGTATACCGCTTGTTACGAACGGAGACTTAGGGTCGTTTGGAATCGTGTTCTTATTAGCGGTAATATGTGCTTCGTCCAAAAGTTTCTCTACNGCTTTTCCTGTTAAGTCATAGTTAGTCAGATCTACCAGCATCAAATGATTGTCTGTTCCGCCGGAAACAATCTTGACATCCCTTGCAAGCAGNCCCTTGCAAAGCGCCTGTGCATTGTCAATAATACCNTGCTGATATTCCTTAAACGCCGGAGACAATGCTTCTTTAAAGCAGACTGCCTTCGCTGCAATGACATGCATCAGCGGGCCTCCCTGAATACCGGGGAAAATTGCCTTGTTAAAATTATATTTATCCGCAATTTCCTGACTGGACATTATCATACCGCCGCGTGGTCCGCGCAGAGTCTTATGAGTCGTAGTCGTGGTTACATGCGCATAAGGAATCGGGCTTGGATGTAAGCCNGNNGCCACAAGNCCCGCAATATGNGCGATATCTACCATCAAAACAGCTCCGACTTCNTCTGCAATNTCTCTGAACTTCTTGAAATCCAGCGTCCTTGCATAAGCGGAAGCTCCCGCTACTATCATCTTGGGTTTGCATTCTAACGCAATCTCACGAACTTTATCATANTCTAAGAATCCGTCGTCATTAACCCCATAAGGTACGCAGTTAAAATATTTTCCGGACATATTTACCGGNGAACCATGTGAAAGATGCCCGCCATGATCCAGATTCATTCCCATAAATGTATCGCCCGGCTCCATTACGGCAAAGAATACCGCCATATTAGCCTGTGCGCCTGAATGCGGCTGAACGTTTACATATTCGCAGCCGAACAGTTCCTTTGCCCGCTCTCTTGCCAGATTTTCCACAACATCAACGCATTCGCATCCGCCATAATATCTTTTNGNCGGATANCCTTCCGCATATTTATTGGTAAGCGGACTTCCCATAGCCGCCATAACTGCTTTACTTACCCAGTTCTCAGATGCAATCAGCTCAATATGTGAATTCTGACGTTCCTGCTCATCCACGATTGCCTGTGCAATTTCCGGGTCTGCCGTTTTTATTTCATCAAATGAATACATTCTTACTCCTGCCTTTCTTATTTTTCATTCTTATTATTATAAAAATCCAGAGTAAGTATATCACAAGGTATGATTGGGGTGCAATATTTTCTTTCCACTTTCCGAAAAACATGCTATAATATTATACATAGTCACGATAGTCACGAGTTTGGTAGAAATGAATAAAATANGAGGTNNCNANNCANTGNNTNGNNACCTCNTATTTTATTCATTTCTACCAAACTCNGGTTGTGGCTATGTTTTATAAAATTGTTTACAAAAGGAAAAGATTATGTACTATATTATAGTAAATCCATCCTCTAAGTCCGGCAGGGGGATACGCATCTGGCAAAAACTGAAANCTGTTTTTCAGGAAAGAAANATACCATANAAGCTTATGCTGTCCACACATATCGGGCATGTTGCGGAATTTACAAGGGAAATTACAGAAANTGACGACAATGTCAATTTAATTATTCTNGGCGGTGACGGTACGATAAATGAGGCNCTACAGGGTATCAGAGACTTTTCCAAAGTCAGCATCGGTTATATACCCACCGGTTCAAGTAATGATTTGGCACGGGATATGAAGCTTGGTAAAGACCCGATGAAAATCCTTGANACCATTCTGAGCGGCAAAGTCTCACGCATNGTTGACATTGGTNTTCTTACTTACGGCAGCCGCGGCGAGGCAACATCCAAACTCCTTAATAGAGACGTTCCGAATGATATTCAGGATAAAAGATACTTCGTTGTAAGCAGTGGAATCGGATTTGACGCAGCAGTATGCGAAGAGGCGCTTTCTTCCAATATCAAAGACCTTCTTAATAAATTGAAGCTTGGAAAGCTCACATATCTCGGCATTGCCCTGAAACAATTAATAGCAGCTAAGCCTGTGGCCTGTGATTTGTATCTTGACGATAAAGAACCTGTTCATGTGAAGCGTTTTCTGTTCGTTGCTTCCATGATACATAAGTATGAAGGCGGCGGATTCAAATTCTGCCCCAATGCAGACTCATCTGACGGTCAGCTTGATTTATGTTTTGTCGGCAATATTCCCAAGCCGCTCATTCTCATAGCACTGCCTACGGCATTCTTCGGAAAACACTATATTTTTCCGCATATTTTTCATTACAGCGCCCAAAAGGTGGAGATAAAAACTTCTGCTCCTCTCTGGGTTCATACTGATGGAGAGGTATATTTTAAATCCGACCACATATATTTATCATGTGAGAAACAAAAACTGAAATTTCTCGCTTGACATTTCAATATATTCTGCTAAGATATGTTTCATGGGTGAAACTTAAAGACTAATGTTTTCTTTAAGAAGGAGTCGAAACACAGCTATGAAAGTTCTGGCTAAATATAAACATGCAGTTCCATCAATCATCTATGGAATCATATATATGGTATGGTTCGGATATTTAGAGCGTAATGTGAAACACTACAAACTTATTCATGTTGCCTTGGATGACTATATTCCGTTTTGCGAAGTATTCATAATTCCTTATTTATTATGGTTTTTATATGTGGCTGCCGTTATCCTGTATTTCTTTTTTAAGGATAAGGATGATTATTTCAAATGCTGCGCTTTCCTGTTTACCGGAATGACTGTATTCCTGATTATTTCGACTTTATGGCCTAACGGTCAGCGCTTAAGGCCTTTTATATTGCCAAGAGATAATGTTTTTACACACTTAGTTGCAATGATATATTCAACAGATACGCCAACAAACCTTTGGCCCAGTATTCACGTATATAATTCGCTCGGCTGCCATTTTGCAATTATTAAGAGCCGACATTTTAAGCAGCACAAAGGAATACGTTTGGCTTCACTTGTTCTTTGTATATCAATTATTATGTCAACCATGTTTATTAAGCAGCATTCCGTATTTGATGTAACAACCGCTTTTATTATGGCTGCCGTTATGTATGGACTTGTATATCATTCAGATATACTGCTTAACCTTAAGCATAATCTTCAAAACAAAAGTAAAAGAAAACCGGGCCCGGAGATTCTCTGAGCCCTTTTTATTTCTATTTTAATTAATAATGATAAGGGATGGTCGTTTAGTTAAACTTAAAGAACCGCCTGCATATCTTATAGCCTTCCACCGATATCTTTCTGCCGCCTTTGCCCGGAAGATTCATGGAATTTCCCAGGATACCATACCTAAGTCTTGAATATAAGAAGAAGTCCTTTTGTTTAATATAATCCCATAGTTCCTTCTTTTTCTCCAAATTCTCATCTGTACCCGAACGTATAAGCATAATAGAAGAAATAACCGTGATGATTTCCAGATAATTAACCATATATATACGCATTTTGCGCTGTTTCTTTATTTCTGTCTTCTTCTGCACCAGATAATCGAGCATGAGCTTATTGACCTGTATCTGCTGGTCTATTCTGGATATCATGACCTTCTCGTTGACAGACTGGTCTTCCCTTCCGATGTAATAACGGTAGAAATTGACATCCAGATAGTACATGTTCTTAACATATGGCAGCGGTTCAAATACGAAAAGATTATCCACATAAAACGTATGCTCCGGGAGTTTCAATCCGCATTCCTTAAGAAGTTTCGTTCTGTAAATAACCGAGTGCATCAGAATATACTGACCTTTACGGAAATGCTTAATATCCTTCCATGTAAAAACCCTGTCTCTTGGAAGCGCAAAATGATACCTCATCACCTTATTCTTCTTTTCACCTTCTTTTTCATAAACAAAGTTACTGATAAGCATATCCAGTGCAGTATCTGTGCCTGACAGTTCACGAAGCGTCAGTAAGATTTCCTGATATGCGCTTTCCTTAACCCAATCATCGCTGTCAACTACTTTGAAAAAAAGACCTGTCGCGGCGCCAAGTCCTGTATTGACCGCAGCGCCATGTCCTCCGTTTTCCTGATGTATAGCTTTAATAATATTCGGATACTTACTTTCATACTCATCGGCAATCCTGCCTGTATTATCCGTAGAACCATCATCAACAATTATAATTTCCACGTCTTCTCCGCCCGGAAGCAGCGATTCTATGCATTTACACATATAGGCTTCCGAATTATAGCTTGGTATTACAACTGATAACAGTTTCATCTTATATCATTATTCCTTTCTCCTGCTGTCGTTATTAACAGCCTGCGTATACTCGTCAGCTGCTGTCAATTTCTTTGTTTTTATAGGGAACTCTTGCAGCAGGAACGACTTCCGAAGCGGTATCCGTATGTATTAACTGGTCGTCGAAGAAAATATGCGCACCGAATGCTTTCAGTACATCTTTTTTCTGCACACCGCCAAGGAAAAAGGCTTCATCAATCCGGACGTTCCATGCCCGCAGAGTACGAATGACTCTCTCATGCGCCGGCGCACACCTTGATGTTACAAGCGCAGTTCTGATTGGCGCTTCATCTGCACTAAAGCCTTTCTGAAGTTCTGATAAAATCTTAAGGAATCTGGCAAACGGTCCCGCCTTTAAGGGGTTATCGGCATTCTTACGTTCATTCTCTTCAAATGCCTGAAGTCCCTTCTCTTTAAATATCTGCTCAGACTCATCCGAAAAGAGCACTGCATCCCCGTCAAATGCAATTCTTATCTGTTTAATCTGATGCTCACAGTCATACGTATGAATTCCGTCGCTGCAAATAATTCCGGCAGCTATATTGGAATCAATTGCACTCTGCACATCATCTTCGTATGCCGACAGAAACAAATCTGTCCTGAATGCCTCCAGATAGGGCGCAAGAGAGGCTCCGCTCGCCAGTACCGCCCTTGTAATATTAAGTCCGTAATGCCTGATGGCGTTAAAAACCCGAAGCGATGTATCCGGACTGTTGCGCGACATAATAATAACTTCCACACAGCCTTCCATGCCCGGCAGATTATTCAGATTCAATAATGCCCTAATCAAAGGAAATCCCGGTCCGGGATGCAATATCTCATCTTCATGCTCAACCTGATAACGGCAGTAAGCGTCTACGCCCTCTGCCTCGAAAATCTGATTCTCACATGATAAATCAAACAATGCCCTGGAAGAAACTCCTACAACCAATCTGTTCTCCAAATCATAAGACATACCATTATCCTCCTGACCTAAAATCGAATATAACAATTATCTGACTGTCTATTGATTCTCTGTCAGGACTGATATCCTGCATGTCTGGCCGTATGTTTCATACTCACCTCAGTCTGTTACACTCATATCTTTTAAAGGTCAGAAGGCAGTTCTTTAATTCTTCATATCTGTCTTCTATTTCACCTTCTTTGACTTCGATATCTACGGCAACAGCCATTGTATTAATCATATCATCATCAATACGCGGGTGAAGCATACTCAGAATTTCCAGCCTGCGCTCATAAGTATCCGCATCCAGAAATTGCATCACCAGAGGATCAATATTCAGTTCTTGCTGTGCTTCATATTGCTGTGTTTCACAGTGTTGTGTTTCTCTATGCTTTATAGGCGCATCTGCGGTCGGCTGCTCTACACTCTCATATGCTGTCTGCTTTTCGCTCAGAATTGCTGACTGTTCTTTGCCCTGAGCGACCGCATGTTGTTCTCCATCAGATAATGCCTGCTCAAACCGATACCTCTGCGGCGCATCAGGATATTTCTCACGGTCCACCTCTTCCATAAACGATGAAAGCGGTCTTACATAAATCTGAAAATCATCGTACATAGCCTGATAAACGACCATCATTTCACCGGTCTCACTATGCTTCGCAAGGCATCTTACCTGATACAGATTACCTTTAAAATGTCTGTAAATTTCCTGCGGTTGTGGATTATGTCTCATATCAATAACTACACTCCTTACTCATTCTGGAACTCTCATCCCGGAATTTCTTATTGTATTATTATAATCCCAAACCTTGAAAATGTCATTCACTTCTATATATTAAAAAATATAAATTTTACTATTATCTATGCCTTTAAAAACTCGTATCTAAAGCTGCATCTTTCATCTCTGAACTCAAGTTCTGCAAGTTCGTGCAGCAGTTCGTCTTTAACATTATCATCCAGTGTATTTAACCTTATGTGATGAATGATTACAGTGTATGTCCTCGTTCCATCCCCATCGGATACCCATCTTATATTAACTCCGCTGTTTACAAATCCTTTTTCATTAAGCACCTGTGAGATATTGGTCCGATACTCTTCCTCCATCGCCGCATAATATTGTCTTGTTCTTCTGTCGTCTGTCTTGTTCTGACTCATCACGGTTTCTGTAGAACAAAATAGGATTACAAAAATAAGAAAAATGGATGCTGCCGTTAAAAAGTTATTTTTTCTTTTCATTCTGTCCCCCGTTCCCAAATCAGAACAGATGTTCTATTAATATAATAAAACAAATGTTCGATTTATGCAATAGTGAGTTTATTTATGATTTGATGATATCAGATATGATGTACGAAAAATTGGACTTTGTCAGATAATAAGAATTTTTTGATGTTTACATTTTTATTTTGCTTGTTGAAGTAATTCGGTTTGTGCATCATTTATCAAAGAAAGCAACATTTCCTTATATTTTTCAACGATTTCATTTTCCACTTTATAACCATTTAACCATACCGCCATTTCCTCATCATTTGTATAAATATCTAAATCAACACGAAAAACACCGTCCCCGGACTCAATTCTTAATAAAATGCAGTCGTATCCCTCTTCGCTTGTATTAATAGTTTGCTTTTTATCGGAAACATCATCCAAAACCTCATGCGTCAATTGCATCAGTTCATACTGTTTCTCATCTATATTCAAGACGGATTTTACCCACTGATTCCTTAATCCCATATTTTCGGGCGCGGATTTCCAACATGTACTTAAGGAAAGGTCTGAAGTTACATAATACTCCAAAACCGCATCATAATCGGCTTTATCTACAAACGTCCTTGAATAATACACGCCTCCGACGAAGGTCTCAACCCAGACATAATATATATCATATCCACTGTCATTAGTAATCTGATAAATGGAATAATAATCATTATAGGAGCCATCCATTACCAAAGTTCCGATTTTCTCTAAGTTTTTATTCTTACCGCTCAGACGGTAATTTTCTGAATTTATAAGAATGCTCACCGGAACTAAACTTTTCCCGTCATAATCAAACCCGCTCTTCCACGTCTCTTTTTGCGCATAAACCTTATCTTCAATAGCTTCGAATTCCTCTTTTTCTTTTACTTTCTGCCTTTGTGCGCCAATGGTTATCGCTATGACAGAAATGCCTAACGGAATCTGAAAAACAATACTGATTACCAAAAGAACCGTCGCTATTATTTTTCTGTTTTTATTCTTTCCAGACTGTTGCGTTTTCTTCTTTCTTAAAAACAAAATTATGGATATTACAAAAAGAATGAATCCTATAAATGATGAGCCCAAAATTATAAATAACAAAAAATTTAATAATAAAATACTTATTCCTGCCATTATTTCTTTCTTCCTTTTTTATATTNTTCTAAGGATAACGCTGAACCGCGTTCCCAGACCTTCACGACTTACAATATCNCAGTATCCCTGATGGCGTTCAATGATCCATTTTGCAATGGAAAGCCCTAATCCTGTCCCACCGGTCTTACTGTTGCGGACCGCGTCAGCACGGTAAAAGCGGTCAAAGACATGCGCAACCTCCTGTGGCGCCATGCCGATTCCATTATCCTGAATACTGAAAAATGGCGAACCGTCCTTCCACTCTCCTACACGAATCAGGATTTCCTCTCCTTCTTCGGTATATTTCGCGGCATTGTCAATCAGAATCCGCGCAGACTGCTTAAGCATATCGCTGTCACCATATACATTGACTATTCCAGTCACTTCATATTTATATCGGTGCTTTTCGTCAATCATAACAGACTCTTCATAAACCTCTTTCATAATATCATTCAGACATAGATTTTTCATGTCAAGGCTTTGCCTGTTAGCATCGCCCCGCGCTAAAAACAAAAGCTGCTCAACAAGCTTCTGCATATGGTTTGCTTCGTTCTTAATCGCCTCTATTGACTCGTTCAGTATCGCCTCATCCTCTTTTCCCCAGCGGTCAAGCATGTTCACATATCCCTGGATTACCGCTATGGGCGTGCGCAGCTCATGCGAGGCATCCGATACAAACTGCGTCTGCTGCTTATAAGAAGCGCGAATCCGCTCCAGCAAATCGTTCAGCGCCGTCTCAATTCCCATCAGCTCCTTATCATGCATATGGATTCCCGCATCAATCGTTTCTGCATTAAAGTTCGATATGGCATCTTCCAGATTGTGATATTTAGTCTCGTCAAATGTCTGCTCGCTCAATGCCTGCGCCTGCGCTGCAATATCATTTAATGGCTTCAAGTGTTTTCTGACCTGCGCAGTCCCACGTATTATTTCCTCAATCACCTGTAAAACCTGCACGACAGCAATAAATATTGCCGCACACCGAAACCAATACAACCATTGACCGATTTCTACCGTATAAAGCAGATTTTCGCTGTCAGTTCCAACCCTGTATACCGTTTCCTTCAAGTTTTCTCCCCACATGACGCTTCTGTCATAATTAAGTGAGAACGTGCCCGCAAGCTGAACATCCAGCCCATAAATAAATACCGCCGCAAATACAAAGCACAATAACAAATCGAACAAAAAATACGCTGTCGCTCTGGTCCATACATTTTGCAAATTTATTTTCCACGCAATAGAAGTTACCTTCACCGACGCCGATTTCTTACTTTCTGACTTATTTTTCATCACTGTTCATCCTTTATGCAATATCCTACTCCACGTACCGTATGTATCAGCTTTACCCCGTAAATATCATCGAGCTTACTGCGCAGATACCGCACATAGACATCAATAATATTCGTCTCTCCCATATAATCATATCCGCACACTTTCTCCAAAAGCGAATCTCTTGAGATAACGATATTCTTATTTTCCAGAAGAACACGCAAAAGCTCAAACTCCCGGTGTGTCAGTTCTACAAGATTACCGTCATAGCGGACCTCATAGCGCGCGGCATCCAGCGTAAGAGACCCGCAGGTAAGAAGGTTTTTGTCTTCTTGCATTGAAGAGACGCCCACACGCTTTTTTAGTGCAAGCCGGATTCTGGCAAGCAGTTCCTCAATGGCAAAGGGCTTGGTCATATAATCGTCCGCTCCGCCGTCGAGTCCGGCGACCTTATCCATGACCTCATCCCTTGCCGTCAGCATAATGACAGGCATGTCGGAATTTTTCCTGAGTCTGCGCAATACCTCAAAGCCATTCAGCTCCGGCAGCATTACATCCAATACCATAAGATCAGCCTGACCGCTCTCGGCCTTTTCAAGACCATCTCTGCCGTTTACCGCTTTTATCACCCGGTATCCCTCATGTAAAAGCTCAAGCTCCAGAAAACGCCCTATTTTTTCTTCATCCTCTACCACAAGAATTGTTGTCTCCATGCCTCATATGCCTTTCTTTATACTAATCTTCTTTATTAACCACATTGGTCAATTCGTTCTTGATATTCTCAGCTGCATTAGCTGCATCGTCCATCGCCGCGTTAATGTCAAGGTCCACTACTTTAATATCCGGTCCTGCAAAGTGATAACGCATGTTAAAGAACAAACCTACTACCATTAGCGGAAGAACCACCCAGAATGCGAATAACAGCAATATCACCAGTAACGTTATCGGTACTCTGAAAATCTCCTTGTTGTTTTTCTCCACACAGAAGCTGTTCCTGTTTCCTTTCTCTATCCAACGCATACACCACTTACAGAANCGGTTCATCAAGTCGCCAAAACTTTCCTTATATTCCTGTTCCGGCTCTACATCAATTATGAGCTGTTCATTCTGCGTCGTATAGCTTGTCTGTTCGGGACCATTGACTTTACCGTTCTGCTCCAGATAGATCATCGCATCCAGTATATCCCAATTACTGTTTTCCAATGCCTCCTTTGCTTCCTCAAAAGAAACATTTGCTTTCTCTCTTAATTTTTCAACTTTTTCAAAATATTCCATATCCTTTTTTCCTTTCTCTATTGGTTTGTTGTTTTGTTTACAGCCTTATATTAACTCACCAATATTAAATGAAAATGTGAAAAAGATTAAAATCTGATTAAAAATATGCTACACTTAAGAATATCAAGATTGAAAATTAAAAATTTTCAACCGAGTATGAAAATAGTAAAACCAACGAAAGTGAGAATCATGATGATCACCTGCTACCTCGCCCCAATGGAAGGCCTCACCACGTACATCTACCGCAATGCCTACAACCGCTATTTTGGCGGAATTGACAAATATTTCACGCCATTTATCTCAAGCAGAAAAATGAGCAGCCGCGAAATCAATGAAATCCTTCCTGAACATAACGANGGNATGNNCGTNGTNCCACAGATTCTCACCAACCATGCGGANGANTTCNTGCAGATTACGGAGCAAATCGCCGCATTCGGCTACAANTCCGTNAATCTCAATCTCGGCTGCCCTTCCGGAACCGTAACCGCAAAAAAGCGCGGTGCAGGGTTCCTGAGTGTTCCTGGGCAGCTTGACGAGTTTCTGTATACAATATTTGAGAAATCANCGCTTAGAATTTCCATAAAGACCCGCATCGGCATCTCTTCNGAAGAAGANTGGGACNGGCTCCTTNCGNTNTANAGNAAATANCCGATAGAGGANCTGATTATACACCCNCGCCTTCAGCAGGAGCANTANAAAGGTACNCCNCANAAAANCGCATANCNNAAGGCTCAGGATACATTGCANTTCCCNCTNTGCTATAACGGNGATATCCATTCNCCNNAGGATTTTACNACNCTTTTATCTGAAATCCCTNCNGTTTCCTGCATTATGCTNGGACGCGGAATCCTCAANGATCCNTNCCTTGTCCNCANGCTGCNCGGTGACNTGAACACNNNTCCCGATAAGNACANTATNANNGCATTCCATAGCGAGCTTTTTACGCGCTATACAGAGATAATGTCAGGNGAAACGCCTGTATTATATAAAATGAAGGATTTGTGGACGTACCTTAGCCAAAGCTTCGCCGCTTCCGAAAAATACCTGAAAAAAATCCGCAAGGCTAATAATTTTGCGGATTACAAGGCGGCAGTGGACAGCTTGCTGCGTGAGCAGGAACTTTTGAGTTAAAATCACATAATAATCAACATTATATGTTTTTCCATCCGAGGCAGTTGTTGCAAAATCTGCTACAACTTAATTTAAATTAGAATCTTTCTGGCAACTATTTTATTCGATGCATGCAGATGTTTAGGAACACCGGGATGTTCATCTTCAAATGTATATGACTTAAATTGCAGAATCTCCCAATCATTATATAATTCTTTTATCTCCTCATCTTTTGCAAGACCGATTGCAAATGGTGCAATGTCCTCTGAGGCCGGTACAGTATCAGTAAATATCTGCATGATATGTATGCCGCCTATATTAGTATATGCTTTGGCTCTGTTTATCATAGCTTTCCAATCCGTTTTGGATACAAAATGCAGAGTTCCGAAAGACATAACCATATCATAGTTTTTCTCAAACCGGTATGTTATTAAATCAGCAGTAAACGCATTTAACCGGATATTTTCCTTTTTGCATCTTTGTTGTAACTTTGCTATTCCATTCTCTGATATATCAAAAGCATCAACATTGCAATACCCCTGCTTTGCAAAGTAAAAAGCATTCTGGCCTTCTCCACAGCCGATATCGATTATATGCGACTGCCTGCTGAGCAAGTATTCAAATTCTTTAATTGTTGCATTTGGTTCAGAAGAAAATGCAGTAACATTTTCATCCTGATACGCCGCTTCCCAAAATGGTATCAAGCCTTTTTCCATTATTGCTCTCTCCTTCAGATTCCGACAATCCTACAACGCCTCCCTGCAGAAATAGCAGCTATACTTTTCTCTCATATTTGTAGGCACAAGATTCTCAGCTCCACAGTATGCACAGGTAATGCACTTTTTACCTCTCGGTATACTATCGCCATCATAACGGCGCTCCGCTGCACGAAGACCTCCGTAATTTTTATTAAGGCGCATTGCCTCTTCCCGTTTCTCTCTGGCATGCTCTCTTGCATCCTGTCTGGCTTTTTCTTCCAGATATGCAAGTGTGGAGCCGGGTTCTGCTTCTGATGCTTCTGTCTTTGCTTCTGACGCATGTGATTTCGTTTCTGACACTCTTGTCGTTTTCTGTCCTGTTTGTTGCTGCGGATTGTAATACTGCTGCGGATTATAATATTTCGGCTGTGGATTATTATACTGCTGCTGCCCGTTGTTCAACGGTTGATTCTGCATGGGTCTGTTATCTATTGGCGGTATATCTCCCATATTCGTCCCATTGCCGTAACCATTCTGCCCAGACTGATTTCTCCTATATCTAACTATACAAACGATTATGATAATCCAAAATATTAACCCAAGCATATCAATGACACTTCCTTTATCTTATTATGTATTTTTACTTAATCCTCACAATTTGTGTTTCCCCAAGCATATCATATTTACCTGCACTTTGCTATCAAAATTTCTTATTTTAACTTAATTTTCAATTTCAAGTAATTGTTTATAAAATGATGCGAGACTTAATACATCGTTTGTCAGTAAACTCACTGTGCCAATTCTCATAAATACCTCCACATAATTTCGATTTACACTAGCAATTCGAGTGCCTGCCCTCTACCATTTTTATACCATGCACTACTAAGATCAATCACAATTTACCGCTCTGTCTGCTCAGTCATAATTCCCCAGCGAATCCCAAATTTATCAACGAAAACAACCCGACAAGAACTGTAATGTGTAGCTTCCATTTGATATATTGTCTTACTTCCTTCTTTCATGGTCTCATATGCTCTTTTTACTTCTTCCTTTGTATCATACATTATAGTGAGAAAATTTGAATAGCACGTCTGAAATTCAATATCCACATTGTCGCTCATAATAATTCTTTGATTGCCCAATACAAGCTCCGCATGATAAATATACTCTTTTTGATTTTCTTTAAGCAGCGGATTGTATTTAGGGTCATTGGCTTCTCCGTATGTGATCAGACAGCTTATCTTTCCGTTAAAAGCCCTCTCATACATTTGAAGCGCTTCCCGACAATTCCCACCGAAATTCAGTGTAGGAACAATATCCATTTTTGTTCTCCTTTCTATATATCCCGATTTACTGAAATACATTTATGACATAGCCATCTATTGTTGTGATGCTGCAAGTCTTGCCGCCCCACGGCTGAGTTTCTACCTGCGTAATTTTATCCCAACCTTTCGAGGTTATGTATGAATGCATTTTAGCAATGTCCTGCACCTGCATAAAAGAAATTACACGTTGCTCAGGCTTGCCTCTAAACAGTTGATAACCCGTAAAATGGACTAAATGCGTGATTTCAATTTCAGGAAGTATGTCAAAGACTACCCCATATAAACCGTTGCCGCTATCATCTTTTTCGACCACTTTGCTATACCAGCCCATCACTTCCTCAAACCACTTAATTGTTTTAGTCATATCTTCCGTGAAGTAGATAGGCGCATTTTCCTTTACAAAATACCCCTTTTCGGTGAATCTGCTCATCATATCCTCCGTTAAATTTTCCTTTGACCATTTTATGCATTGTGCGATTCTGGCACCGTGAGGGGTGTCGCCGTGTTCAGGATCGCAGGAATACTGCGTCAAAAGCTCACACGGGATATCCGGGCATTCCCCGCAATGAAGAAAGCCTTTATCCTGACAGCATACTGCAACAGGACATTCTCCATGGAAAGGATGTCCGTTTGTTTCGATACACCCGTTGCAACCGCATGTCTCCTTATATTCGCATCCAGTGCAGTGAAGTCCACATCTTGAATCAACCATATGTATAACCTCCAAGTTTTTTTTTTAACTATATCACTTCAAACACGACAACTGTGTGTCATGATTCATTTAAATCTTTTATGGAGTCCAAAGTGGATTTCACAAACGAATCATAGACTGCAGGGATAATGCAGTCATCGGTCATGTGAGAGCCGAACTACTTTTTTCTTCTGGAATTTCCCTCATGTTGAATATGTCGTCTGTAACTGTCAGATTCCATAAGCGGCGCAGCTTATATATCCGAAAATTATAGCAATAATGGAAAGCAATGCACCGGTTTTCCCGAATAGCAAGTTTGATCTGTTCGATTTTGGATGCAAGATCATCTATATTTTTGTAATATCAATATCTTGGTTGTGCAATACCATTGAAACCAAGTAGGACTGTGCATGAATTTCAATAATAAAAATAGCGGGGAAATTCCTCGCTGTTCGGTGGACCAGGGTCTTTCGACCAGCCCAGTCAGTGATACCACTGATATATTTATATGTTAACTTTAACGAAGATATACTGTGTTGTCAATGTATTCAGACATTTCTCATGAAAAATTTATTCATGAGAAAAATCCCTACGCGCTATACTTTATCAGCAGCAGTTCCACACTCAAAACATCATTCATCTTCCCTGTTTTCACTGCTTCCTCAGTTTCCACACAGTCNGTCACNGCTNTTCGCAGNTANTGTGNAGANAANTTNTCCGCCTGATTCACGTANTTCCCNGCAATGAANCCNGGCAGTCCGACATTTTCCCCAATCGTCTTTGCCGGATAACCTTTCTGCTTTAATTCTTTGACCTGAAGTAATAGATTAAACTGTCTGGCGAGAAGAAAAAGAATACGCATAGGAGGTTCCTTCAATGTCAGAAGGTCATAATACAGCTCCATTGCTTCCTTCTGTCTCTTTCCGGCAATGGCATCNATCATATCAAAAATCTGGTTATTTACCTGTCTTACGCAGATTTCTTCAATGTCNGCGCCTGTAATTACTTCCTTATCCATGCAGTAGCAGATTACCTTTTCCAGCTCTTTGCTGATATTCTCCATGTCGNTTCCNGTCTTTTCCAGAAAAAGAGACAAATCCCGCTCTGTAATCTTCTTATTTTCCTTCTTAAGAGTACCAAGAATCCAACGTTTCAGAATGCCTTCATCCTGCGCCTTGAACTCGATTGCACGTCCTTTGGCTGTTATTGCTTTAAAAAGCTTACTGCGCTTATCGATTTCTGTTTCCACCATAACGAAAAAAGTTGTGTCGCACGGCGCTTTCAGATACTCTGCAAGCTGCTCGCCGCCATGCTTGAAAAAACCGCTGTTTTCAATGATTATGACACGTTTGTCACTAAGAAAAGGAAGGGTTTCCGCCAAGTCAATGATTTCTCCTGCCTCTATGCCTTTTCCTTCAAAATAGTTGTAATTCATGCTATCATCGCCGTTTACCAGCGCGGCTTTCAATTTATCCCTGTACTGGCGGCGGAGATACGCTTCTTCGCCATAGAGCAGATACATCTGCTTTAACTGTCCTGATTTTATTTCTTCATTAAGTTTCTGCAAACTAACCTCCGCCTCCTTTGATAAAATTATAAGCAGGACGCTATGGAGCCGCAAAACACTGAACGGTCTTAGACTTTAAGCTACATAGTTTCAACAAATTGTCGTTTTTCCAAGTATATCATATCTGCCCGCACTTTGCCATTAATAATTCCAACTGTTAAGCAATTCGCTTATCACAAGAAAATTTAACAAAATAAGGCATTGATTTTTTTCTACCAATTANATATAATAAAAGTGCAGATAGAAATATCTGTAAAGCGGTTNGAGTGTCCAGTTAAAATGCTCGTTTAAAAGCGGTTAGATTGTCCAATCAAAACAATCGATTATAAGCAGTGGGTGGAACTACTCCACCCACTTTTACTTCTTAGGAGGTACCATGAACTGGTATGTTGTCGATAAAAAATAGATAAATTATTTAACACAATTTGATTCACGAGTAGGATATGTGGAATATGGTGACCGACTGAAGCTCCATGTGGGCATCCTGCTTAANATTGGAACTTTTCNTTATTANGTTCCGATATCCTCAGCAAANCCCAAGCATCAGAAGATGTCCAACAGTCTNGATTTTCANAAACTTCAGNATGAACCCANNGGTTATCTTTATGCAGTACTAAATATCAACAACATGATCCCCGTTCCTGATAACTGTNTCACACAATTAAAATACAATCAANTANCANATTTCCGTTCNTTTAAAAGTGAAAAAGANCAAACNGANTATATCTATCTTCTNCAAAAAGAAAAAGCCCTGATTGACAGAGTTCAGGATACTCTACAAAGCAAGGCTCTGAAATTATACCAGAAGTGTACAGCTAAGCCAGGCTCTTCCTTAGCTTCAAGATGTTGCAACTTCAAAATGCTTGAAGAGAAATGTGCCTCTTATACCAATACATAAATGAGTTTTTAACCCGCGCTGAAAGTATTGGTGCAGTTTNAATGTAGGTATTAAAAATCACAAATACCGCACCAATTCCTCAATAATACCGCTCAATCTTTCATCAGACAGTCCGAAGTCCATCTGCTTATAGCTCCATGCGCACCGACTGATTCCATAGTGTTCAAACGCTGCGTTTATATCCTTGTACCATCTTAAAGTATCCTCTGTTGCAGCTTTGTCAATTACGCCATATTCCCCGCAGTAAAGCACAGTACCGTTTTTCTGCGCTGTTTCAAAAGCTTCCTTGAAAGCATCTATAAATTTTTGACCGTTCCAGTCACTATCTGCATATGCAATGCGAAATTCAGGATCCATCTTATCCACCCATGTTGCACCCTGATGGGTAAACAACATCGGTTCATAGCAGTGGAAATTATATACCACCNTGTCATCATACGGCTTATCCAAGTCCTTNACNGCAGCCGCACTGTTATTCCAGTAACCGCCCACCAGAATCACTGTATCGGGGGCAATTGCCCTAATACGCCTGATGCATTCACGCGCAATCCTGTTCCATTCTGCGCTGAATTTCTTATCAGTGATTTCATTAAGCAGTTCAAAGGCTATATTATCTGAATTACCATAACGCCTCGCAAACTCCTCCCATAGGCAGTAGAATCTCTCCTGATACTCGTTTCTTGTGAAAAAACCGCTCTCATTTTCTCCTTTATCAAATGAGTATCCTGCCGTTTTGTGAAGGTCAAGGACTGTATTCAGCCCATATTTTCCACACATTTCAAGCGCATGGTCTATGTATCCAAAGCCCGCCGCGTTAATCGTGCCATCCTCGTTCTGCACTATGTTATANTCAANNGGTAGTCTGACATGGTCAACGCCCCATGACGAGATTGTCTTTATGTCATCTTCAACGATAAATCCCGTCAGCCTTTCTATACTATAATCACACTGAGAAAGCCATCCACCCAGATTTACGCCTTTTGTGAAACCATTAAATTTTTCCACTTTTATTTCCNTCCTTTTATTTATTTTTTAATAAATTCATGCCTNACGATATCAGCTTCGNNATCGCTTATTTTTTTAGNTTATNATTTTCAGGTTATTGCATAATATTGAGTATCGTATCCATAATCTGTTCCGCCACTTCGTCCTTACTCATAATGGGCAGTTCCTTCGCACCGTCCTTAGTGATNAGCGTCACAATGTTGGTATCCGTTCCAAAGCCCGCNCCGGACTGCTTTACATTATTGGCAACAATCATATCCACATGTTTCTTCTCAAGCTTGGCACGTGAATTTTCCAGCATATTTTCCGTTTCCATGGAGAATCCGCAAAGGAACTGTCCCTCTTTGCGGTTATCGCCCAGAAACTGCAGGATATCTTCGGTACGCTCAAGCTCAATAGATAGCTCGCCATCTTTTTTCTTGACCTTTTCATCCGATATGTGCGACGGACGGTAGTCTGCNACCGCCGCCGCCTTGATTATTATATCCTGCTCCGTATAACGCTGTTTTACCGCTTCTGCCATATCTTTTGCCGACTCAATCTCTATTATCTCCACAAAGGATGGCTTGGGCGTATCTGTTTTTCCTGTAACCAGAGTTACATCAGCGCCTCTGTGCATACAGTGTCTTGCTATGGCGTATCCCATCTTCCCAGTGGAGTGATTGGTAATATAACGCACGGGGTCTATCCTCTCCATAGTCGGCCCTGCCGTCACCATCACCTTTTTTCCTAACATATCTTTTTCATGCGCAGTCTCTCGAAGGATATATTCCAAAAGCGTCTGTTCAGACGGCATCTTACCGGGTCCTGTATCTCCACATGCCAGATATCCCGTATCCGGCGTTATCACTTCCATGCCGTAATGTATAAGCTTCTTTATATTGTCCTGTACAATAGGATTTTCGTACATATGAGTATTCATAGCGGGCGCTACGATTTTCTTGCATGTGCACGCCATGACCGTAGTGGTCAACATGTCATCCGCAATTCCGCACGCCAGCTTTCCTATGACATTTGCAGAAGCAGGCGCAACCAGCACTACATCTGTACGTTTGGCAAGTGACACATGTTCCACACTGTACTGAAAATTCCTGTCAAAGGTGTCAATCAGGCATTTATTCCCTGTCAGTGTTTCAAACGTTATGGGATTTATAAAATTAGTAGCATTCTGAGTCATTAATACGGTAACATCAGCATGCAGTTTTTGCAGCATGCTTGCCAGATTGGCTATTTTATATGCTGCAATACTGCCCGTTACTGCTAAAACAATATTTTTTCCCTTTAGCATAATTTTTCTCCTAAGCTCTGACCGCTTGTTTTTCCCTTGCCTGCGGCATTATCTTTAACAGCGCCATGCTGACAGCCGTACCCAGCACAACAGCCACAATAGTTTCGGGGATTCCGTTCGCCGCAATGATTCCCAGAATAACATCATATACTGCCTCTAAAGCTATGTTCTGTGCCGCCGCAAATTCTTCCCTGAAGCAGAAATATATCAAATTCATAACCAGCAATGTGTTTGTAAACGCTCCGACCGCCGCCGCTATCGGAATCGCAATAAGTCTGCGTTTCTTAAAATCTTTTAACAGCTTCTCTATTCCTTTGTATACAAAATAAGGAATGACACCGACTAAAATCCTCGGCACCAGAGCAATCACGACGCTCCAACCATTGCCGCCCACTTCACCTACTGAATAAAAAGGTGAAAAAGCAAAAGACAACAGACTGGGTTCCAAGGTGTTCTTAATCAGACTTGTAATACCAAATGCCGCTCCCAATACCGCTCCGTTTTTCGGTCCAAGCACTATGGATCCGACAATGACAGGTACATGAAGCAGAGTTGCTTTGATGACAATGAGGTTGATATAACCTACATTGGGGATGAAAGTCATGACAGCAATAATAGCGATAAACAAGGCCGTCATAACCATGTTGAAAGTTTTTGTGTTATTCATTTTAGTTTCCTCCTGTTATTATTCTCCCTTAACGAAGATACAATACGTATAAAAAATATCATGAATGAGGGAAAAAGTAAAGGATTTTTAACCGATATTTAATAGAAACATGTTGACTGATATGGTAAAATAAATAATCACACTTTTATTTATCCAAATACTCATGTACCGACAAAAGAAAACAAGCAATGTCGGGACATGATAAATGATAAAGGGTATACTTTAACCACAACAGGAGGCTGATAGTCATGGAATGGGCAGAAGCAATAAGTGAAGCAGTCAAATACATCGAGAGCCATCTGTCAGAAGATATTACAATGTATGACGTGGCAAAACATGTAAATATTTCGCCATTCTATTTTCACAAAGGTTTCAGTATATTATGTGGGTATTCCATTATGGAATATATAAGAAACCGCAGAATGGCGCTTGCAGGAACAGAATTAATTACCAGTGATATTACAGTTATGGAGCTTGCAATGAAATATGGTTATGATTCTCCCGACAGTTTTACAAAAGCTTTTTCCCGCTTTCATGGATATACACCTCTGGCAGTGCGAAAGAACAAAACAATGGTTAAGTCCTTCGCACCGCTGAAACTAACAATTTTATTGAAAGGTGGTTATACCATGGATTACAGAATCGTAAAAAAAGAAGCTTTTACCATTTTAGGTACAGCAAAGGAGTTCAGCTATGAAAATGCAAAACAGGAGATACCCTTGTTTTGGCAGGAGCATTATTCTTCCGGAAACGGCAAGTATGTCTGCGGAATGTTCGGTATCAACATTGACCCGCAAATGGGAAACGAAAAGTTTGAATATCTGATTGCAGATGCTTATAATCCGGCTGTAGATATTCCGGATGGCTTTGAGGTAAAGACAATCCCAGCCTTCACATGGGCGGTTTTTCCCTGCAAGGGCGCTCTCCCCTATTCTTTACAAGATGTAAATACAAAAATATTCTCCGAATGGCTTCCGGCATTGCAGGATTTTGAATTTGCAGCAGGATATTGTATTGAAATGTATGATAATCCAAGTAAGTATCCAAATGGAGCAAGCGACGAAAATTATTATTCAGAGATATGGATTCCTGTTAAGAAGAAATAATACCGGTTGTATGTGGAGTGCCGTTAATTACAAAAGCACTCCACATATACTCTGCCATTCCTATATGTAATCGTAACCGCACCCCCGATATCCGTCCGAAAAATCCTGCTTTCGCAATCCTCAAGGCGAATCAACAATTCTTCATGAGGATGTCCGTATCTGTTATCTCTTCCGGCTGAAATGACCGCTACCTGCGGTGAAACCACATCCAAAAAGGCTTCTGCCGTTGAGTTTCTTGAGCCGTGATGCGCCACTTTCAGCACAGTGATGCGTTTTCCGTCACCGGAAGAATCAGTAATGTATTTTTTAAGGCGTTCTTCTACCGCTTTCTCGCCTTCTCCTTCCAAATCCCCAGTAAAAAGTGCCGTAAAAGCATCATATTCCAGATACAATACCGTAGACGAAGCATTGGTATCCCCGCTGTTTTCCCCCGCCGCCGGATGCAGACAGGTGAATTTCAGTTTTCCATGCCGCAAGACATCTCCTGCATGGATATACTGTACAGTTATCCCTTTCTCCATTGCCATACTCTCCATTTCATGATACTCACTGCTTCTACTCTGTTCACCTATATCCGGCATAATCAGATTTTCTATCATCACTCCATTTTTATCCATATCCTCTATCAATGTGCTTATTCCGTTATAATGGTCGCTGTCCATATGCGTTATAAATACCGCGGTTAAAGTATCTACCCCTTCTTCCTTCAAAAACGGCAGAATTTGATAAGTTCCCACATCACTTTTGCTCGAGCTGCCTCCATCAATCAGGAAATGACCCCCTTTATCATCGGCTATGTAAATACCGTCTCCCTGTCCCACGTCTATAAGCGTAATCTGCAAACCGTCCTGAAAACGCAGGGTAATACATAATAACGCCAGCAGGATAAACTGCCAGAAGTTAAGTCTGCTCCATTTTCTGCCGTAAAAGGTCACAATACATATGATTGATATAAATATCAGTATCTGCCACATATCCGGCGCTCCGATAATATTCCTGCTTCCCGGAATACGAATGGTTAGCTTACAGCACAGCTCATAGAACGAAAATAAAATATGTGCAGGCAGTGCAGTATATTTTCCCAATGGCAGAAAACATGCCGCCGCTGCACAGGTCAGCAGCCCGTCCGATACAATCAGACTCGTCCCCGGTATGATAATAAGGTTTAAAAAAACCGAATAAAGCGGATATTCATAGTAAAAACACAGATACACCGGCAGGGTGACAATAGAAATCGATAGACTGGTTGACATAAGTTTTTCAAACTTTGTACCACCCATAAGCATTTCTTCCATTACCGGACGTAACAGTCCTATAGCCAGAATTGCTCCAAATGAAAATAAGAATCCGCTGTGCCAGACGTAAAGGGGCTGTCCTGCCAAAAGCAGAATTCCTGCTATTGCCATCGCCGTAAGCATATCGTATGTACGTCCAAAGAGTCCTGACGCAACATTAAGTCCAAACATCACAATAGCCCTGAATGCGGAAACACTCATTCCGCACATAACTCCATAACAGTATATAAGGCATATAGATAAAGGAACGCTAATAAACTTCGGAATCCTAAACTTATTCAATAGCTTATAAAATCCCATACCGATTATGGAAATATGCAGTCCGCTGATACTTAAAATATGAATGACGCCATTAAGCTGATACAGCTGCTTAGTATCTTCGTCCAATCCGCTCTTTTCCCCAAGAAGCATTGCCTTCATGACAGACGCATCGCCCTCCTCATAACTGACATCTATCAACCCGGCAAGATACTCCTTTATCTGATACAGCCCTTCTTTGAACCTGTCATAATTTTCGCTTTCTTCAAGGATAATCCCATTCTGAAGACGTGCCTGATAGCTCAGAATCTGATAATATCTTCGTGCATTGAACTCTCCCGGATTCGTCGCTTCCGCAAAGGAGCGCAGTTTCCCGTGGACACGGATAAAACTGCCCATCTTCGGCTCCTGACCTTCCGTAATATAACATATTATACCCTCGACATCCGACAACTGCGAATCCGATGCCTGTGAATCAATCGTTTGATTATTTGTTTTCTGTGGATTAACAACCTGAATTTCTCTCAGATAAATAACAAGAACTTTTTGCTCATTAGAAATGCGATATTCTTTCTTTTCGACCTGACCTATAAGCGTGAATGTATTACCGTCCGCCTCGCCTAAAGATACGGCAGGCAGCGGATTACAGTATAGATATATAACTATTACCACTAAAAAGGCCAGTCCGATAATACATACCGGTCTTCTCAAATTTTCCTCCTTTTCCATTACGCCCACCCATGTCGGATTATCTCCTCCATGCGCAAGGCTATATTCTTAATTATCCGCAGATGCGGCATTAGTGATTAAATCAAGATTTCTCTCAAACAATGTCGTCAGACTTACGCTCTCTTTATAAAAAACAGAAGTCTCACCATTAATGGAAATCTGCACTTTGCTCACATTAGGCAGCTCCACGAGAGAATTGGTGATAGAATAAATCGTAACATCCGACGTTACATTATATGGCTGATTTAGAAAAACTTCATCTAAGTTTACATAACATATTCTGTCTTTTACCGTTACACTTACAATTCTCGTATCCGGATTTATGGTTGGATAACTGCCTTCTGAAAGCGGTCCCTCAATCAATTTCTCCACCACAAGCTTCTCTATGGAAATATTACTGTTATATACGACGTTTCTCTGGTTCTCTTCTACCAGCCTGTCACCGGTCTCGTTGGCAAAATACAGGTGAAGATTGACCTTTTCATAAGTATTTATTTCGTTTCCCTCATTATCAATAAACATATCTGCCGACATGTTTCCAACCACCGCGCCGCCATTATCCATAAGCGGCTCATTGTTTACGGCAAATGAAATATAGCTGACATCTCTCACCTGCGACAAGGTTCTGACAATTGCAGCGCGTACCAGAATTTCCTTAATGCTATCCATTTCTTTGTAATGCTCGTCAAAATTTATCGCAAGCTGCCCACTCTCCAATGTATATCCAAGGATGGCGAAATCACCTGAAAGAGGCGCCTTATACTCCTTTTTTTCTGATATGACGGCAAGCTGTCCCATCAGCTCGTCAAGCAATTCCTGTCCGTCTTCGGTAGCCGTCTGATATGACTTGGAAAAAATTCCTGTTTCTTCGTTATTTACATAATATACACTATAAGTCCTGCCGCCGCTGCTATCCTGCGTATCATCTCCACATCCGGTCATACAGGCGACCATAAATACAAAAATTGCCAGAAGCAGTATTTTTTTTGTACCCGACATTACGGTTATCATACCTTCCCCTTCTTTCACACTATTATGAGACAGCAATATAAGTCAACGGAATCTTTACGATAAAAGTCGTTCCTTCGCCTTCTTCACTAACCACCTTAATCGAACCTCTGTGCTTCAAAATAGCGCTTCTTGTAATCGCAAGTCCCAGTCCTGTGCCATCGATTTCCCTTGAGTGGGATTTATCAACCCGATAAAAACGTTCATAAATATGCTCAATGGAATCTTCCGGGATACCCATACCCGAATCTGCCACTACTACTGAAAAGAACTGATGGTCTGCGTCTAAAGTTACCTTGACCCAGCCATGTTCCTTATTATATTTAATAGCATTTTCTACCAGATTAGTAATTACAAGCGTTATCTTCACCTCATCAACAGACGCCGCGACCGGTCTGACGCTCTCATATACAAGTTCAATATCCCGTTTCAGCGCTATCGGGCGGAGCCTTCTCATAATAACCTCCACCAATGCATTAATATCTACCTGTGATATATTCAAGTCAGAATCGGTTCTGTCCATTTTAATCAAAGCAAGAAGGTCGTTAATTATCTTATCTTCCCTATCTATTTCATTTGCGATGTCTTCCATAAATTCCTTATACAATTCTACCGGAACATCATCTTGCATACGCAGGGAATCGGCAAGTACTTTAATGGAAGTAATCGGCGTTCTAAGTTCATGGGAAACATTTGACACAAATTCCTGTCTGGAATCGTCAAGTACTTTCATACGGCTAATCACAGCGTTAAAGGCATCGCCTATATGCTCTGTCTCAAGGCAGTCCGGCACGGAAATCGGTTCGTTACTGTACCCCGCCTTTACCTGATTAAGTGCATCCGTAATCTTCTCAAACGGTCTGACTATAACAAATGACGCCAAAATCGAAGCGGAAAATATAGCCAGAATTACTATTGCTTCCATAACCAATGCTTTTCTGTTCAGGATATCCATCGTTACGGCAATATAATCTGTTGAAACGCTGATCAGCATGACTCCCCTTGCTACATATTGGGGACCGGCAGGTTTACCGGATTCATCTACTTCATCCGCCTCCAACGTTTCCATAATCGGCACTGTCATTTCTATAAAGTTGTTTTCGGGATCGTATTGACTGGTATTCTCACCCTTGAGACAGCGAATCACCTCTTCCGATATGATTGTCTTGCCTCCGCTGATACCATATGTATCTTTGACCACCTTGAGATTATTGTTAATAATCAAAACACGTCCATCATAAAGGTTTGAAAGCAGACTCAGTTCCGCCTCAATAGCCTCAGATGTCGTTCCCTGTAAGTAACGATTGGTAATCAGATGATTTGCCAGAATATTGAGCTGTGTCTGAACATCAGAAATACGCAGGCTGACAGCCCGCTGTTCATAATTCTGCAGAATCGCATATCTCATCATATTACATGACAATATTCCAATAATAAATGCAATTAGAAAAATACGTATCTTAAGACTGCGTAAAAATTGCAGTTTTTTCAAATTCTCTATTTTAAGCAAAGTAATAACCTACTCCCCATTTTGTATGAACATACACCGGTTCGCTCGGCGTCTCTTCAATCTTTTCCCGCAGTCTTCTGATATGTACGTCTACCGTACGCACATCTCCCGGATAGTCGCTCCCCCACACAGTATTAAGAAGTTTTTCTCTGCTGTATACAATATTGGGATTCTTCATGAGCAGTTCCAGCACTTCAAACTCTTTGGCAGTCAGATTGATTTCCTTATCGTTAATATACGCCCTTCTGCCGTCCAAATCCAGTTTCATTCCACGGCTTTCAATTGTTCTGGCCGCAGCCTTTTCTTCATTTTTTCTTCCGGTTCTGCGCATGATTGCCTTGATTCTTGCTTTTACTTCCAGAATATTGAATGGCTTGGTGATGTAATCATCCGCGCCATACTCCAAGCCCAGAATCTTGTCCATATCTTCGCCTTTTGCGGTTAACATAACTATCGGTGTGCTGGAAAATTCCCTTATCTGCTGACACACTTCAAATCCACTCAGCTTAGGGAGCATAACATCTAACAAAATCATGTCATACTGATTGTTTTTCGCATATTCCAGAGCCTCTTCCCCATCATAAGCGCAGTCCACTTCCATACCGTCCTGTTCTAAGCTGAAACGGATTCCCTTTACAATCAACTTCTCGTCATCAACAACCAACACTCTGTTTCCCATAGCACACCTCTATTTTATAATTCCATTCTTAATTTACCGTTATCTTGTCCTTGATTTTCTCATAAGTGCCTTCTTTTATACCGCTTACTTTCATGATATCCTGAATGGACTGAAAGTTCCCGTTCTCCTGCCTGTATTTTACAATTGCTGCTGCCTTACCCGCACCGATTCCGTCTATAGAGCTAAGTACACTCTCATCAGCAGTATTAATATTTATCAGTCCGTCCTTATTTCCTACGGACGCAGATTCATCTGCTGCGGATTGTTCCGCTTCTAAAATATCAATTCTCCATGATTCCTGATAAGTATCGGCATCTTTTACCGCATCAACCTCTTCAATGGTAGGTATTATGAGACGCTGCCCATCCTGCAATATTTCAGCTTGGTTTACATAATCTTCACAAGCTTCTTCGGTAAAACCTCCTGCCGCCTCGACGCCTTCATAAACCCTGCTGCCGGCATCAAACGCATAAACGCCCGGATTTACCACCGCTCCGCATATATGTACATAAATCACGTCAGGCTCTTCCGGTACTGCTGTTTTCTCTGTAATTATTTCACCGACTACAGTTTTTCCTTCATCAGTCATCTCTTCCACACCGGGAACATATTCCATTTCCAGTGCTTTTCCCTGCTCTTCCAGTTCAAAAGCAATATCCTGTTTGCCGGTACATGCAGTTAATGTCAACAGCGGCAGTAGAAAAAACAACGTTATTTTTAATATATTTTTCTTATTCATATGCATAGTTCCTTTCTGTCTCTACGAAGTCACCGCAAAGACTTAAGGAAGTCCCCGCTATGCACTGCATTACTATTTTAAAATAAATTTCCGCCTATGTCCACTTAAAAATAATAATTCCTAAAATTGCAATTCCCATACCTGTCAGCTTCCTCATTTCCAGTGGCTGTTTCTCCGTTCCAAAAAGCCCAAACAGCTCGATCAGATAAGCAACAATTAGTTGGGAAATTACAATAACCATAACAGCCTTAGCCGGACCAAGCATATCCATTGCCTTAATAACTGTATAGGTAATAAAAGCTCCGATAGCGCCGCCAAGCAGCATATATTTAGGCTGCACCTTAAATAATGCGCCAAAAGAGGAACGGTCTGAAACAAGCCATGCGCACAGGCAGACAAGCAGTGCCGTAAACTGAACAAACGCATTCGCCACCCAGATACTTGACGACTTGGTAACCTGTGTATTAAATACTCCCTGAATACTCATAAAAGCGCCCGAGAGCAGGGCAATGAAGAATCCCAGCATAATTTTCCCCCTTAGAAGGTTGAGTTTTCTGTATTA
This sequence comes from Lachnospiraceae bacterium, assembly GCA_014804495.1. Classification (GTDB taxonomy): domain Bacteria; phylum Bacillota; class Clostridia; order Lachnospirales; family Lachnospiraceae; genus UBA3282. The sequence continues at coordinate 56,021 of JAAUZS010000051.1, forward strand.
TTGTTGCCGGATTCTGTAAGAAATATACTGAAGATTTTCAAGACGTCCGTAGTACAATATAGACATATCACAGCAGGGCACGCTTGCGCTGCATTGTTCGCTCGTAGCGGTACATAAGGTGCCAAAATACGGCACCTAAGTACCGACGGCTCCATAGCACCCTGTTGTGATATGTCTATATTGTACTACTAGGTTTTGAAAAAAATCCTAATTATAATATTTTATTTTATGATAGCTGCAATTTTTTCTGCAACTTCTTCNGGACTCAATTCTGTTGTTATGATATTGGGATATTGAAAATCATCATAAAAATGAAATGTGTTCTTCATTCCTCTTTCTATACGTTCTGTCTCTCGTCCATCACGCTCACAACGTTTTAAATTTTCCTCCGAAAATATATTGTTTTAGATATAAATTTTAGATATAAAGAGTATAATTATCTCCTTTATGCTTTTTGTATTCAATATCCGAATGAAAATAATTTGCGGATTCATCCAAAATTTTTCTTAGTGCAGCCTTTGTCATTTCAGTACAGTCGTCTCGTGTCAAGGCTTCTGATATTTCACAGAAAAAGGCTTCACTGTTTTCATTCATATCACTTGTGGGAATTCCATCTACATAGTCCATTTCCAGTAACATATACCACGTGTTCCTATCACAACGGATACCTGCCATACGTTTGACTTTTGCAATTATACTTGTTTCTTCAAAAATCTCCCGCACAGCCGCCTCTTCCGGTAATTCATTTTCATGACAGAAGCCGCCGGGAATCAGCAGCTTTCCTTTTGCCCCGCCATATGTATGTCTTACAAGCAGAACCTGATCTTCCTTTCTTACAATGCAACCTACTGAAAAATTGTAATTATCATTCATAGCTATGTTCTCTCCCTGTCAACCTGATGTTTTAAAAATCAGTCCGACGCTTCCGGTTTTTTACCATAAGAAATCATTTTTCCTTTCACAAACGTATATCCCGCAGTAGGGTTATCCAAAAAGAAATTTGCGATTTCAATATTTCTATTGCAGTAATCTTCGGCTTCTTTACGGGATAAGCCATGAGTCAGTAAGTGAAGAATCAGCTTGTCTTTCTCTTCTTCGCTAATGCCGGAAGTCCAATCGTTATATGCGATAAAATCACTTTTCGTTTCTTCGTAATTCGCAGATTGCGTAGTAACGAACTCTGCCTTATCGCTCATCCTCACATCAACATCAACGAGTCCCAGTTTCTGCATCATATGCGCAGTCCTGATTGCGACTGCATAATCCCTGCCCTGCATTGTAAGTTCAGCCCGCCACTTTTTTTCCAGACCTTCATGCCTGCATAGCGCCTGATAGTCCATACCATCAATATAAAGTCCACAGCATTCAAATTCCCTGTTTGAATCAATACAGACAACATATCCGTCTGGTTTCGCAAAAGTTATCATTTTCTGTACAAAAGCTGCCGGATCATCCAAATGTCTGAGAACTGCCTGACATATCACAAGGTCATATTGGTTTTCAGCTGAATATTCAAAAACATTTTGACAAAGAAAGGTGGCATCTATTCTTTGACGTTCAAAAATAGCTTTTCCCTTATTAATTAAGTCCTCCGCAAAATCAATTCCTGTATAGGAACTTCCTTCGGGCAGATAAGGGAGAAACAGCAATCCTAAAAATCCATATCCGCAGCCGCAGTCTAATACAGAAACCGGCTTATCAATCTTCCATACCTGCGAAACAAGAAACCCGGCATAGTCATCATTCCAAGAACCTTTTCGTGTACGCAAAAGATATTCCAGTTTTTGATTCCAGAAATCTTTTGTAGCCGTTTTTTCCGGTATATACGACTCTCCATCAAGTGGCTTTAATCCCAATAACTGGTCTGTTGATACCGAAAAATATTCTGCCAGCAATGGAAGGACAGTAATATCCGGCATATTAATTCCCGTTTCCCATTTACTGACAGTCTGGAATGATACTCCAATACTATCTGCCAGTTCCTGTTGCGTCACCCTGTTCTTTTTACGCAAATCGGCAATGCGTAAAGATATTTTACTCATTTGAAAACCTCCTGATATAAGTGAGATGTTTTATATCAATCCAATAAGAATTACGAAGTAATTCTTGTAACGCAAGCAGCGCTTGTGTTTTCGCCAACTGCTGAGCTTGAGCTTATTATATCAGGAATCAGAAGGTTTGTATTCTCATAGATTAGATAATGTTTTCGCTTGTGGGGTGAAAAATAAACAATCCGCCCAACATTTGTTGGACGGAAGCGATAATGTATATGTACGTTTGGAAAAAAACCTTTATAAATTGTTTTCTCTGTCAAACCGTATTCTTAATATAAAGTATTGCCTTTCTGACATCATTAATAGGAAGCCATATTAAAAACAATATTAAAGCAATGCCGGCAATATTTCCTATAATCTCACTTTTATTGCCAATCCATGTTACTCCTGCACAGAGCAGCGCTATAAGAACAACCATGAGTATGACTGCAATAATGTAATTCCCCGCAGCACGCAGGCAGAACCCAAACATAGATGCCGCAAAGTAGGCCACAACAAAAGCCCATAGTGCAAAGAAAATTAAATAAAGAAAACTTTTGTCTTTTGCCATTTCATTGCCTTTATAGGATGAAGTCAGTAAAACAGCCATCCCTATGGAAAAAATCATTTTGATGATAAACCCTGTAGGATTGAAAATAAGTATTTTGCCATCATTCTTTTCGTCGCTCATAAAAACTCCTATTATCTTATATTTTGGTATAGTATAGCATTTTTTATCATATTATGCAAAATAATATTTGAAGCTTTAAAACATTTCCATATTCCGTTCATTTTGTGCTATACTGTTTTATATGATTTTTACGGAGATGATACAGTTGATAGAATTACGAACAATTAATGAAGATAATTATCAGCAGTGCATAGGATTAAAGGCAAGTGTCGAAAACGATAACTTCGTAGATTCAGTTACATATTCCCTGGCAGAAGCATGGGTCTATTATAAAGATACCAAGCCTTTTGCAATTTATGACAATGATAAAATGATAGGGTTCGTCTCAATGTATGTTGGAGAGAAAAACTATCAAATTGTCAATTTTCTGATTGATGACGCATTCCGGCATCAGGGGCTTGGTACTAAAGCAGCAAAAGCCTGTATCAGCTATTTACAAAGCGAATATAATGCAGGCAGAGTTTCAGCTCCTGTAAATTTAGAAAATGCAGCTGCACAAAAGTTTTGGGAAAAATTGGGATTTATTTTTTCGGATAGTATTGAAGATGGATATGTCTTTATGCGATTATATTTATCATGAGTTTTGAAAAACATATAAGAAAGTAAAGGCAATTATCATGAACATAGACATGACTAAAGGACCGGCCATGAAATCAATGCTTAAATTCGCCGTTCCGATGATATTGGGAAACCTTTTGCAGCAATGCTATAATGTGGCGGATACGCTGATTGTGGGAAAAGTTCTGGGACCCAACGCCTTGGCGGCGGTCGGCTCCTCGTTCACGCTTATGACTTTTCTTACATCAATTCTTCTGGGATTATGTATGGGAAGCGGAGCATTTTTTTCGATTCGTTTCGGGGAAAGGGATGAAAACGGATTAAAGGAGGGTATCTGCGCCTCTTTTATTCTCATATTTGCCCTGACTGTCATCCTGAATATACTCGCTTTTCTTTTTCTTGACCAAATTCAGGATTTCTTGAAAGTACCTGAAGAGGTATGGGGAGATATGTGCAGCTATCTTGCCGTTATTTTCTGCGGCATCTTTGCCACGTTTTTATATAATTATTTTGCCTCCCTGCTGCGTGCGGTGGGCAACTCGGTAGTGCCGTTAGTATTTCTGGCAGTTTCTTCTATTCTTAATATCATTCTTGATTTGTGGTTCGTGATTGGTCTTAAATCAGGAGCGGCAGGCGCGGCGCTGGCAACCGTGATAGCGCAGTATGTTTCCGGTATTGGCATCGCCATATATTCTTTAATAAGTGTTCCATACCTGAAAATCAAAATCAACGAATTCCGCTTTAAGTGGAGCTGCATGTGGGAAATAGCTAACTTTTCGGTACTGACATGCATACAGCAGTCTGTCATGAATCTGGGCATTCTGTTAGTACAGGGAATAGTCAACAGCTTCGGCGCCGCGGTTATGGCTGCATTTGCCGCTGCTGTCAAGATTGACGCATTTGCCTATATGCCGGTTCAGGATTTTGGAAACGCTTTTTCCACATATATAGCGCAGAATTACGGCGCTAAAAAAGAAGACCGCATACATGCGGGATTTAAGGGAGCTGTTACTTCGTCGGTTATTTTTTGTATAATTGTTTCAACAGCCGTCTGCATATTTGCACGTCCGCTGATGCTTATGTTTGTGGACGCAACGGAAACTGTCATTATAGCCGAAGGAGTACATTATCTGCGTATTGAAGGCGCTTTTTACTGTGGAATCGGCTGTCTGTTTTTGCTATACGGACTTTACAGGGCTTTGGGAAAGCCGGGAATGTCCGTGATTCTGACCGTGGTCTCTCTTGGAACTCGTGTAGTCTTAGCACACCTGCTTTCATCAATCCCTTCAATTGGAGTCGTCGGAATATGGTGGTCGGTGCCTATCGGCTGGTTTCTGGCTGACCTCACAGGATTTCTCTATTATTTTTACATGCAGAAAAGAAAAAAAGCGTAAAGCTCATAAACCACGGTTTAATCACTCTACGCTTAAATCTCGCNGCCTATCCNACNATNTCCATATCAGGNGGCTCTTCTANATATTCNTCTTCTATGATTTCTTCCCCTTCATTTTCATCAGGAAGGTCTATATACTCCTCTGTATATTGNTCGCCTNTCACCTGNGTCACAATTTTTTCCGANAGTCCTTTCAATTCCATATTGGCGTCTTCGCCATTCCATATACGTTCAAAAGCAATTTCCATCTCTACCCAGTAATTACTTGTCGCTATCATCTTAGGTTCGGGAAATGATTTTTCATACTCTGATACAAACGCCTCAAGGTTTGTATTTTCAAAGTTAACGCCGCTAAGAGCAGGAACCTTACCNGTTCTNTCGTACAGGTTATCTTCGTTATAGCAGGACAAAAACATCGCAAAATCATTTGCAACATCCTTATGAGTCGAGTATCCGTTGACAACTACGCACTGCGTCACTGATAAGGAGCGTGAAACAAGCTCGCTGTTTATATCNGGTATCACCGAAGTACCGTATTCATACCGGAATTCTTCATTTTTCTTAGCTTCCTCTATTTTTGCCAAAGCGTCAGTTGTCACAACAGTATATACTATTTTNCCGTCTATAAAGTCCTGTATGACATCCGCGTAATCACTTTCTTCCGTATCAATGTAAAAAAACTGATTCAGATTCTGATAAACTCTCATACAGTGAATGGCATTTTCATTATAAATATTGATAGACTCCTCATTATCTCCTGTCATACTCCCTACGTCAATATAGTTTCCTACAAAGAAATAGTTATAGAAGATATCTGATACATCCCATTTAAATACTGCCTCAACCTGCTCCGGAGCAACATATGAATCCGCAAAATCCAGAATATCATCAATTGTTTTGGGAAGCGTTTCCTCNATNCGCGCCGCCACCGCACTTTCAAAATCAAGNTCNTGCCCTGCTGCCTCACCATTCGCTGCCGCTTCAATCTCTTCGGTTGTTTCTGCACTCTCTATTGCGGCCTGAACCGCTTCACCTTCCGCCGCATCCATTTCAGCCTCTATCTGTGTACGTGCCCACTCTTCCAGATAAGTCTTATTGTAGAGAAAAGAGCTTGTCTCGAAGTAGAACGGATAAGCAACCTGTTTCCCATGATAGGTTATGGCACATATTGACGATTCTGGGAAAAAACTATTAAGTCCGNCAGTATCATCCGGCATCTTTATTTCTGAAGCAAGTCCTGCCAGATATGCTTTCTCAAGCGAGTCGTTTCCCACNATATACATATCCGGTACTTCCTCTGACTGCAAGGAAGCATTATTGATTGTTTCAAGATATTCCGAACCCGATGTATAAACCGGGATAACGCGGGCTTCCTGCTGGTATTCATTATAGGAAACCGCTACGCTGTTTAAATAATCGGTTAAAGCCTCATCTGTATACCATAAATACAACGTCTCCCTGTGTCCGAAAAGGGATTCATCGCTTTCTTCCGCTTCTTCTTCCCATTTTACCTCCATTCTATTATGCGCNATGCCGTAAACACCGGCGGCAANACACGCTGTTAATAAAACGGNGNNAACTCTATTTTTAAACGTCACTTCTCATTCTCCTATTCTTTACCCTTAAGCCAGACTCTTCCTCAATATNCNNATCATTTCATCTACGTTCTGTTTCGTAATGACAAGCGGNGGCACGAAACGGATAATATTGTTTCCCGCATTGATTAAAATCANCCCGTTCTCTATTGCNCCTGCAATAATATCCCTTACAGGCTCACTGAATACAAGCCCCTGCATCAAACCTACGCCGCGNCTTTCTTCTATGAAATCAAATTCTTCTACAAGCTTATCAAGCTGCTCCTCTAANTAAGCNCCTACTTCNTTNACATTGTCAAGTATATGCTCTTTTTCAAANANNTCAATAACTTTACAGATTGCTGCGCANGCAAGCGGATTNCCGCCGTAAGTCGTACCGTGGTCGCCAGCTNCAAGCGAATTAGCNCCTACNTTCTCCGTCATCAGGAACGCNCCGACNGGAACGCCNCAGCCAAGCGCTTTAGCNGTAGTCATAATATCNGGCTTGATACCAAATCTCTGCCATGCATACATATAGCCTGTCCTNCCCATACCGCACTGAATCTCATCCAGAATCAGCAGGATATCGCGCTCCTCACAGAGTTTTTTCACCTTTTTCATGAAATCCTCATCCGCCGGNCGCAGNCCGCCTTCTCCCTGAATCGTTTCAAATANAATNGCNCANGTCTTTTCATTCACATTAGCCATCACNCTGTCAAAATCNTTNAAATCGGCAAATCGTATATTTCCAATCATAGGCTCGAACGGCTCCCTGTAATGCGGATTGCCGGTTACGGAAAGCGCACCNTANGTCCTGCCGTGGAAAGAATGGTTCATCGCTATGATTTCATGGTCNGTTCTGCCGTCTTTGAGGTATGCATATTTTCTTGCCGTCTTGATTGCCCCTTCGACTGCTTCCCCGCCNCTGTTCGTAAAAAATACCCTGTCCATTCCGGATATTTCTTTCAGNTTCTTNGCNGCTTCAATCGCCGGTACATTATAATAGTAATTAGANGTATGAATTATCTTATCTATCTGNGATTTCAGNGCATCATTATATTCNCTGTTCTGATATCCGAGNGCAAAGACNGCAATACCCGATACAAAATCCAGATATTTTTTTCCTTCCACATCATAAAGATACACNCCNTCNCCCTTATCAAATACCACCTGATAACGGTTGTAGGTATGNAAGAGCGCTTTNTCCGCCTCGTCAATATATTCCTGCATATTCATAATATTTTGTCCTTTCATGTTTATACACATTGGAAACGTCCGTTGTATAATATNGACAAAGCAGCGCAGGCACGCTTGCGCTACATGTCGCTCGTAACGGTACTAAGCTCGAAAAAACCTCGCTAAGTACCGACGGCTCCATAGTACCTGCGTTGTTTTGTCTATATTATACAACTATGTTATTTAAATTGGAGGTTTCAATAGCCAGAACTTAGACAAAATAAGGCGCGATTTTGCTTGCAATGAGCACCGTTTTTGTTTATTTTGGATAAGTTCGTGAACTGCAACAACAATTTTGCAGAAGCCTATTATTGATCGCCATCCTCTATTATCGCCGTACCGATACCCTGATTAGTGAAGATTTCAAGCAGCAGGCAATGCGGAATACGCCCGTCCAGAATATGGACTCTGCCAACGCCCTCTCTTACGGCTTCCGTACAATTGTTAAGCTTTGGAAGCATACCACCGCCGATACAGCCTTCATTTATAAGTTCTTCTGCCTTAGACACTGTAAGCCTTGAAATAAAAGTGGATTTATCGTTAATATCACTGTACAATCCTTCTATATCCGTCAGGAAAGCCAGCTTTTCAGCAGATACCGCCTTTGCAATCGCGCATGCCGCATCATCTGCATTGATATTATAAGTCTGGAATTTATCATCAAGACCGATAGGCGCTACAATNGGCAGNAANTCTTTTTCNANNAAATCATACAATACCTTGGGNTTNACNTGTTTNATNTCTCCTACGAAGCCGATATCCTTCCCGTCAGCATATTTTTTATCACATTCCAAAAGCCCGCCGTCTTTGCCGCTGATACCTACCGCNTTGACGCCCANTTCCTGTACCATGCTTACCAGACTCTTATTNACNTTATTTAATACCATTTCAGCAATTTCCATNGTNTCNGCATCCGTTACACGCAGNCCGTTTACGAATTCCGCCTTTTTACCGACNTTGCCGACCCATCTGCTGATTTCCTTGCCGCCGCCGTGNACGATGATTGGCTTAAANCCTACCAGNTTAAGCAGNGTGACGTCTTTAATAACGTTTTTTTGCAGTTCTTCGTTGCTCATGGCGCTNCCGCCGTATTTCACGACGATAATCTTCCTGTTGAATTTCTGTATATAGGGGAGAGCTTCAATCAGGGTTTCGGCTTTCTCCAGAATCGTTGTCATTTCTTTTTGTTCCATTGCTGTATTTCAGTTCCTTTCACATTCTGTAAATTTCACTTAGCTTCTGTAATCCGCATTGATCTTAACATAATCGTAGGTAAGGTCGCAACCCCATGCGGCAGCTTCGGCTTCTCCCATATTCATGTCCACAAGCGCCCTGACCTCNGATGAAGAAAGGATGCGGCTCGCATCTTCCTCGCTGTAATCCGTAAATACACCATCTTTAAAGACCAGAAGACTTTCATTATCATTCTCAAGATAAAGCATTACCTTATCAGGATCAAAATCAACACCTGAATAGCCAAGCGCGCACATAATCCTTCCGCAGTTGGCGTCATGCCCGTAGATAGCTGCCTTGGTCAGATTGGAGCATACAACGGATTTACTTAATTTGCGGGCTTCTTCCTTGGTTCTGGCATGTATTACTTTTGTCTCAAATAAAGCAGTAGCGCCTTCTCCGTCTCCTGCCATCATTTTTGCAAGAGTTGTATTAATATAGTTGAGTGCTTCTTTAAATTTCTCATAATCATCATTTTTCTCTGTCACTTCGGGATTTCCCGCCATGCCGTTCGCCAATATGACAAGAGTGTCATTTGTAGAAGTATCTCCATCTACCGATATCATGTTAAAAGTATCTATTACATCTTCGCTAAGCGCTTCCTGCATAAGTTCTTTGGAAATCGCAATGTCCGTGGTTATGAATCCGAGCATGGTACACATATTGGGATGAATCATTCCCGAGCCTTTACACATACCGCCTATAGTCACCGTCTTACCGCCGATTTCAATCGTTACTGCCGCCTGTTTGGATATGGTATCCGTCGTCATTATGGACTCAGCCGCTATTTGCCCAGCCTCGATAGTATCCTTTTTCTGCTCTGCAAGCATTTTTACGCCTGCCGTAATCTTATCTATCGGAAGCTGCATACCAATCACGCCCGTTGAAGCCACAAGTACGGAATTTTCCGGAATATTCAGGCTCTCTGACGCCGCTTTCGCTGTTCTTGCGCAGCAGTCGTAGCCCTGCTTTCCGGTACAGGCATTGGCTATACCGGCATTTATGATAACTGCCTGCACATAAGGAGAATGCGCTACTATTTCCTTATCCCACATAACAGGGGACGCTTTAACTATATTGCTTGTAAAAACTCCTGCTGCCTTACATGGGGTTTGGCTGTAAATGAGCGCCATGTCTTTTCTGTTCTGATATTTTATACCGGCTTCTACGCCTGCTGCTTCAAAGCCTTGGGGGGCGGTGATGCCGCCGTCTATTATGTTCATGTTGATGTGTCGTTCCTTTCTTATGGTTCCTTATATCCAAATTTCTTATCTATAATAAAATAACTTATGACTTTTGTAAATTCATATTTGCTAAAATATCGTGATTTTCTGTTTTTTTGGAGATTTCATTATTTCTAGTCCGCATTAAACGCAGTTATATTTTCAGTGTTTAGTGTAAAGTCGTAATAGTTCAGGTCTTCGCGTCTGGTCCAGCCGATTTGGTTCCAGAATGCGTTGCCTATGTCGTTTTTGGTGAAGGCAATAAGGGATACTTTGTTGATGTTTTCCTTTTTTAGTGCATTCATGCAGAATACGACCATTGCCTTACCTATACCGCGCATTCTGTAGTCTTCCGCCACGCATACGTGATAAAGGCAGCCGCGTCTGCCGTCATGACCGCATAAAATGGCGCCTACTATCTTGCCGTCTTCAATATCGACTACACTGGTCAAAGGATTTCTTTTTAAAAATGCTTCTACTCCTTCTCTGGAGTCGTCCACACTGCGAATGCCGAAGCCTTTTATCGACATCCATAAATTGTATACCTCATCATAATCGTCTATTGTCATTACCCTTGTCATATTAATAGCCATGCCCTTTCCATAACCTGCAGGTTCATGCAAAACTGAAAACGCCCATCACCTACGGGAACATCGGTACTAAATCAAGTCCTTCGCTTTCCGGAAGNCCNAACATCAGATTCATATTCTGTACTGCCTGCCCTGCTGCGCCTTTTACCAGATTATCCAACGCGCCCATCATAATGATGCGTCCTGTTCTCTCATCAATAACAAAACCTATATCCACATAATTACTGCCTTCAACCCACTTTGTCTCAGGGCATACGCCCTTTTCCAGAACGCGGACAAATTTTTCATTTTGATAGTATTTATCATATACAGCCTTNACCTGCTCATAATCCGGCAANGCAGTGCTGCCGTCNGCTTTTTTTACAGGAAGAAGCGTTGCATATTCCGTCACCAGAATACCCCTGTTCATCGGCACGAGATGAGGAGTAAAGGAAAGTGTTAGCTGTCTTCCTGCCGCATAGCCAAGCTGCTCCTCGATTTCCGGCGTATGTCTGTGGCTCGCCACGCCGTATGCTTTGATATTCTCATTCACTTCACAGTACAGATTCGGCACTTTCGCACCACGGCCTGCACCGGAGGTNCCGCTCTTAGCGTCTATNATAAGCGTGTCNGNNTCAATAAGNCCTTCTTTTACCAAAGGATAAGCCGTCAGTATAGAGCACGTCGTATAGCAGCCCGGATTGGCGGTCAGTCTTGCCTTCTTCACTGCTTCCCTGTTAATCTCGCAAAGTCCGTATACCGCTTCTTCTATGTACTGCGGCGATTTATGCTCGATACCGTACCATTTTTCATAGACTGCCACATCCTTAATTCTGAAATCCGCACTTAAGTCAATAATCTTCACTTTAGAGAGAATTTCATCATTAACAAGCGACGCGCACAGACCCTGCGGAGTCGCCGTAAAAATNACGTCCACCTGANCAGCCAGTTCTTCCATGTTATCATCCATGCAGACATCGTCTACAATCCGGAACATATTCTGATAGACCTGCGCATACTTCTTATCTATATAGCTTCTGGATCCGTACCACTTAATCTGCACTTCTCTATGTGCCNCCAACAGTCTTACCAGCTCGCCTCCTGCGTAGCCCGTCGCNCCGATGATTCCTGCTTTGATCATTTTATTTTCACTCCCCATTTATCTGTTTCAATATGTCATCCTGACATTTAATTGTGTAATCTATGATTTTTTGTATGTTATATCTGCAAACTAACATTTCTTATTTTAACACACAATTATAATATAGTACATAAAATTTATTTTTTCGATTAAGGTTTCGATTAAAGTTTTCGATAAATGTACACTTCTACTTTCTATACTTCTTACGATATTGTCCCGGCGTCAAACCCAAGGATTCCCGAAATGTGCGAATGAAATAACTGCTTGACGAAAATCCCGCCTGCTGTGAGATTATTTCCATATCGNCATCAGATTCGACCAGCATCTTTTTNNCACACTCTATNCGGATAGAAGTTAAATAGTCCGTTAAATTTCTGGAGAAATGCTTTTGGAAAAAGACGCTGAAATATTTGGGGGACATATGGAACACCTGCCCCAGTTCTTTCAACGAGAGCTTTTCTTTATAATGTGTCTGCATGTAATGTGCAATTTCAAGAAGCAGNCGGATTTGATTGGAATCTTCCTGTTGCCTGTAGGTTATCANATTGTTTTGAAACANNCAGGCATAGAAACGCAGGAGATTTGCCTTAATCATAAGCCAGTTTCCGTTGTTATTGCTATAATCGTCATAAATTTCCCNAAAAATGAGACCCGTCTGCATGCTGACCGATGAAGGCAGCTGCGTAATTACCTGAGCCTTTCCTTCTGTCAAAGGATTTAAATACATTTCCGCAGCTTCGTCCATCTGTGCNAATTGAAGCCATGAGAGCGGGAAAATAAAAGCCAGGTAGGTGCAGTCCGGTGTTTGCGACTGCATTCCATGTAATTCTCTGGGGTTAACATATATAACATCTCCGGCTTTTCCAATATAATTCTTTTCTTGAATTTTCAGACGCAATTCTCCTCTTTGTATCCATAAAACTTCTGCATTTTCCTGCCAGTGGTATGGAACATCAATTTTTCCGTCCGTTTCTTGCATCAGATAGATTTTTAAAGGGCGCATCAATGTTCCCTGAGTTCTTGTTTCCTGTAAATTAGGCTGCATGTATCTGCCCTTTCTTTAACATAAGAATGATTCATNAAGTNTGGTATNCGTTGTTCTATGCAAATGCACCGNATATGGATATTTTAACATAATATATGGATATTCTTCAACAATTACAATATTCTGAGGGATATAATTCAATTAANCTTATATANAGATANCCATATAAAGAAAANACATAAAAAAATGAAAGAGAGGCTTATTTATATGAAACANTGGCTGGAACAAAGTATTTTTTATGAAATTTATCCGCAGAGTTTTTACGACAGTAATGGAGACGGTATAGGAGACATTCGCGGTATTATCGAAAAATTGGATTATATNCATGATTTAGGCTGNAACGCGCTTTGGCTTAATCCATGCTATCTGTCGCCGTTTGGTGACGCAGGATATGACGTGGCTGATTATTGTCAGGTTGCGCCGCGTTATGGAACCAACGATGATTTGATAGATTTGTTTAAAGAAGCNCATATTCGTAATATGCATGTTATCCTTGATTTGGTGCCGGGGCATACTTCTACAGAGCATCCCTGGTTTNNNGAATCNTGCAAAAATGAGCCNAANCAATACTNGGGCAGATANATTTGGACGGATTCGGTTTGGACAGANGNGGCNGACTATGAGGGAATTTCCGGTTCANTGCGNGGATTATANCCCAGANACGGAAGCGTTGCCGTTAATTTTTTCTCTAACCAGCCGGCACTGAACTATGGTTTTGCCAATCCAAGCGAACCTTGGCAGAGTGCAGTCGATGCCCCGGAAGCTTTGGCAACCCGTCAGGCAATGAAAGATGTTATGGACTTTTGGATTTCTAAGGGCTGTGACGGCTTTCGCGTAGATATGGCGGGGTCGCTTGTAAAAAACGATTATGGAAGCGTGGAAACGATAAAGCTATGGCAGGATGTCAGAAATTTTCTGAATGATAAGTATCCTGATGCAGTGTTGATTTCCGAATGGGGCGAGCCGGATAAATCTTTGATGGCAGGATTCCATATGGATTTTCTGCTCCATTTTGGACCCTCTCATTATATGGATTTATTCCGCTGCGAACATCCGTATTTTAGCAGGGAAGGAAAAGGAAATGCCTCCGCGTTTGTGGATACCTATATCAAAAACTATACTTTAACCAATGGAAAAGGGTTAATCTGTATTCCGTCCGGTAATCATGATATGGAGCGAATCCGTAAATATCTGGATGAAGAAGAACTAAAGATTGTATTTGCATTTCTGTTATCAATGCCCGGTGCACCGTTCTTATACTATGGAGATGAAATAGGAATGCAGCATTTGAATATTCCGTCTGTTGAAGGTGGATATGACCGTACCGGCGTCAGAACGCCTATGCAGTGGAATGACGGGAAAAATTACGGATTTTCGGAGGCTGACGCATACAAACTCTATACACCGCAGGATTTATCAGCAGATGCTCCCATAGTTTCCAAACGAATGTCCGATGGTGAATCACTTTGGAATGAAATCCGGAAATTATGTGAAATACGCAAGTCTTTTCCTGCTTTGTGTGCATTTGGAGATATCCGGTTTGTGTATTGTGAGCCGGAAAAATATCCGCTCGTATATCTACGTACAAATGGGGATGAAAAAATACTCGTAGCGCTTAATCCTTCCGAAAAAGATGTCGAATGTCCATGTGAATATCAGTTAAAAAATGTAATCTATTCTTTGGGCAAGACGGTAAGCTATCAGGACGGAGTATTGCATGTACCGGGGCAGAGTGTTGGATTTATAAAAGTGAATACAACGTATATATAGAATGACACTCATGGGTTTTATCAGTTCCAGACCGCTTTACTGTAAAGGTAAGGCGGTCAACATCAGAATATGGACAGCGGTATATCGTTTTGATAACATCAATTCAAAATTAAATATCTGAAATATACTCGAATGCTATATCACCACGCACATACTCATAATCATCAAGTTTTATTTCTTTAAATCCATTTTTCTCATAAATATGCAGCGCCGGTTTTAGTTTACTGTTGGAAATTATAAATAAACGCTTTGCCCCATGTTCCAATGCCCATTCCATTGATGCTTTAAAAACCATGTTTCCTGCACCTTTATGGGGCACATTCTTATTTGAACCTAATTTACAGATTTCCCAAGTATCATCTTTCATCGGTGCAGACATACAGCATGCTAATGGCGTTTCATTTTCAACCGCAAAGAAAATCATTGCTCCGTTATTTAATTCTTCATCAATCTTTTCAAATGTTTCCTTATCATGTTCCTCAAGAAAACCAAAATTAGAAACTATCCAATCCGTATTAAAATCAATAAATGCCTGTCTGTACTTTTCTTGAAATTGTACTAACTTCATGATAATTGTATCCTCCGATAATTCTATTTATTAGCGCAATTATAACCTGTTTTTAAATGATAGACAAGAAAAATACTCAATATTGCTATTTATCGTTTTACAATAAATATTCATTGACATTCAAAAGCTGCATGTTATATTATGGAAAATGAGCCACAAATGGCGCTGAGTTGCATTTCGAGATGAGACACGAGTGAACCATGTAATGCAGAATTGAGTTAATCGGAGGTACATACTGTGAATTTTATATCAGTACTAAAACGTGAAAAAAGAACCATCATCATTTTTCTTATAGAAATAAGCATTCCTTTGTTCATTTTTGTAGGAATCCCTTTAGGAATATATATAATTACTACACTTAGAAATAGCAGTATAGTAATTCAGGAAGCTTATTGGGGGATTGTTCTTCCTGCCAAAAAAGAAATGGAAGAAGTTTTGAGTGAACATTCTGAAATCGGACCTCATGGAGAAGGTCTATATCACAGTATATATGTTGTTGAACGAAATGAAATAAAGCTTAGGCTCAGAATCGATACAAAGTCAGATATCGAAAATACATGTCTGGAATATTGCGAAGATGCCGGAACAGCAGATGAGTATATGCCGGATTTTTCTCAGGAATACAGATGGCGTAAATTTGAAAAATATCAGGATACACTTATTTTGGTGTATTTCGTAGAGACTAAAGAACTGCATGTTTTTGAGAATTTCTTTTAACAAGCCGGAGTTTTCTTTGCTGGAAATGGCTCACTACTATTAAAACACAATATGAACCGTTTTGTCCGCAACAATCTGTGCAAACATCTCATTATCGATTAATCCTGTAACCAATACTATTGAATGGTCTTCCTGCTCCTTACTGTATGTAATCTTGCGTACATCTTTTCTATAATCGCTCAGATTCTCAAGATTTATTTTTCCAGTTCTAACAAGCTGGCATAAAATAGCATCATTGCTTTTATATGCGACTGGAACCGGTGTTCTTGATGTAAATACATCTCTTAGAACAGCTTCCGCCTTTCTCTGAAATTCATAAGTATCTCTATCCTGTGAATATACTGTTAGTGCCTTAGTTTCCGGATAATACCACGAAACAATCTCCGCTAAAATAGTGATAGATACTTCACCTGCATTTTTCTTTTTAATTCTACCAGTTGACAGCAGCTGGTCGGAAATCGGCCATTCCTCATAAAGCTTATTAATCCAATCCTTAAATGAGTCCATATCAAGTGCATCAGCCTTCTCAACATATTGTCGCAAATAACTTCTGATTTTTGCAATCTGACGTGTTGACGCAAGAACTATCTGATATAGGTTACCTTCTTCATTGTTCGCCAAATCAGAGTACTTTTCCTCTGCAATACAAAAAATCGGATACCCCTGCTCAATCAGGTCTTGCACATAATCTGCTCTTCCAGCGGCATCATTTATTTCAGCTAATACCCATTCCGGAATTAAAATCAAGTCATAATCTCTTAAAACTGTTTCCGGTTGTAGTCCTTTTACCTTTAATCCCTGCATAAATGAAATTGAGGACGTATCCAAAAGAGCAATATGCCTCATATCATCTATACGTGTGATTTTAGTTATCTCTATCATTCATTCCTCCTCATTATCATGGATACTTCTGTCAAAATATTCATCAAAAACTCTTCATTATCTTTATGATAATTAAGTTCCGGATTCTCATCCTTACTCTTCTTTATTCTTTCCTGCAAAAAAGCTGTATTGACTACGCAGGAAGGGCTTACTAAACTATTATCTAAACCAAGCATTTTAAATCGGTTTGGTAAATCATTAAACTGTAAATCAAATACTTCCTTAATTTTTTTGCAAAGCTTCTCATTTTCACTTTGAACAGCATACTCATAAAGTGAAACCAATACTGCTTTATACGGTGCTTGAAATGTTGACATACAATAGAAAATTTTCGAAATAAAATCCATTTCCGGCAGTTCTGTAAAGTATCTATCAACACCGTTTAATAACATACATGCAGCAAAATATTCCGCTTTTCTTTCTTCCAAAGTATTGTCTGTTTCGATGAAATGATCCAATGATACTTTATCAAATATCAAATGATATATCTCATGCCATGCTGTAAAATACTGGTTTGCTCTTGGTAATGAAGTATTCACAACAGGAATAATCTTTCCGTCCTTAACATAAATTGCTCCACTCCAGAATTTGTCTTCAATAGGCATTTGGATCAAACCAAAGTTTTGAAGAATCATTAAAGCAAGCTGAGGAGCTGATGCTACTTTCATAATTGATGGAGTTGTTTGCAGCTTAATAGCCTGCGCTAATACTTCATTCTTAATATCACGGTTCTTTTCTATGACAAGATCCAAATTGTTTGCAGTAATTAATTCACTCATATTGTTTCCCCTAATAATAGATTGCACACAAATCAATAACATCAAGAAGTAAACTATACTGCTTCTTCGCATTCTCACTCATTTCATGCTCCATCGGAGCATTCTGTGAAAATACCGTTGCCATGACAGCTTTAGCCGGGGCTGAATGATATAGCATCAAATCATCTACTGACATATTAAGCAACTTCAGTATCTTCTGAAGATGACGGTCAAAGGATCTCTTATTATCTATTCTGCCATTTAATAACTTATCCAGTGTCGGGCGGGAAATATCTGACTTCGTAGAAAAAGAGACTTTGGTATAACCCTTATCACGAATACAATCTTTTAACTTTGAAGCCACCAGACTTCTTTGTTCAAATAATTCATCAAACTTCATTGTGATGTTCTCCTTCAATTTCTTCACTCTTATTATATGCCGAAACGGAAGAATCATCAATATAAATGTAAAATATTTTTTTACATTTTAACATTATATCCTTATAATATTTTATGACTTTTCACAAGAATACAGACGGCGGCAGCTATAGCTGTCGCCGTCATCCATCTTACGGCTGAATATTGTCAAGCACCTCATGAATCTCTTCTTCTGTCATACCTATAAATTCTAAAACAGTGTCACCGGTATTACCTCTGAACAACGTAGAAGTTCTGGTGTAACCGAATTCAGTATCATCACTCAGCTTAAAAGAAATCCCTACGGAAGAAAGATACTCCCGCTCGTTAACTGTCTCACCGGTAGTGGTAATCAGCATGAAAACCGATTCTAATTCAGCATCTTCTTCATCTGAACCGCCTGTAGGAAAATTTTGCTGATTGATGTTAAAATGTCCGTTTCCATAAGAAAACTCCCCGGCGATACTGTAATCCGTATTTTCCGTATCCAAATCCTCATATTCGTAATATACGACATCTCCGATGTAATTTGTCCTAAACAGTTTTTCAAAACCGGAATCTTCTGCTGCCGTAAAGTAATCTGCATACCGGTATTCGGTAACGCGGGTAGTCTGATATCCCTTGGTCCAGTTTACGGCATCATCGGAATCAAAGACTTCGTAAGTATCATCCCATACTTTTTTACTGAGCCATAATGTATCTGCTGAGCCATCCTCCTCAGAAATCGGAGAAATAACGGAGTCCTCAGACATTTCCGGCAGATTTATTTCGGTTGTCTCACCATTCTCAGAATTATATACTATTGCCATATCATCTCCGGCTATCAAACCTTTTATGGAAAAATGGATATTATTGTTGTAGATTACGGCAGCGCTAACGGTTCCTCCTACAAGTAAAACTGCAGCAGCGGCAGCCGCGGCAACACCTGATATACGTTTTGTTGTTTTCTTTATATTCATATTTTTACGCTCCTTTTGCTTTAACTGATTGAGAAAATCTTCCGGCATCTGTTCTGCCGGTTTCAATCCCTGCATGCGGCATAGTTCTTTGCATGCCTCTTCTGTTTTGTCGTACTCTTCATAATTCAGATAAGAATCTATTTTTTTGTTCAGTTCTGTAATCAATGCATTGTTACTTTCCATAAGTGCCTCCTTTCACGAGGGGTAAGCTCACCACCTGCTTATATATGTTTTTTTCAGGCTGATGTAACGGAATTATTTTTAAAAATCGTCCAGCCTTAAATCAGCAACGATTTTACGCACTTTTTTTCGTATTCGCACGTATTTCATACGAATTGCAGTTTCGCTCATCTGCAATTCTTTGGCAATGACGCTCATAGGCTTTTTATCAATATAAAATTTTCTATAAAGGTCACGTTCCTTGGGCTTTAGCATTTGGAGTACCTGCTTTCGATAATCAGCTTCATTTATGCTGCCTGATTTCATAGAACAAAGCTCTTCATAAGCATCTTTCTCAAAAGCCGCCTGCTCTGATTCCAGAAGTTCGACTTCATTTGTCCTGCTCTTTTTATAATACTCCAGCACCAAATTTTTGGCGGTAGTATATAAAAAAGCTATTGGTTTTTCGTGACAAAGAAATTTGTCTCCCTTTTGAAATGCAATCAGGAATACATCCTGCGTAATATCCTCTGCTGCTTCCTTTTTTCCGGTTTTGGCTAATATGTAGTTGTATATCCGGGCATAATTTTCCCTGCATATCTCTTCAAATGGCATAGTAAATCCCTCCACTTTATATATGGAAGTTTGGGGAAGATGTAACGGTTTGTTTATAAAATTTACTTTATCACAGGAATAAGGAAAAAATTTTAGAAGATAGAATTAGGTGAAGTAATGGCATTTTCCCATGATAGGACAAACAGCATTGGAATCTCTGTAGAATTTATGATATTTTCTGTAGTTTTTCACTATGTTCTGATACTACTTTTTTCAGAAGTCCAATATCTGCATAAGCGCCGTCCATCTTGTCAGCGTTATCTTTATAACGGTTATATGTATCGGTATAACAAGATTCAATTGTATTTAACCTGGGAATTACATTGTTTTCCAATAAATCAACTTCAATTCTAGTTACTCTGTTTTCAATACTTGTTACTTGGTTTTCAATGCTTATCACTTGATTTTCAATACCTGTCACTCGATTTTCAATACTTATCACTTGATTTTCAATACCTGTCACTCGATTTTCAATTCTTATCACTTGGTTTTCAATTTTTTCCATTCGATTTTCCATTCTTTTCATTTGATTTTCAATCGGTTGTAACTTTGCATCGAACTTAGTATCTAATAACCGGCTGATTGCCAATAAATCTTCATTACTTAACGCCATTTAATATACTCCTTTGTGTAATATTTTTTATTAATTTAAGTATATCATATCCTATGGGTAAAGCCTTTTCAATTAAAATTATACGCTGTAGACGTAGAAAAACCAGAAACGAAATATTGATAATTTCACGCAGAAATCATGATATGGTGTCAGAATCCGCTTTATAAAGAAACTAAATACAAAATATTGTATTGTGCAGGTTTTCACCACCGCTTCAGTTTCTCTTTATTTATAAAAAGGATAATGCTATAATTTCATCAATCCACAAAATTCCTATAATTTCGTTTCAATGGGTATAAAAAACAATGACAAACGATATGACTCAGGGAAAAATATTCCCTATAATCATTAAATTTACAATCCCGTTAATACTCGGGAACCTGCTCCAACTCACATACAATGCCGTTGACAGTATGATTGTCGGTCAGTATGTGGGGAAAGATGCTCTTGCCGCAGTCGGGACAAGCAATCCGCTTATGACACTGATTATCCTGTTTGTGCAGGGACTTTGTCTTGGTGCAGGCATTCTTGTCGGTACGCTCTATGGCGCGAAAGATGAAAATACTCTAAAACGCGAGATTAGCACCGCAATGATTTCCGGTGTCGTTTTTTCACTGACACTCACGGTGGTTTCCGTGGCGGCAGCGCCCGTTTTTCTGGCCATTCTGCAAGTGGACGCTGTAATCCGCGCGGAAGCGGAGGCATATCTGAGGATTATCATGTGCGGTCTGGTGTTTAATTTTATTTACAACTTTTTTGCCAGCGTCTTAAGAGCCATGGGAGACAGCAAATCCCCTCTTTATTTTCTCGGAATCAGTGCAGTAATTAATATTATCGGTGATTTGATATTTGTCGTTTGTTTTTCCATGGGAACGAGCGGCTGTGCCATCAGCACCGTATTGAGCGAAGCGTTAAGCTGTCTGCTGTGCTGGATATACATTAAGAAAAAGATACCTCTCCTGCGTCTTGGAAAAGAATGGCTGGTATTTGACAAAGAACTTTTTAAAGAAATCATTCAATATGGTTTTGTCAGTGCAATGCAGCAGTCAACCGTACAAATCGGTAAACTCAGTATCCAAGGCATAGTAAATACCATGGGTGTGACAGCAACGGCTGCATTCACCGCGATTAACCGAATTGATGACTATGCCTATATTCCGGAGCAGAACATAGGACATGCCATGACAAGCGTAATGGCGCAAAACCGTGGTGCAGGAGAATCAAAGCGGGTCCGTACCGCTTTCCGAGCGGGAATGTGCATTGAACTTGTGTATGGCGCGGTCATGGGAATTTTATTATTACTTTTTTCAAATCCGCTCATGCAGTTATTTACGCATGATGAGGCGACAATCGTGCTTGGAGAACAATATCTGCACCTGATTGCATTCATGTACATTGTCCCGGCCGTCACAAACGGCATACAGGGATATTTCCGCGGAATGGGGGATTTAAAAATCACACTATGGAGCAGTCTGATTAATATGGGAGTACGCGTGATTGCCTGTATTTTGCTTGTGTTTGTCTGTAAGATGGGTATTATTGCTCTGCCATGGGCATATTTGATTGGATGGGCGGCAATGATTCTGTATGAGCTGCCGTTTCTGGTGCAGCGGATGATATAAATTATTGAACCTTTAAAGGAGTATTTTTACATGATAAATTACAGCAGATTAGGATATGAAATTAAAAGGAATTTAACACCAAAAAAATAGAATGCATAATTTGGAGCATTATCAGCTTAATTATGTTGATAATAGCAATTATGCATCCCAGAATTATTTACTGTATTTTGGTAATTGTTTGTGGAGTAATTGACATAATATGTTATAGCGCAAAAAAAGAAAAAAGCGTCGGTAAAATGTGTAAGGATATAGCAGGGAATATTATTTCTATTTTA
>JAAUZS010000052.1 GCA_014804495.1 Lachnospiraceae bacterium
AAAGAAGGCCCCGATCTTGCAAAAAGGCTTATGGCGGATCTGCATTTTGATGAGCAAGTGTCTGAGAGGGTTCAGTATCTGATTGCACATCATCATACGTACGACAATATGGATGGGATAGACTATCAAATACTTGTTGAAGCGGATTTTCTTGTAAATATTATGGAGGGTGGTCTGTCAAAAGAAGCGACGCTTAATACATATAATAATATTTTCAGAACAGAGTGCGGAAAGAAAATCTGTAAGGAAATGTTTGGACTTTACAAAGCTTGACATGCTTACGATTTGACCTTAAAAGGAGAAAAGAATGGATGTTGTAAAATTACCCAAAAAATTTCGAGAAGTCTGCTACGCAATCACGGATGGCCACGATGAGATGTTAGAGACGTTGGAGTCATTCTCCAAATACCCCCATCAGATTACGGCGGTGAAAGCGGAAGTTGCTTATTACAATATGGATTATGAGAAT
Source organism: Lachnospiraceae bacterium (assembly GCA_014804495.1). Lineage (GTDB taxonomy): Bacteria > Bacillota > Clostridia > Lachnospirales > Lachnospiraceae > UBA3282. Next base: position 470 of record JAAUZS010000052.1, read on the forward strand.
GCGCTGAAATATGACCTCGATATTCTGCCATTTTTCGACGAATGGTACTATTCCAATGTGGGAGACGAACATATGGCAGCAATGAGCTTTGCCGCCATCAAGCTTCAGCGGGAAGCACAGGTTATCGAAGCTTTTACTCTGGAGCAGGAGCGAATCCGTTCCGAGGGTGGTACTCAATCACGAAGCAATTACTGCGAAATCATGAAATCCTATTTGCAGAAGGGGACGATGCCTTTTTCGGATAGAGATGAAATGCATTACCATGACCCGGCAGATGGAAAAGATATAGAAGAACTGTGCCAAGAACTCAAAACAAAAGTTAAAAAGATAGATTTCGATTCTGTGGATGGCAAAACGAAACTGTTTCATGCTTGTTGCAGTTCCGGAACTGCGAAGGAGGCTGTCAAGGTCTATGAGCAGATTTCAAACGAACGACTTTCGGAACTGGTTTATGAGAATGCAATCGTCAGATACCTCTATCTTGGGGAAAGAGAGAAAGCCATTCAGACAATGGAGCGCATGGCAACAGCAAGACTTTGGTCCGTTGCTGCGCCTACCCAAGTGCGTCCTATGAGATTTTTCAAGCTTCCGTTTATGCACGCTTTTCTTGACAATGAGGAGGTGCTGAAGCGGATTCGGGATGCCGCTTATATTGACAATGGTACGGTGATTCGAAAATAACTGAGATCAAATATAGCATTCAAAAGAGGTCTTGAAATGGATTCAAAAGAACTTTTTAAAGATGTAAATATATATTCTATCAATTTTATTAATAATAAAAATGATATAAAGATAGATTTTATTGACAGTTTGTTTAATAGTGGAAAATTTTGTGGAAGTTTAGTTTGTTTAGATATAAAAATGTTTAATATGGTGACGAGTGAAGATGATGATTTAAGGTTTCCACAGGTCATTTGTGATGTTTATACTATAAAAAAGAATGAAAAAATGTATGTTAACTTAATGGGTGGAAATTATGAAATAAAAATAATTTGCACCAATATAAGGCTCACGAAGCAGGAGCAAAACCAATTGTAATCATTTCTTGTTTCGTAAAGAAGTCGGGGGGCGATCAATTTTATGGGTATATATAAATCAAAAGAGGGAAAACGTCAGTCGCTTGCCTTGTATGATATGCAGCTCAAAAAGCTGAATGTGCCATTTACTGATATTTATGTTAAAACATCTTTTGGCAAAACTCATTTGGTTGAAACAGGCAATAAAGCAGGAAAGCCGCTGTTAGTGTTTCATGGCGGAAACAGCATCACAGCTTACAATTTATTGATGTGCCGATTTCTTCCGTGAAGATGATGATACCGCTTATACAATACAGGATTACAAAACAAGAAAAATATTTAATAAAAACTGCCCTTTACATGGCATTATGGGAAAATGTTCTTGATGAAGATACTTTGGATATCTTAAAAGACAGTTTTGATAATGTAAAAACCAAAATCGGTATGCCTACAAATGTTGAAGCGAAAAAAATGCAAAGATATCAATCTCCGGCATTAGTGATTGCAGGAGAAAAAGATTGTCTTTTCTCTTCAGAAAGAGTTTTATACCGGGCAAAACTGATTATACCAAATTGTCAGACAGTTGAATTAAAAGAAAGCGGTCACATGCATATCTTACCACAAAGGGAAATGGATAGGATTGTAGAGTTTATAAAGGAATAATATAGGGGGAATGATTTGAGGGCGGTTATTATTAGGCACGGAAAAGTGGATTTTCAATGGAGAAAATGGAGCACATCAGAACAGTTTAATGAAGACTGCAAAATGTATGATAAAGCGCAGATTTTTTCTTTGTTATTGGGTGATTCTCTGATAGATTGCCAAACTATTTATATCAGCAGCTTGCAAAGAAGCAGGGAAACTGCTAATCAGTTATTTGGTGAAAGAGATTTTATTTCTACAAAACTAATCGATGAGGTGCCATTATGTGCAAGTGTCACCTCAAATAAGAAGCTGCCGTTAATATTTTGGAATATTTCAGGACGTTTACAATGGTTTTTAAATATTCATTCACAAAAGGAATGTAGGAAAGAAACTGTTTATCGTGCAAAACAATTTATAGAAAATATAGCTGAAAAGGAGAGCGACTGTATTATTGTAACGCATGGATTTTTTATGCACACGCTCCTAAGCCAAATGAAGAAACAGGCATTTCAGATTAATCATACACGATTATGTTATTCAAATGGTGAATGTGTTATTGCGGAACGATAACCTCCAGTTGTGAGATGGCTGCTATTAGATTATAATTATCCTGGTATATCGAAAGTTGCGGAGGTCTTGACTCTATGGATAGAATTGAAATGGTTCAAGAGTATGTAGATGACATACTACAGAGTACTGTTGACGAAATCGAAAGAAAATGCGGTTATAAGCATTTATATGGTGTATCACAGGCATGCGCTATTCTTGCAATGAAACGAAATGAAAATGTTGAATTAGCTATGATAGCAGGGCTTTTGCACGATATATATACATATAAGATGCTTGATAGTACAGATCATGCTCACAAAGGCTCGCTAATTGCAAAGGAAATATTATGTTCTATTGGCTCTTTTTCAAGTCACGAAATAGATAAAATATCTCAAGCAATTTATAACCATAGTGATAAGACTAATATAGACACTTTATTTGATGAAATCCTCAAGGATGCAGATGTGTTACAGCATTGTTTATATAATCCACTTGCTCATGTGGCGGAACATGAAAAAGACAGATTTAGGATGCTCAAAGAAGAGTTAGGATTAATTTAACAGATTCCAATTTATCAATAATTGAGGCGTTGGCTTTTATTTTGAATTTTCTTCTGGCAGATAAGGGGATTTTTATTAGTAATGGGATAAATTTCAATCCTCCGCATCAAGATAAAACAGAATATCCGCTTTACCTTCTTGTTTTGTGCCTTTATACACATGGGTGTCAAGACCGCCAATGGTAAATCCATTTCTTATGTAGAACAGGCATGCACCGAGATTGTTGTCCTGACCTTGCGTATAAAGGCCACGGTAGCCTTGTTTAACGGCAATTTCTTTTGAATTTTCAATCAGCATTGCACCAATATGTTTGCCTCTGTAATCTTTGTTTACTTTTAAGTCGTACAGATACATATATTTCATCATCGCTTGTTGCAGAATGGCGAGCCCGATACACTTGTCACCGTCATATGCACCGACAAAAACGCTGTTCTTTGCAAGTTCATCGTAATTATAATTTTCATCGGGAAAGCACATTTCCTCCACCGTATCAAATCGTTCAGTCGTATAACTCCACGCTCCGTTGTTGTATGACACAAGCATCCGTCCGAACAAACAAAACGGCTCATTTTTGATATTGATATCGGCTTCATGTGTTTTATCTATTATTTTAACAATTATCATAATTTTTTCTTTACTCCTGTTCTATTAATAAAGATGCCGCCCTCAAAAACAATATCTTTTCCATATTCATCCTTGTGAAACGACAGTGATTCAGTTTCAGTCAGAACAAATCCGAGCTTTTCGAGCAGCTTGCATGATGGTATGTTTTTTAGTGCTGTTCCTGACGTAAAGGCTTTTACGGTTCTTGTTTTTCCGATATAATCCAATATGGCAGAGCACGCTTCGTTTGCATAACCTTTGCCTTGAAAGTCCGAATGAAAGCAGTATCCCAAATCGAATATGCCATCTTTCTCGTGAAAGCATACATATCCAATCATGATTCCATCGAACATGACCGCAAAGAATAAATGAGATTCGGCAAATTGCTTGGTCAAGGATTTAATTTCCTCGTCCCGAACAGGAAGCGGCATATCGTATATAGCATATTCAGATTTTTGGAAGTCAAGGGCAATGTTTTGCATCTCCTGCCAATCTTCCGGAATAAGTTCTCTTATCAATAAGTTGTTTGTATTTATCATATGGCATCCTAATTCATTTGTTTGCAAGCGGCATTGTCAAATTTGCGCCGTAAAAGTCCTTTTCGTATTTATATCCCCAATTCATCATCGCATAGAAAATTGGATAAAGGTCTTTTCCTTGTAAGTTTTTTATACTATATTATGAAAATTCTGCGTACTTGAGTCGTTTTTGCAACACAAGTATAATAAATGTACTAAGGGAAGTCAAGTTTCGGAAGGAGAAATTAAAATGAACCAAGATGTAATTTACGAACTTTTACGACGCGTAAGATAATATAAATTTTTATCCCAACTTTTTTCCCCATGTGTTACAATTAAAAAAGTTGGGAATAAAGTTGGGATAAAAAGTCTTTAAATGTAAGGAGAAGGAAAATTTTGACAGAAATGAGAGATAATCCCAATATAACAGCTGATTTGNGGACGGTTANTATTAGGCATGGAAAAGTGGATTTTCAATGGAGAAAATGGAGTACATCAGAGCAGTTTAATGAGGACTGCAAAAACAAAAGGAGTCAATTAGATGGAATATGAAATAATTCGGTTGATTGATCGNCCTGAAATAAAGGAACGGGCTGCACAGTGGTTTAATGAAAAATGGGGTATCCCTACGGCTGCTTATTTAGAAAGTATGGAGGATTGTCTATTAAAAAAGGGCGCAGTTCCTCAATGGTATATGGCGNTGGAGAAGGAAAAAATTATCGGTGGGCTGGGCGTCATTGAGAATGACTTTCATAACAGAAAAGACCTTACTCCAAATGTTTGTGCGGTCTACACAGAAGAAGATAAGCGTTGTAATGGTGTGGCCGGNAGCTTATTGAATTATGTGTGTGCCGACATGAAAGAAAAAGGAATTGACACATTGTATCTTGTNACTGACCATACATCTTTTTATGAGCGTTATGGGTGGGAATTTCTTTGTTTGGTTCAGGGAGATGGAGAACCCGATATGACGAGAATGTATATTCATAAGGCGTGATANATTNTCATTTGACGGAGTACATTATGGAGAAAAAACTAAATTCAAACCATCTGAAAATGATTGCCATCATAGCAATGACAATAGACCATGCTGCAGACTTAATGTATCCCGGATTTCCTGCAAATCCGGTTGCTGTTATNCTGCACATTATAGGGCGGTTAACTGCGCCTATTATGTGGTTTTTTATTTGTGAGGGATATCATTACACACGCAATATAAAGAAATATATGCTACGGTTATCGGTATTTGCANTCATATCACATTTTGCATATTGTTTTGCGTTTGGTATAAATGTCATACCATTCAGTACGGGAGTATTTAATCAGACGAGTGTAATATATCCGCTGTTTATTTCTGTTTTAGTTATGTGGATACAGGATGCGGAACTTAAGATTAACAATTTTGTAAAGTCTATNATAATATTTATTCTGGTGTGGAGCGCTTTCCCGGCTGATTGGAGNTGTATCGCTGTGTTAGCAATCATGGGAATGTCCAAAAACAGAGGAAACCTCAAAAAGCAGATGTTAAGTATGATGATATGGGTAATAGTGTATGCGATTGTATCATTTTTCTTTGTGAATAGAGTTTATGGAATAATACAACTATTTGTTTTTTTGGTATATCCGCTGTTAAAACAGTACAATGGACAAAGAGGAAAGGCAAAATGGACAAAATGGCTTTTNTATATCTATTATCCCGCNCATCTTATTATTGTGGGGATTTTAAGAATAGCTTTGTATGGTGATGTTCCATTGCTGTTTTAAAAGGTCTGTCCATTTGCGATTCTCTAAGCCTTGTATTTTCAAGAAATTTTATATTTTATGTTATTCCTTATGAACTGACTTGTAATACNTCCGGTATGGAATGGCGAATGATGTAAAAAGAACCAAATATATTACAAGCAAAATGCAGAAAAAAACCATCAACCCCCTGTTTACAGGCGAATGACTCTGGCTTTGCACAATAATCTGTGGGATAATTATGCAAAAGAAGACTGCCAAAAGCGGTATCATNCGCCCTTTGAAAACTCTTGTCANCATATCCAANCGNGAAGCNTNGTCACAGAAGATTTCTTCATCTNTTCCANCCATTTCNGAAGCNGCTTTNCGGAANTAACTGTAACCCACATAATTCTGNAAATATTCCCANCCGCANTCGNTAAACATTTGAATGTATTCTTCTTTTTGGGAAACGCTGTCAGGNTTGTAGTCTAATTGATAGACCATNTCTTTNGGNTCNCATTTTTNAAAATGATANTNNCAAAANCCANTAACTTCNACAAATTCCCANCCNTTTTTATGCTGTTCNCTTAAATATTNTTCTTCTTTNTTCCANTCGGGAATAGAAAANAATTTGATTTCGGTTTTTNNATTTTTCATATTTATGCCCATGCCCCTTTCTCANNCTGNGAGTTTNTGTNNTCAGACGCTGTAAGCGTCGGCACAAACTNGCGGTNGAAAGAATGTAATTCTTTNAACCTTGCTTCCTCCATNCTTTTGTATAAACGCTCGATTCGCTTCATTTCCAAATCAAGNACTTGTGTNCCAAGCTCCGTAATGCAATAAATTTTGCGNTTTTCCTCTTCTCTNATAAANNTNATCAGACCGTCTTTTTCCATTTTAGAAAGNCTTCCGTACAATGTTCCNGGACTGATTTTTATTTCACCATTNGTNAGCTGCTCTGTNTTTTTTACAATACTGTATCCGTGNGCTTCTTCCCTTAGACACAGNAAAATATAAAAACCNGTTTCGGTCATNGGCACATATNCTTTTTTAATATGATTATCCATTTTAGCCCTCATTCTTTCTCAATTTTGAGCGACACTCAACACTACTATGTATCGAACTGCGATATAGACAGTATAGCACTGCGATATAGTGATGTCAAGATGATTTTAGAGAATAAAAATGGCGGGTAAGATATTATCCCTACCCGCATTTTTGGCACTCTTTATG
>JAAUZS010000053.1 GCA_014804495.1 Lachnospiraceae bacterium
TATTGTGGAAAAAAGAGGCATTAACAAAGAGGGAAAATCAGAAAGACAGCAGCTGGAGATTGACTTTGTAGCAAACCTGGGAAGCAAGCGATATTATATCCAATCTGCATTTAGCATGCCCACAGAAGAAAAACAAATTCATGAGAAAGCTTCTCTTATTAATGTAAATGACTCTTTTAAAAAGATTATTATTGTTAAAGATGTTGTTAATATTACACGAGATGATATTGGTATTACAACAATGAGCGTCTACGACTTTCTTTTAAAAGACAATAGCCTGGAGCTTTAGATATGTAAAAATATATTATTCCCATGCCCAAAAACGGCTATGCGTTTTCACATAGCCATTTTCTAAATAACTTAATTATAACTGCTAATGCCTTTAGCTGTTACACTTCACGATTTACAATTTCATAAAAATGATACNATTCCTCTTTATCATCATTTAGATCTTTATACATTCTTTTTTCATTTAATGTAAATCCCGCTTTTTCAACNACTTTCCAAGATGATATATTTTCCGNTCTGACTGTTGCTATCATNTTTGGTACATTATANTGTTTGAAAAAATATTCTGCATATGCTCNGGCTGCTTCANCTGCATAACCATTATTTCTGTATTGCGCACCTATAAAATATGTAATACCCGTTTCNTGAAGGTCTTCATAATAAGAACATCCAATGGAACCGATAACAATATTTCCCTCCTTTAAAGTTATCGCATACGCCAGGTAATCCATATCAGGATTATCTCTNAGCGCAAAGTNCTTTGNNTCGGTCATCCATTCTGTTATCCAGCTGCTGCAGTCTCTATCAAANCCAACATCATTTAAGCTTCCATCTGCTGCCATTTCAACAAAGTATACCGCATCTTCTGTTTTCAAATCCCGGATTATCAATCTTTGAGTCTCNATTAACATAAGCATAACCTCCGTAAATTGTTATTTCTTGCTGCTTATTCTTTCACNNGAAAAAGCGANGCATTCACANTAAACGAAATAANCTNTGGCANANTCTTNTCCTGTTTTATNTCNCCTTGNNCCANAAGCTTNTTAACCCGGCTTCCTGACATTCCTAAAACGGCGGCGATTTGCTTTTCCGGTCGAATTTTCAGCTGATAAGGATTATGTATTGTNACTTCTATCTGTTCTTCCGTTCCGCAGCTTTCNCCTTTTTCATGCAGCTTAACAAAGTCATAATCCAATCTNTCAAAATCAATATCTGCTTTGTTCTTNCGGAAAAACTGCATATTTTTACCATACATCTCCGCAAGCTGCTCGTCATTANTTAAAAAGCANCGGTATTCTTCCTTTGATATGGCAGAAACTTTTTGCCTTTCATAAATCGTAAGGTTGANGGTATGNTTACAGTTCTCGCATTGGTAAATCAGCCAGACATCAAGTTTATTTCCATTGGCGTTGACACGNAACTTTTTTGTGTTTACGAAGCGTGTTTTCGTGCCGCATTTGGCGCAGCCCCGGATTACAGAAAGCGAGTCGTTTAGNACAATTTCATATTCAATTTTATTTAAATAGCACATTTGCATCTCCNATTCATTTTATNGNCGGATGCGCAGGCTATNACNTTACTTATTTGTTATATTTGCAATAGCCACGCTATGCAAAGTAAACGGGTGTAGTCATAAANNTATNTCTCCTTTNGNTAANANNTTATCTTTCCNCAACCNTATCTTAACAAGTATCTCNAAATATATATACCTTAAGTTTTTTTATAAAAAAAACGTGAGCCAACCTAAGTCAGCTCACATCTANAAATCTTACCNNATTTCNNATCTTCATAAATCAGTCACAACNATCATAACAGCTCCANATTCTTCTTAATAAACTCACATCTTTGNTTTACACAGTCNGNTGANCGNTNNGGGTCGCGNGGCGTATTAAAAAGATAATCCTCCATCTTATCAATNGTCGTNGTNGCAACNTGCATTCTCGTATCACNGGATGCATAATACANATAAATATCNCCGTTNTCTCTTGCNATNGCACCNTTTGTAAAGACAACATTGGAAACGTCTCCNATNCGTTCTTTTCCAAGCGGNACNAANAAAACACCCGATGGCTCCGCAAGCACTTTTGCNGGATCATTTAAATCCGTTGCAAAAACATATAGTACGTATCGNAGTCCNGCTGCCGTATTACGTACNCCGTGTGCAAAATGAATCCAGCATTTTTTTCCTCTGATCGGAACTGCTCCGGCACCGTTTTTCGCTTCTGTCAATGTATGATAAATTCTTCTGCTGATAATCTTCTCTTCGTCAATCACCGCATGTTCAATATCATCACACAATCCGAATCCGATTCCGCCACCGCTTCCTGTATCAATAAATCCGTCCATCGGCCTTGTATAAAATGCATATTTTCCATTTACAAACTCCGGATGCAAGGCAACATTTCTCTGCTGTGGAGACCGTAATGTTTTTAAATTATCCAAACGTTCCCATTTCTTTAAATCTTTTGTTCTGACAATTCCTGCCTCCGCTACTGCTGCGGAGAGGTCTGAATTTTCCTTATCCTTACTTTCCGAACAGAACACACCATAAATCCAACCGTCCTCATGCTTTGTCAGACGCATATCATAGACATTGGTTTCGTCCGGGCAGGTATCCGGCAGTTCTACCGGATAATCCCAAAAATGGAATCCGTCAACACCACTCTCGCTTTCCGCTACGGCAAAGAAGGATTTTCTGTCATTTCCTTCCACCCTGACTATCAGATAATATTTTCCGTCCATATATATGGCACCGGAGTTCATAACCGCATTAATACCAAGTCTCTCCATAAAATATGGATTTGTTTCTTCATTTAAATCATATCTCCAATGGACAGGTGCAAACTCACGGGTCAGTATTGGATATTCATATCTTTCATATATACCATTGTAAAAATCGCTTTTTCTGTTTTTTGCAGCAATAAGTTTATCTACTTTTGCTTTTTCCACATAATATTGTTTATGTAACATCCCTCATCCTCCTTATCACTTCAAAACACATTCTCACGTTATGGTATGGACACTTCCATGGTTTTACGATTGGTTTCTTCAGCGGATTCCGACTTCCGTATCGGTCTCATTAACAACACTATGTTCTTTGATATAATCCACAATTTCGTCAACCTGAGTAAAGGCAAGGCCTACATAAGTATCTGCCGAACCATAGTAAATTGCGATTCTTCCCGTTTCCGCATCCTGAATCGTTGCACATGGGAATGTCACATTCGGAACAAAGCCCCGTTCTTCATACCATTCCTCCGGTGTCAGCAGGAATGTCTCACAGCGGTATTTTACAACAGACGGATTATCAATATCAAGGATTGCTCCGCCAATGCTGTAAACATATCCATTACATGTTCCGGTTACGCCATGATAGAACAAAAGCCATCCTTCGCTCGTCTCAATCGGTGCTGCGCCTCCTCCGATTTTTAAATTCTCCCACCATTCACTGCCTTTTCCCATTACATGGCGATGTTTACCCCAGTAAATCATATCCGGACTTTCCGAAAGGAAAATGTCACCGAACGGCGTATGCCCACTGTCGCTTGGACGTGAAAGCATTAAAAAGTTACCATTTACTTTTCTCGGAAACAACACAGCATTTCTGTTAAATGGCAGAAATGGATTTTCAATTCTGGTAAAGGTCTTAAAGTCTGTTGTCTTCGCCATTCCGATTGATGCACCATAAAAGTCCTGACACCAGATAATATAATAAGTATCCTCGATCTTAACCAAACGCGGATCATAAGCATATTGCGGCATAAAGTCATTACCCTTTTCATCCTTAAAAGGAATTTTTTCTTCATCAAATTCCCAATGGATTGCATCTTTGCTTCTGCCAAGGTAGATATAGGGGATGCCGTTTGTCTGCTCGCCGCGGAATACGCCAATAAAGGCTCCCTCAAATGGCATAACCGCGCTATTAAAGATTCGTGCGATTCCTTTTGATNGGTTGCGTCCGATAATCGGATTATCATCATATCTCCATACCGGCGCATTCTTTAATCCTGCCGGTTTTTCCTGCCATGGTACATTCGATGCAGAAATTCCATAAATTTTCACTTTGCTCATTGTAATCGTTCTCCTTTTAATATTCTCAGCCTTTGACTGAACCTGAAGTTAAGCCTGAATAGATCTGTTTCTGGAACACAAGGAAAATAATAAAGGCCGGTATGAGGCTGATAATAACGCCTGCACAAATCAGGTTATATTGGCTTCCAAGCGGTCCTACAAAAGTATACAGGGACATTGCGACTGTTTGCAGTTCTTTGTCCATCAAATAAAGCTGTGCGCTGTAGTATTCGTTGTATACTCCTACTCCTTTCAAAATCATACAGGTAACAATAGCCGGTTTCAGCAAAGGGAACAAAATCTTAAAGAAAATGGTAAAGTAACTTGCCCCATCCATATACGCTGACTCATCCAGTGAAACGGAAATGTTCTCAAAAAACTGAATGAAAATATATATAGAAATAACATCCGTACCCATCATCAGAATAATATAACCGTATAAATGGTTGATAAATCCGATAGAATACATTAACTGGTATGTAGAAACCTGCATTGCAATACCCGGAAGCAATGTAGCAAACAGGAATAAATTACGAATCAATCCGTTTCCGGGAAATTTAAANCGGTTAAGCACATAGGCAAGCATGGAACCGATCAAAACCGAACCTGTCACAACACATACTACAACTATGGCCGAGTTCAAAAATGCCCTTCCCATATTGGCTTTTTGAAAAGCATCAATGAAATTCTGGAAATTCAGCCAGTTTTTAGGAAGTGTCATTACATTAGTTGTCTGATATTCCTCATCCGTCTTAAATGCTGTAATAACACAGGATACAATTGGAAGTATTGCAATAAATGAGAAGAATACCATTGAAAAATATTTTATAAAAATCCATAAATACTTCTTAATTTTGTCCTCAATGTCCATAATCATGCCCTCCTCTTTACTTTTGCTTTCTCAATTTTTCTTTCACGTGCCTTAGCCGCACTTAGATCTTCATCTTCCGCACTTCTGAAAATATATTTGAACAACAGCTTCTGCGCAATTGTCGCTGCAAAGATAATAAGTAACAGTACAATCGCCATCGCAGATGCCAAACCTACTTTTTGACTGGTATGAGCTATTTCATGCATTTTTACGAAATAAGTCGCCGTACCGTTTCCACCACCTGACATAATAACGTATGGCGGTTCGAATGCACTTAAAGAACCTGTTATGGACATAATCAAATTCAACATAACAATCGTCTTAATGCTCGGAAGCAAAATATATTTGAACTGCTGCCATTTATTTGCACCGTCTAACTCGGCTGCTTCATACAAAGTAGAATCAACAGACATCATAGCGCCTACAAACAATACCATATTCTGCCCAAAATATTTCCATACACTTGTTGCCACCAGAGAGATATTATTAATTCTCGTATCACGCAGCCAATAAGGAAGGTTTTCCTGATTAAATCCTATCCACTGAAGCACTGTATCTAATACAAAGCCCCTTGTATAGAAAAATTTAAAAATAAAGCCTATAGCAATACCATTTATCAAGAATGGGAAAAACATACATCCCTTAAAGAAATTTCCACCTTTTACTTTAAAACTAAGAATGGTTGCCAGATACAATGCCAGAACAAGCTGCACAACCGCACCACCCATATAATAGACTGATAACCATAACGCCCTGAAACAATCATCTCTCTTAAATACATCAATATAGTTCTTTAGCCCTACAAATTCCCTTACTTTATAATAGTTCCTATCATAAAAACTGAATTTAAACATTTCCACAAAAGGATAATAAGTAAAAGTAAACAGGAGAAGCAACGGAATTATTGAAAATAAAATGATAATAAATGTTTGCTGACCTTTTCTGCTCCTTGCCCATTTCCCAAAATTGAAAGGCTCTTTTGCTTTTGTAGAGGTCTTTGTCGATGCCATAAGATAATCTCCTCCTTCAATCAAGATTTTTAGTTTTTTTTGGTCTACAAGCTATCAGCCTGTAGACCAAATCATAGCCTTACTTTTTATTTTAGTATGTTACCTCTACACCAAGACTTTCNTGTGCGTCATTCCAAGTCTTTGTCCACTCAGCCATAATATCGTCATAAGAAACTCCTGCTGCTGCATCTTCTACAATCTTCATAACTTTTGAGTCACCGCCATTATTAAAGTTTAATTCGCTTTCTGCGTTCATTCTGTTCATCAAATCCGCTTCTGACTCAGCTGACGGCTCATTTTCAACGATATTAACGCCATCGAAAGAGAAAGATGTAGGAGCTGTTTTGGAAACGGGGTAGCCGCCTTCAAAATCGCACCATCCGGACTCTTCTACCATCCATTTTACAAATATCATAGCTGCTGTCTTGTTTTCATCGGATGCCTTTGCATTGATACCGTAGCAGTANTCCGGACCTGCTGTNGCATACTGTTTGCCATCTACCGTAATCGGGAAAGGCATATAAGCGATNTCATCCGGATTGTCTCCGGCTGCCTTCATCTGTGCCACTGCCCATGAGCCAAGTACCATCGTTCCGATTTCACCTCTGTTAATCATACCTTTGCAGCCTTCCCAGTCAGTCGTTGTGTAATCATCTTCNATCAGACCGTTTGCTACTGCATCATAAAGAATTTTGTACAATGCATAAGCGCCTGTTCCGTCACCATTATTTGCAAATGGTTCTGCCGTATGTGTGAATTTCTGATTCAACCATGCTGTGTCGCCTGTTGTGATTGCACCAAGATATGCATCCCACTGTCCGCCCATTGTCCAGCCTGCTGCNTAGTTTGTATAAAGCGGAATCGCGTCAGTATTATCNTTNATTGCCTGTAAAGCTGCGATAAACTCATCCGGCGTCTTAGGAAGCTCTGTTATTCCGGCTTCTGCAAATACTGCTTTGTTGTACATAAGACCCTGTGCATTTGCCATATAACCGATACCATAGCAGTTATCCTCATATTTCCAATTCTCAGCGAAGTTAATTAATTCAGACATTTCACTTACCGTTCCGTAAGGGATAAAATACTCAGGAAGGTCTACCATATCAATAGCCGGAATAAACATAACGTCGCCCCATGTTCCTGTCGGAAGTCTTAAAAGAGCTGTCTCTGCATAATCAGTAATACCCTCTGTTTCTACTGTAATACCGGGATACACCTTATTAAATTCCTCGATATATGCCGCTATTGTCCCATCNTCTTCACGGTCTGTTTTGTGATGGATGAACTTAATGCTTGCTTCAAGGTCTTTATAATCCTCACCGAGCTTTATCTGTGCGTATGTCGGCACTGCACCCGAAGATGCGCTGCTGCCATCGCCTGATGATGTACCGCCAGATGCATCGCTTCCGCTTGAATCACCCACTTGAGTAGATGAAGAACCATCAGATGAGCCAGATGCATCATTTCCGCATGCCATTAAAGACATTGTCATTGCTGCCGCCATTACAAGCGCCAAAATTTTTTTGAGCTTCATAATAAACCCTCCTTTTAAATGTGTGTTAATAAATATTTAATTTTTATTAACATGTAATTTACTTTATATTTAGTTTAATTTAACTTATATATTTAGTCACTATCTTTTATTGATATTTATATCCAATTATTGATATTTCAGCATTTTCATCTATTTATACAATATNTACTCTTATTTTTTATACATTTTTCATAATTTTATACTTGTTATTAGTTAAATTAAGCTAAATTAGTTGCTATTTTTTTCTTTCCATTTTATAATCAACCGTGAAAGGNGAGAAGCGTATGTCTGAAGAATTATTTACATCGGAATTTTTTAATGCTTTAATTGCATCAGAGACAAATAATCGNTTTTCTTTTTCCGATTANTTTCAGAATGTCTATACCAGAACATATGATTTCTATGGAGTTCTCCCCTGTCTGTTAAGCCACTGCAATATATCAGTGACCGCCCCATTTTTTTATGAAGTGGCAGGGCTGGATGCTTTTTGCCTAATTTATACGACAAACGGTGCGGGAAGACTTTTCTGTTATGACACTGACAAAGATTTCACAGCCTATGAGTTGCAAAAGGGCACACTTTCATTTATAGACTGCCACAGGCATTATAAAATTGCATGTCCACACAATTGGGAATATACTATCTGTTTTGTCACATCATCCATAAGTTGTTATTTTTATCAAAAACTGGAATCTCTNGGNGGTTGCATTTCTAATCTGGATAATGATTCCGATACTCTTACTTTATGGAAAAATTTTCTGAAAATACAGGAAGATAATGAATGTCATGCTATCATGCGCTCTCAAAAACTGATTGAGCTGTATACAAAANTATACATTTCCCATTCCGCAAACCTTTATCATGTACCTTCTTATATAGCAGATATGAAAAAGAATTTTGATACTGCATTTGGCAAACAATACTCGTTAGATGCACTTTCCGCAAAATATAATGTAAATAAATTCAGATTATGCAGGGAATTTGCAACATATTATGAAGATACGCCTCTTCAATACCTAAACCGTGTCAGAATTGAAAAGGCGAAAGACCTTTTATTGCATTCGGATGAAAAAGTATGTGTCATAGGGCAAATCGTCGGTATTGAAAATGCGAATCACTTTGTCCGGCTCTTTAAGCAAAAAACCGGTGTCACCCCGCTTACATACCGCAAGAAAACACCGATTCCATAACCCCTGAATCTGTTATATCTTTTTAACACTATTGCGCTCAATCAATTTCCCGCTTACAACATGCACATTGGCATTCATGTCAGATTTTTCAATCCTTTTAACTATATAGCTCAATGCAACCTTTGTCATTGCTCCCATATCGACAGAATAAGTCGTAATCTGGGAATCCCCATACTCAGGATATAAATAATCATCATAACCGACCACGGAGATATCATNCGGAACGCTATATCCTTTTTCTTCCAACTGTTTTATAAGAGCGTAGGCTGTGACATCATTGTTGCATACAAATGCAGTAGGCATATTATTCTCTGAAAAAGAAAACTTGTAATTCATCCCTATAACACCGTCTGTATAGTCTCTATCGTTTATGACCCATTCCGGATGCCTCTCAATTCCATGCTCCATAAGGGCTTTGCAATATCCGAAATATCGGTCCGTAATACTTTCCGTATACATAAGAGTTCCCACAAATACAATATCCGTATGCCCATTTTTTATCAAATATTCCGTCATTCTATACATGCCATAATAACTTGCCGATATCACAGAATCCACAATAATCTCATCATCATAAAAATCCAAAAACACCATAGGTATTTTTTTATTCTGATAGAGCATTTTTAAATAGTCTTTCTTTGGCTTCCCTATGACTATAATTCCATCCGCCCGCCCTGACGTCAGCAGTTTCGGCCATATAAGATTGTCTTCATCAAAATTTGCTATAACTTCCAACATGGAAAAGCAATTTTGTCCTGTCGCCTGTGTTGCCAATTCCTGATACATCTTCCAGTAAAAAGCGGCAATTCTTTTAAAATAACGTTCAAATGTGATAACACCAATAGTATAGGTTTTGGACTTTTCGCTCTGTGCCGCATGAACAGGCATATATCCCATCTCATCAGCAAGATTTTTGATTTTTGTCCTCACTTCTTCGCTGACGCCTTTCTGCCCTGACAGCGCCTTTGATACGGTCACAATGCTGACTCCTGCTTTTTGTGCAATATCTGCAAGTCTTACTGTTTTAANCATTTTNATATCCACGCCTTTCTCTCAGATTGCAGCCGTATGTATCAAGCCCGCTTNGAAACTAAGCAAATAAGNGACCTATTATTCACTGTTACAACAAGAATAACACATTTTTTCCTTTTATTAAACTATTTTTAGCTAAAACCTTTAAAATTTATCTACTCACTAAAAATGGCTATGCATTTCAGCATAACCATTTTTACGTTACAACTTTTTCGNTATAATAATTGTTGCATTGTCAGGGTCGTCTAATACTTTTTCAATTAAAAATCCCGCATTCTTCAACAACTCAAGCTCATGTTCTAATGTCAGCGGAATGTCAAAATGAACGAAACAATTATCCNNNACNGCGAATTGCTCCCGTTTTTTCANNCATACGCNGCGCAAAAGTTCTTCTTCCTCGTTACAGCAGGCGATATAGTCTCCCAAGATGAAAATGCCGCCGTCTTTCAGACTATTATAAAGCTTCTGATACAATTCTTTTTTTCTCTCAGGAAGGAAATGGTGCAGGCTTTCAAAAGAAATAACCGCNTCCCACTTNNCNNNNCCAAAATCATATTGGAAATAATCCNGNCATACTNTAGTAAGATNCTTATCNGAATGTTTTTCCNATANNTTATCCAGCATNCTTNGACATAAATCTACGCCTGTCACNTCTATNTTCGGATTCNTTTGCCAGATTTTATCCAATTCCAAACCNGTCCCACATCCNAANTCTACAANCCTTTGNCATTCTGAGGGTAATAANCCGGCGAAGATTTGATATGAGGTTTCCCAAATTGCCATATGCTCTTCGTAATCACCCAGCCGCTTGGTAAAGAAATCAGACATCTCCTCAAGCGGAGTATCAGATGTATCCTGAAGCCATTGCTTTAAACCCTGCATATATTCTTCTGTTGTTTTCATAATAATTGCTATACTCCTTTCTCAAGCTGTCATTTTAATAGCCAATTGCGAAACTGTTATTGCAAGTCACGAACTTATACAACATAAACAAAAACGGTGCTCACCGCAAGCGAAATCGCGCCTTATTTTGTTTATGTTGTACAAGTTCTGGTTATCGAAATAGATAGTTTTGCAATTGACTACCTATCATTTTAAATGTTTTTATTAAGTGCTGTAAAATACATAAATCTACTGTAACACATTTTAGGGTTACATTTTANCTCATGTATTTTTATAAAAAATAATGAGCCGACACCAAGTATCAGCCCAAAATTTTANCTACTTATTTATCTGCTCATTTCNCTNAGAATACGTTGTATGCTTTTCTCCGANAAATANTATTTATATGCCAANTCNGAAGTCTTGCTTCCGGCAAGATGNTCCGCGTANATTTGNCGGTTACGCNNCAAAAGCTCCTGCTTAATTTGTGTNCCTGCTCCCCANGCNNGNCTNTNNGCNGNNTTGCGTGGTATATAAATATTTTCTCCGTCAACATACTGTTGTATCAACTCTATTACATCAATGGGCAGAATTTCTTCTGCTCTAATATAGCCCATGTCTGCCTCCTAAATTTATATTTTTTTAGGAATAGCAATGGCTATAACAACTTCATTTTGTCTTTGCNATAGCCAGTGCTATGCAAACATAACATATCTTCTCATATATAAATCCCCTTTCNGAACTTTCTTTTTNAATAATACCATTATTCNTCTNACAAANCAATTTTTCANTANTCTTTTATAAATACATAATAGTCCGTATCNTAACCGCCCCAGCGGTAATCNCCGCTCTTCCACTCTATNATCATATAGTCCNTGTCATCNACTGTCACAATNTCATANGCNCAGGCNGTATGNTTATAATATTTAAGCACATANCCCTTCGTCCAGCTCTGNATATCTTTACCCATNGTNGTTTCNTCCATATAAACACTGGATAAAAATCCNTCTTCTCCAAAATGCATATGNCTAAANAACAGTCTNTCCNGAGGAAGATGATTCACATCCGGNGCAAANTCCTCTTTATTNCGGATAAAGTCAAANGCNTTCCAATCTCCCAGAACACGCTCNTCATTNACAAAAGGNATATNNGTGTCATCTTCTCTGGCAACCTCACGCTTNGTATACCTTNTATTGTCAANCTGNTCCANCACCAATNCGGTAGGCATCCCACCGCGAAGATATTCATAGGATTTATTCTCCACAAACATATAATGACTGCCTTGATAGTCTTCAATCTGATATCTACACAAGCAAGACTCGCCACCGCCGTCCAATTTCAGATATCCTTTTGTCCAGCTGTAAATCCAGTATCTTTCTCCATCCGGCAGGAAATAAATTTCCCTGTCCTTATTTCCCATATCAGATTCTTTCCGCTCTGCCTGCTCGGAATAAAAATCTTCCTTTACGGCATATTCACCCACAACTTTCCATTTACCGACAGCCTGCTCATCATCCTCAAAAATAAGGTTTATATCTTCATGCAGTTCGCCCATTTCGTCTCTAAGTTTTATTACTTTAGCAGCTACCTGAATTTCATTTTTGTTAATACTGCTGTAGGTCAGGAATCCTGAAATCCTCTGAAAATTCCTTTCTTGAATCTCCCCGTCCAGACTACGGCATGCAGCCTGAAAAGCTTCCGGATTCAATGGTGTAGGTAAGGATAATCCCTTTATAACCATTTCACCCAATTCGTTTTTTTCTACTNCTGACAGTTTTCCCTGTTCAGTTTTCTTATTTTTCTCTTCTTTTTCAAACATTACACGCTTCACCTCCGCGATGGCAGCAAGCATGTTTTCGTATTCCGACTCCCGATGTTCCAGAATGCTTTTTATGAACTCATTATCGTCAGCTTTTCTTAGAATTTCCCTGATTTCTTTCAGAGAAAGACCGCCGCTCTTTAAAAGCTCAATTTTATGCACCTGCCCTATCTGGTCAGCCGAATAATAACGATAACCGGAAAAATTGTCAACATAGTCGGGACATAACAACCCTTCTTTATCATAATGCCTGAGCACCGATATGGGCATTCCNGNCATTTTTGCAAATTCACCTATTTTCATGCCTGTACCTCATTCAANAATNTNTTTACAGTTACTTATGAAGCGCTTCATGAAAANAGTATAAACCTAANGTATGGTTTAGAGTCAACAAGATAAATTTTCAAAAAGAAGAGCAAACCACCCGCACTGCATAGACTCTATNNAAATATTGCGATACGNNGTCTAATATTTAAATTCAGTTTCATCAATNACTTCCCANGTTNTATCAGAAATNTTANATGCCAGTTCATCAAGNNTGTCTNCAGGCACATAGAGAATNCCCGTAANCANNTCTTCATAAAACTTNGCTACAAGCGGCATTGCGTCNCCATCTTCAAACTTNAGAAGNGCNTTACCNAGTGCAGCTATTATAAATGGCGGATAGCCTATAGCTTTGCAAATCTCCTTCATATCTTTTGATTTTGTTGCTTTTACTACGACATCATGCGCAACGAGTCGCGCACTTTCCCAGCCACGGCTTATGTTATCTTCCATAGTTTTCATAAATACGCTATGTTTTAAGCCTGCTAAATAAGTTGCCCTAAAGGTTAAAGCATCCGGATAGCAGATACATGGTATACGTTTACAGATACCATTTCCCGATGCCTTGGCAAACTGTTTACGCCAGTCGTCGAATAACTTATGTAAATCCGTATGCTGCCAGGATTGAATCGGACAGCAGGTATAACCGGGCGCACTATCATACTCAACTGCTTTCTCAGGCAGCATTGCGACCTGCTTAACTATAAAGTTTTGTTTCTGATAAATTATTTTACCATATGGTCTCCAATCATTAGGTTCAACGTTCATTATATGTCCTCCTTTGAAAAAAGAATGCGTTTTCTTATTACAACATTATAACTGTACATTGGCTTTATGCAAACAATAATTTTACATAACCGACAGCGCAGCTACATCTTCCACTGTATACTTCTTAGCCTTAACAATCACACTCTTCTCCTTGAAAATCTCCCCAATAATCCTAAGCTCCAAAGCCTTCCTTCTCTCTAAATGTGCAATCAGCCCTTCCATCCCCGTCAGCATATGTTCTTTTCCGTACGGCGACTCTTCCAAATACCGAAGCATCAACGGAAACCACAATTCATTTCCGTTATCATCTGAACGCTCTTTTCTGATAATATCAATTGCACCTCGAATATCCTTCACTTCCAGATAGATAATCCTATATGGCTTACCTGCAAGGACATTCTTTAATCTCCTGTAAAAATCCAATATTTCTTCATCAGTCATCATAAGATACAGCATCTGGTTTTCGATAATGTTTTGCAAAACGGAACACTCAAAAATCTGTCCGATTCCATTCCATTTTTTAAATCGTTCAAAAATCACATTTTCAAACGATTCTTTATCCAGATTCCCATTATAGATTTCAAACTTTTCCATATTTTTATGAAATTCGGGAACGTCTGTAATTATCTGAGTGTAACAGATAATTTTATGANTGTCTTCCNCNACNGTTTTTTNCTGAATTTCTGCGCNGAGCGATGGATACTCCNCCAATATTCTGCTATATTGTTCTTTTGTAACATAAGCGCACCATGCCAGNTCAACNGGTGAATAATCTCCCTCNCGNAAAACCNTATAATCTCTTAACTTATCAGAAAGCCGCTGCACAAATGTAGNTTTNCCGGCNCCCTGCAAACCNTCTATAAAAAAATTATTTTGCTGCATGCAGTAGNNTCCTNTCTNTCATTCATAACTAANTCNCCCAAACTTATACTTACAACTTAATTATATTAAAANNCTTAAATGAAATCAACATTCNTNANNAATTGAAAATAANAGATNTTANNTNNTTTNTATGTTNTTCGATTTCGCAATGAAATGCATTACATAAAAATCTTACTTAAATGTCCATGCTGNATTGCCATATAAATTCGTACCGCTATATTATTCGTTTCACAGCATAGATAATCAAGCATATCCATATTATTTTCATAAAACCGATTCACTATCTCCTTAATAAACCTTTTTATAACATCCTCTATATCAGAAATGGATTTCCCTTCAAATACTTTTGATAATTGAAGATATTCTTCATACAGAAATTCGGCGTTGCTAAAAGGTTTTTTAATTGCAAGATGACCGATTAAANTTGTCAATANAATGCTGCATATGTTTTCTATCATATTACGGTATTCAGAATCGTATTTTTCCAAAGCTGAAATGACATAATTCCTATCGAACGCGCCTAAAAATATTTGTTCTGTCTGAACAGCCCGTATATATTTATAAACTGCATCCGCGCCTTTTAAAGAACTGCAATCTATAAGCAGTGGATAATCCAAAGTCAATATAGTATTTTGCGGACAAAATTTTATGTCATACCATTTCAGAAAATACGGGATACCCTTTTGTACCGTATCATGTAAACACTTAACCCCAAAATCCTCAAATTCAGAAGAAATCTCATTATATATTTTTCTGATATCATCCACCTTTTCAAATAAAAGTTTTACACCGATATTATACTGCTCTTTTACAGAAATATCCTTATTGGCGAGACTGTTTGTGCATGAATTGTTATANTCACTCAAGCAAAATAAAACCGCNTCCATAAGTGACTGCGCTTTTTCATAAGTGACAGATGTACTTTCGTAACCGGTATATTTTTGTGCCAGTTCAGAAACTATCGGAAGCAGTTCACCCATTTCATAATCNATATTAATACCCATATTCCTTTCTACCTCCAGCAGAGCTCACTTAACGCTTCTAAATACAGTCCCTTATCCCATCTTGGGACAATATCAAATTTTTCAAATTCTCCATATCCCTGCGTCTCTTTATATCCTCTATAACCGGCTCTGATTGCCTGNGCAAAAATATCCAGNCAAGTCCCNTCAAGATAGTCNANATCNCCATANCACACCGTTTCAAACTGTTCTCTCATAAAATGAATAAGTTCGTCATCNGTAATCTCNTCNTGCATTTCATTTTTATAGAGATAAAATATNTCCTGNAANCGNANCANNGTNTCAACATAATTANTNTGNGATATAAANGAAGAATCACAGAATGCATAAATGATNTGCGGCAAAATGCTTTGTCCAAATTCAACNCTCCGTTCGGNTTTNAGTGTATTATTCTTTTCCNCAAGCANAAGTTCNGCGTCTTTTTCNGATAATGCCANNCCAAATTTTTCTGTATACTGNTTCGTCGCNTNTACTTGTTTCAGCCATGTTTGNCTGTTCAATAACTCCATCCAATTTTGCTCACCCATATGCATACCTCCTTTGGAATATTCAGTATATCCCCNGTCGGTANNCGNTACAAGNCTTGANTTTTNGCGGTTTTTNTAGTATAATATAATAGNAGGGAAGAGGCGAAAANACCTCTTCCCTTTCANTTTTTCTGTATGAAGTTTATCACATTATGCATCCCGCATATACTATTGTTTTATTTGGCATAATAATTACATCATCATTAGCATATTTATAAAAGAGCAATTCCAATTTATTTATATACTCCGCATAGTTTTTATCCTGCTGTTTCAGAGAATATGAACCCGATAAACTTCTATTGATAAATTTTTCCCTGTCATAGTATAATGGATTATCATATTCTAATCTTTCATATTTATTATTGAAAAAATCCTTTATTCTCATATCATCTTTTTGTATTCCGCCACCAAATCCTTTAAATTCGGGACAGTATTCTTTGTAAATTTTATAACTTTCCTGTGTTATGTCAGAATTCATGTCTCTCATATTCCATACAAGAAATACTTTTCCACCTGTCCTGAGAATTCTTTTACATTCTTTTTTAAATAATTTTACATCAAACCAATGAAAAGCCTGTGCCACTGTGACAAAATCAACCGAGCAATCCTGTAGTGTGGTGTTAGAAGCATCTCCTGCTATAATGCTGCAATTCTCATATTTTACTAATTCTAAGATAGCCTGATTTCGCATATCTTTGTTTGGTTCTACGCAATAGACATAAGAGCCTCTTTCAATCATTTGTTTTGCAAACTTTCCAGTTCCAGAACCAACATCCGCAATAATAGATTTTGCTGAAAATCCAATTTTTTCATATAAGTCTGTCAAAAATTCCTCCGCATATATTGGTCTTCCCACCGCATAAACCGATGCCAGACTATTGAATTTTTCTGTAGTATCCATCTACTCATCTCCTACATAAATGCCAATTTATCGAATTATCCAACACCATTATATTACTACAAAAAGACAAACTTTTCTACTAAATGACTTTTTTATTCTATTCCTCCTATGACACTGTACCTATTAAATCTTACTGTCCTCTTTGAATTTATTTTATGTTTATTACATTCCCATGGTAGCTACCAATGTTCTTAAATACATCCTGCCATGTTGACAATTTTGACATTTCCTCTATGCTTTCACTGTGATTCTGCATCCAGTCAAAAATCAGTTTATAGGTATCTCCTGAAAACAGAATGCTCCAGTTGTTTTTATAATTTGAGTTATCATTGTAGGACATTCCATCATAACCCATAGAGATAATCCCATTATTAGTATGCTGCGCTAAGCCTTTTATCTCCAAGTCAGCCCATATATAAGCCTCTTCTTTACTTTCAATTAAGTTGGGATATTTATTGAAATAGGTTTCCGCCAACGTTTCATACTTTTTTATATCATCCTGACTCTGTAAAAGGACTTTGCCTCCCCGCCCTTCTTCACCATCACGTACCAGATACTGTATGCCAGTGACGGAATGTGTCTTTAATGTAAATCCCTGCAATTCCTCCGTTTCTAACATTTCAACTCCCAGGATATTTTGTAAGGCATCTTTCAGCTCGCCGTCCAGTACCACTGCATCATAACTCATGGTTCCATGCTCCGAAATCAGAAACTGCTTACCAGTTGCATTGTCCTGTCTGATCTTGATATCGGAATATTCAAAAGTGCCTATCCTCTCTCCCTGCTTATTATAAATATTAAAACAGTCAGATTCATTATTGGGTACAATTCTGTAATTTTCGGATTCGTATGTTTCATAAGAAGGCTTCACTCTATGTACTACCGGTGTAGACGATGCTCTGTATGCTTTTAACAAAGAGGCTTGTTCCGATACCCTTATGCCGCTTCTCTGAAAAGATAAACCCACTACTGTTTTCGCATTTGATATCATGTCCGCAAAACCTGTTCTTGAATTATTTTTTTGTGTCTTTTCTGTTTTTCTCCACGCAGAATAACTCAATCCCATTCCATTAACATTCATTACTCAAATCCTCCATTGCTATCATATATACTAGCGTCTGCATCAAACCATTGAAGGCTTCACTGTCTGTAACTTATTGTCAATATTTATTCTATAGCTTTTTCAATTTATCCAAAAATGCTATATAAAATTCCCTTTCTTTGATGCGGCCTTTCTCCGCCTCTGTGCTTCTATACGCAGATGCCAGAGGATGCTCTAAATCATAAAGAGCCTGCTCTGTTGCTTTGATTGCTGACTGAACTGTGTTTCCAAGAATATCCGGATTCTCTGTTTCTCCTTTAAGCATTTTGTTGAGCCTTTGCACCATCATCTGCGATATATGGCTCATCATTCCGTTGCCTCGGATTCCCATTCCATTTGCATTTACTTCTTTCGCTGCTTCCATCCANGCATCCTTTACATTCTGNGGTGCATTGGGACCAACCATATCAAAGGCTTTTTCAGCATAATCTGTTGCTTTATCCTGTGTCCGCTTCACCTTCTCCCCATTGTTTATTCCTTCTAAAAATTTCTTCCACTCCATGTACCCATTTAAATCCCCATAGCAATACGATGACTGCATGAGGTCATTCACGATTTTTTCCCAATCAAATTTATCTGAAAAGCTCCATGTGCCGGAACTGCTCTCACTATCTTTCACAGTTTTTGCGACTACGGCTTTCAACACTGTATCCTCAAAGCTGCCTTTTCCACTTTCTTTTAGATTAGCAGTGTAAGCATACATTTCAATCGTACTGCAATTTTTCAGATCAACCTTTGACACATCCACCATCTGTTCCGTCACATTTCCGGATTTATCCCATACTTTCACTTTATATATGGGATTCTCCGAATCAAAGTCCTGTGTCTTATATACGGAGTATGATGAACCGCTCACGAGCTCTGCCCCTGAGAATATCGTGATATCGCCTGACCCTTCCTCCGCGCCGTGCAAAACAGCAGTCGTCTGCCCTGCTGCCTGTGCCGCTTCCTTTGCCTGCTTTGCAAAGTTTCCTCCTCCTGCGTTTCTTTCTGTCTTTCTTGTTTCATACCCTGTTATCGGATGTCCTGCCGCTCCAATTTCATTTACGCCCATCTTTCAACTCCTCCATTGTTATCTATTCTTTATCTTAAAATTTCAATCTCTTATCCTAATGATAATATTCTAATAATAATACGAAGCAGACTGAAAAGAAGTTTCAGTGAAAATGAATATTGTTATGAACAGCAAAGCAGCAAAGTTTTGGTTATGAACAGATGGACGATTGCAATTCACGCTTGAAACCACTGGTTTAAAAACTCAATGATTTATCCTTTGACTTTAGCTGTGTGAAACAGTAAACTCAATCTTATAAAGCGTATTTGAAAATATCACAAACACGGCATCTGCCGTGATTAACAATAATATTTATGTCTGCACAAATTCGCAGATTAAGAAAGGAACATGGTTATCAATATGGAAAGTATAAAGTATCATGGAATGGCTATGGGTGGAAAAATATATTCCCTGCGCATGGCAAAGCGGATGAGTCAGGAGCAGTTAGCAACAGTACTCAGCATCAGTCCGGCTGCTATTTCCAAGTGGGAACGAAATTTGTCAAATCCAAGCATCGAAATGCTGTGGGCGCTGGCTGATTTTTTTGAATGCAGTATCGATGAACTTGTAGGCAGAACCACGATACAAGTTGACAAAGTAGGGGCGTATGATGAGAAAAAACTCCGACTTGCCATGATAGGAGACGACTTGCTAAAATGCAGTGAAATCAGTAAAGCGGAAGGCCTTCGCGCCATGGAAGCTTATGCTCCAAAACTCCAAAGCGGAAGCAAATTTCTTGCTTTTGCGATTCCTTATATTCTGAATTTATATATGAAGCAAATGGAAATAGATGAGGCATTTCGATTCCTTGAAAATTATGTTGCAACTCTTCCTAAAGCTGAGCAGCCGGAAGGGAATATGATCGCATCGGTACTCCGAAAAATTTTTTCCGGGGAGTCCACTGAGATTTTGCAGGAGTTGATTGCATCTTATATCGGCATAGATTACAGAGAGAAAAACGGAAGGATGAGTGAAATGCTTAAATATACTCGAGAGGAAATTTTGAATCAATACAAAGACAAAAAAATGTATTCCGACAACACAGATTTATTAGAAGAGTTCAAACATGTTGGTGATTTTGAAATTCAGTCCATCCTACGAAATATGGACAGTCTGACTTTGACAGCTGCACTGGTAGGTGCGTCTGGCGAAGTCACCAGAACTTTTATGGCAAATCTATCGGACAGAATGCTGTACTTCATTCATGAAGATATGAAACAGTGGAATGGAACCGAGGAAGAAATTCTGGCGGCGCAGAAAAGGGTGTTGGAGCTTGGAAATTTCTGTCTGATTTGAATAATCACTAATATAATAAAGCATAATTATTTTTGGATGGGCGGTGTATCCATCATCTCAGGTACTCTTTACAGAGTGCGTCGGGAACCATTTCCGACCTCAAAAATAGTTATGCTTATTATTATCATATTCTCTTTTCATTTATAATATACTATTATTATTTTTCTCTGTCAACGGAAAATTCCTTTATTCTTCCACTATATAGTCGTCTTGATATTTTAGATTCCTGTATATCATGCATAGTAGAAACATATAAATAGTTTTCATCTGCATCTAATTTGACTCCAACCAAAACATTATCAGCATATCTCTTAATAAACTCTATACTTGAATCGTGTTCATTTGGATTTATGCCAACATAATCTGGTGACAAAATTATATCCGGTATATAATCTATGTATTTTAAGCATTTAAAGTGTTTCCTCTTAATCATATGTGATGGCAGTCCTTTTGATCTATATATCTCTAAATCTCCGATATTTATTCCTAAAATCTCATTGACCTTAGAATTATAGCGTCCTACTTTTAACAATTCTTCTTTTTCTTCCATGCAGATATCCTTATCATTTTATCTAAAAATTACTGTACACCGGATTGTCCAATAATTTTTCAATCCTCCAGCGAAATCTTAACCCTTTTCCCCATTGCCGCTGCTGTCTTCACGAGAAACTCCAATGTAGGATTATAGTTACCGCTCTCAAACCGCGTAACGTTGGATTGAGGAATTCCGATTCGTCTACCCAGCTCCACCTGCGTCATACCTATTTCCTTCCGATAATTTCTAAACAAGTCAATAACTTCCTGACGCGCTTCATTCTGCTGTACTTCTATTAAGATTTCCTGTCCTTGAAAATTAACAATATGATCCATCCGACTCATAACTAGCTCCCGTCTGCTTTATAGTTATTTTATTTCAAGCCTTTTCCCTGTATGTTTTATTACTTTTTTATATGAACTTAAATTTTTATTTCCGGCTTCATAAAAGATCTTTTCTACTACCATAAAATCTTTCCCTTTTTTAGTATTTACAAGCAGCACATCCCCCGGTACAACAGGCATTTTTATATCATATATCCATTTGTAATGATTTTCGCTTTTTATAGTAATATCATCTTTATCAAATGTAACATGCCTTCCTGCCACAATTTTCTTATACGGAACATCACTCTCTACATGGTAGATTTCAAGCCCATCAACTATATTTTGCCTTAACTTATATTTTTGCGCAAGCAGATAAGAGACATATCCATCTGCCAGACAATCATTCTCATCCACCAATATGCCATGCGGCAGCTTGTTTGATTTCAAATAATACTCTTCATAATATGCCATCTTAGACTCTTTTGGACGAGTCATACGGGAACAATCAATGGCGTCCAAGCCCTTATTGAAACACCTATTCCCCGTCAGGACATAATCATAAACACCTTTAAGCCAGTCACAGGTTTCCAACATATGAATCGCCTCAAACACGATGTCATCCCGCCTCTTTTGATCCTGCGGAATATACATGTTGCGGAAGCCACTGTACTTAAGACCTGCCGGCAAAAGCATATCATCCATTTTATTGATCAGTTCTTCCTGCTCCTCCGCTTTCACATTCTCTAATTTTAAATAAATATATACTGTTTCGTTCATNCAATCCTCCTATATCATATTTGGTATATACCAAATATGATATATTGCGAGGCGACATTTGTCAACACAAAATATTTATATTTCTGATATGCACTTTGTGCAAAATTCCTGAATAATGTCCAATATCGCACTATCATAATAAGTTGCACCACCGTGAGCATCACTTTCTTCAAGTTCATAATATAAAACATTATGATGGGAAGTAACAAGTTTTTCATATAGCGTCCTGCTATTTTCTACGGACACAATCGGGTCANATTCGCTGTGCATAAGCAATATCGGAGGAAGCTCAATATTCTCTGAAATATACATAGAACAAGAAGCCTTTTCTGCAAGTTCTTCATTACCTTCAATTTTATCAACACCAAGAAGTACAGCAGACGGACGAATTTTCATCCATGGAGGAAGGTCTTCTTTTGCACAGATTAGTAAATCCGTTGAACCGCTTTCACAAATAACACCGGAAATTTTCGGTAATGTATTACATAATCCATGCGCATTAAAAAGAACAGACATCATAGCAATGTGTCCGCCGGAAGAATTCCCCATAAGGAAAATTTTACTTGTATCAATATGGAAATTATCTGCAATACTTGGAATGAAATTTAATGCATTATATACGTCTTCAATTTGAGCCGGAAAAGCTGCAATATCAGACTCGCGATATTCCATTGCAGCAACAACAAATCCTCGTTTAGCAAGAATAGCATATTGTGGAATGTCATTATACATTTCTTGTTTATGCCAGGCGGAACCGGGAATAAATAAGATTAGCGGATACTTTTCATCCTTTCTCATTTCCGACTTGTATGGGAAGATAATCTGCAAATGTCTCTTACAATTACCATAATCATAATACTCCCAATCTTGTGAGTATAGCCATTGAATTTCGTTTGAATTAGTCGTAATCTTGATTTTATTTTTCATTTTCCACCATAACCCATAAAAAAATACAATAATCGTCCGTATATCTGTAACTACAGAAGAAACTGTTTTCTTAATTCCACAATTTACAAAAACGGTTATACCACCATATAAGGTCTGCCATGTGTAATCCCTGTCTAAAAACGATGCCTGAATGAGTTATCTAAGACATATAAACATGAAAATTACTGCAATGATAAATCCCACAATCCAACATGTCGAAAATACGGAGTTTACTTTCCGCTCAGGTTTCCTCAAGGCAATAGCTGCTATAATGGTCAGGATAACAAATAAAACTATAAACAGCTTCATAATCGCATTGACCTTATACCCCTTATTCAAGCAGTATTCTGTTCCTAGAGGATAATTCAATTCTTCTATCTGTGCAGTACGGGACTGCAGTTCTCTGCATATTTTACCATCATGCACTTTATCTGCCAATGCCGTAATCTGAATTCCATCTGCATCTCTCGCCAAATAATCCGAATCAAAATTATTTTTAAACCACCTCTTGGAAGCTTTTATAATATAGGCATCATAAGATCCTTCTTCAATGCCTATATAATAATGATCCGTACCTATAGGTATCAATCCGTTAATGGCATGTTCTACTTCCAATATTTCAAACGCCCCTGCCAAATTTATGGTATGTAAGTCCTTTTTGTTGGTTAAAGCCAATACAGCGCTTATCAAAAAGTACGTAAACAGACCGACCAAAACCAGAATTCCGAATACACTACTCAATTTTTTCTTCATAACGCCTCTCCTTATAAATATTTTTCAGGCACTTTATATCCTAAGTCCTGAAGAATATAAACATAACTTTTGTCGCTTAATCTCTCTTCCGATTCTTTTCTCAATTTCTCATACTTTTTTGCCTTCAGGCCTGATTTAATTGCAATAATTTCCACAATACTGCCAATCACTATTACAATTCCGATTAATGTGAAAAACGATGGTAAAAGCCATTGGATTTCATCCGGCGTTCCGATTTGATGCACACTAAACAAGTGAATGCCTCTATATAATATTAACGCTCCTATAATCATAAAAATCACATATGACGGAATATAAAAGGTATCCTCCGGAATGCCCTCAATAGCCATTTCACAACACCGCGGGTCTGCATATCTTGTTCCGCATTTTTTACATTTTTTCACCGGACTCTTATATTTTCTGGTACTGCGCTTTTCATATTTCAATAACTTTTTTCCGCAATTTTTACATCTGATTTCTATAGACTGCATATTGGCTCCTTTTATCTTGATTGTTGTTATTACAAAGTAATTCTTGTGACCCAAGCAACGCTTGCGTTTTCTCAGGCTGCCGAGCCTGAGCTTATTATATCACACAAATGTTTATGTCGAAAATTATTTTCCTTTATGTTAAAATCAGATATAAGTTTTGTACGAAAAGTAAACACCTAAATGTATGAAATCGAATAATTCCAACAAGAGGTATTTTTTATGAGCGTATGGGTCACAGGCGATATACATGGTAATCCGCAAAGACTTTCTTCCGATATATTTACCGAGCAAAAAGAAATGACCAAAAATGATACCGTTATAATTCTCGGTGATTTTGGTCTTGTATGGGATTTCACCGGAGAAAACAAAACCGAAAAATATTGGCTTGACTGGCTTGAAAAGAAACCATTTACAACGGTTTTTATCGATGGAAACCATGATAATTTTGACAGGCTTGATAAATATCCGGTAGAAGAATGGCATGGCGGTAAGGTAAATTTTATAAGGCCTTCAGTAATTCATCTTATGAGGGGCCAGGTTTTCAATATTGAAGATAGGACGTTTTTTGCCTTTGGCGGTGCAAGCAGTCACGATATATCTTCAGGCATTCTTGAACCTGATGACCCGGACTTCAAAGAAAAGAAGAGAAAATTAGATAAGAATCCTTTTGCCTTATACAGAATCAATCATATGAGCTGGTGGGAAAGAGAATTACCAAATGAAGAAGAACTAAAGGTAGGATTGGTAAATCTCGAAAAGCATGATAATAAGGTAGATTACATCATTACTCATAGCCCGTATACTTCGTTACTCAGACAAATGGATGGCGGCTCCGGATTATATCAAAGCGACAGGTTGACAGATTATTTACAGGAAATTAAGCAGACTGTTGATTATAAGCATTGGCTTTTCGGNCACATGCATGTTAATCATACNTTTCATTGGGAGAAAAGCAGCTGTTTATATGAGCAGATTATCAGGATTTTGTANTCCGTATCACTCCCGGATAATGCTCCACTTACGCATTATCATGTTATCCAACTTAACTTCCGCATTACCGCCAATATAGAGNCCNCAATCAGCAGNCACTTCAAAGTNTATCTNACTTGGGGNAAAATCAAANGNATACCCCTTGAGTNCAATATTNGCAGNNGGNTTGCGCGTATAATCNATATNANGCANCTCCACNTCNCGNATATTTCNATTTGNGCCGTACACACCCATGGCATTCTCGCCNGTACAGGTTACATTCTCAATATGTACATTACGAATTGCACATTCTGTTTTTNTATGAGGATGCTGCGCAGCGGGAATATGATGGTCATGTTTAACTGCCATCATAAAAATCGGCTCGCCGTTGCCCCACCAGTTACCGGCGCGAACCTTGGTATCAATCAACATATTATCAACACGAACATTTTCCACCAAGGAACTTTCGTCATTGCACATTAAACACAACCCGCGATTGCTTTCTTTAATGATGCAATTGGAAATCAGCACATTGCGCACAATACTGTAAACATAACCGATAACAATGGCTTTCGAACACGAACGCAGTACACAGTTTGTGATGACAATGTCCTCACAGGNATTTTCCCAATTTGTGATGCCGGATAGTGCAATGCAATCGTCACCACTGGAAATATGACAGTCTGAAATTATCACGCCTTTGCAGGCAGAAATGTGAATACCGTCATCGTTCGGGATATTCAAATCGGTATCAATTGTCAGCCCCAGCAATTTCACGTTTTCACACTCACTGAATGTCAATGTCCAACAAGGAGAGTCAATGACCCGTACACCACGTATGGTGATATTTTTTGAGTCATGAAAAAAGAGACATTGCGCGGGACGAATCCCAATCGGATGTGTGCACTCTTTGACCTGTTCTTCGGTAAAGGCTGCCTTTCCGGATGGAACATTCCACGCTTCCATATCGTAGAAAGCAGATCCACTGAAATCAATGGTGCCGCAGCCTTCGATTGTCACATTATCATGTCCCAGATTCACCAGCATTGCCCTCAATACTCCCAATTCATTGTGAAAATAGGGCTGTTCAGGGTAATCTTCCATATTACCTGAGGCTTTTAATACTGCGCCACTCTCCAAATACAGGGATACGCCATTCAATACTATCGTCCCCGTAAGGAAAACGCCGGCAGGAATATAAATCATGCTACCTGACTTTGCAGCTTCATCCACTGCTGCCTGAATGACCACAGTGTTCATAGTTTTCCCATCGCCTACTGCTCCAAATGTTGTAATATCAATCATCTCAATCCCATGCTCCTATCTTAATGCAATGCTGTCTTAATTCAATAAACAAGTGCCGTTTGTTGCAATGATTTCTTTGTATCTGTGTGCCGAATCCTTCCATATACGCTGTTGTGTTATATAGTCCACATAAATTAAGCCGAATCGCTTTCGATATCCGTTATTCCACTCAAAATTATCCATGAAAGACCAATACATATAGCCAAGGATGTCCACCCCTTCACTTATTGCCCTATGCACATTCTTAAGATGCTGCTCGATATAATCAATTCGCTGTATATCATGAATGCCTCCATCCTGCAAAGGCCAATCCAGATTTGCCATACCGTTTTCTGTAATAAGCAGAGGTAGACCATATTTCTCTTGCAAAAACTTAGCCATATAGTAAATTCCCTCAGGCTCAATAGGCCATTCANCAGCAGTTTCCGCATATCCTGGCTTCTTAACATCGGAATACCTGCTTGCCTGATAATAGTTAAAGCCAAAGAAGTCCAGCGGCTGGCTGATTAGTTTCATGTCCTCATCCGTATAATCCGGCAGCCATTCAGCAAATTCTTTCAAACCATCTTCAGGATAACGGCCATGATAAATCGGTTCCGTCCACCANGAAGTGCACCAAAGACCATTATCCCTGCTGCATTTGAACATCTTCTGTTTTGCCGCTTCAACATCTTCAGGAGCAGAACTNTCCGGCATCACATAATTCAGCGCAGGCGCAAAACCTATCAACGGTTTCTTTTTCGCATAAGCNCGAATTGTCTGAACAGCCTTACCATGCGCCAATAACATATTATGCGCTACATCAAATGCATACCGNCTNCCCACNCGCATACACGGNGCATGAACNCCTTCCTCGTAACCAAGTTCNACAAANCANTGCGGTTCATTNATGGTGAGCCAATGGTCCACACGATCTGACANATGCTCNACAACCACATNTCGTATATTCCGCAAACCAGTCAACACATTCCCNGTTAAGCCATCCGCCGCGCTTCATCAATTTTTCGGGATAANNNNAANGAAAAAGGGTCACATAAGGAGTAATACCGTTTAAAAGAAGCTCATCNACNAAATCACTGTAAAACTTCACNCCTTTTTCATTAACTTTTCCCNTACCATCCGGCAANATTCTCGGCCAGCTGATGGAAAANCGGTATGCCTTGAGTCCCATCTCCTTCATAATACGAACATCNTCCCTGAAGCGNCTGTAATGATCACAGGCNACATCACCATNTTCATTATTCACTACTATTCCGGGCTGCTTTGAACAAATATCCCAAATTGATACGCCTTTACCGTCAGCTGTCGGACTGCCCTCAATCTGATAAGATGAAGTTGCTGCACCCCATGTAAAATCCTTCGGAAACATCTCTACTTATCCTCCTATTACCTGATACCCATTTTAACAGACATATATAGTTTCTTCTCATAGCATATTAACTTATTTTTCCACTATATTGATTTCGCATGCCCATCCTTTCTTTTACGAACTGCTTTGGCGTACAATGGTATGTTTCTTTGAAAATTTGATAAAAATAGCTGACATTATTAAACCCGCACATATAACAGATATCAAGAATGTTTTCTTTTCCCTCTAAAAGTAACTCTGCGCTGTAATCAATCCGCTTCATATTGATAAATGCAGTCGGCGTCAGCTCTAAATACTTTTTAAATGACCGATTCAAATGTTCCTGTGATACTCCCGATAATTCAAGCATTTTAGGCAAACCTTCTACAAAGTTTTCGGTTTTGCTCATTTCTTCCATAAGGCTTGATAACCATGGCGGTATGATTTTATCCTGCTGTTCACGGCCAAATTTCATTTGATATAGTAATTCCGTCAGAATCGACAAAAAATACTGCCTTCTTTCCTGCCCTCTTGTCTTCTTATTTATCAGCAGCAGTTTCTCTGCCATATCCCAGTGACTGCCTCCCGCATAAACAATTTGCGGTGGCAGGTAAGGTTTCACAAATTCCTGTATATCCATTCCCAAAAAGTTACATGCCGACTGAACCATATCACTCTCTACACCAATAGAAATCATTTCCATGTCATAGTTGTTTATAAAGCTATAGTGATGCACATCCGCAGGCCGGATAAACACAAGTGAACCTTGAGACAAAACTATTTTCTGTCCATTAATATCGTGAATGGCTTTCCCTTTTAACACATAAAAAAACTCATAAAAATCATGGGTATGACATTGAAAAGTTTCATTCACACTTACCTGATGTAAAAATCCAACTCCACTCAACTTATCATTTTCCGGCAATGACAAAAGAACGGCATTTTCAGACATAAAATAATACCTCCTGATAGGCTTATTATATTATAAAACAATCAGGCATTCTACAAAAAAGACTTATCGATGCAAGCAGACCACAACAAATTTTTTCATAATAAATTTATCTCATCTCTTTCTTTCCAAATCGTGTAATGGCAACCGCAAGTACAAACGCAAAGACCAGCATCGCAACCGTCAGGAATGGGAACAGTGAAAATGCCGTTGTACCGGATTCTACCGTAAAGTCATGCAAGGAGCAGGACACCAGATATCCGCTGTAACAATAAGGATAAGCTATCCATAAAGGTGTATTTGCAACCAACACACCGGGGATAACAAGGAGCAGGTTCAGCCCCACAGAAAGCAGCGGCTTTTCAAATAGGACAGTGATTGCCCACATAGTCCCTACGCATGGCAGCATTGTCAGAAACAGTCCTATGCACCATTTCAACAGATAGAAAACTGGCAGCGTTTCAGTCACGCCCATTGTGCTTGTGGCAACTGTCCCGGCAATCACAAACACAGCAAGGAAAACGACCATCTCCATAAACAGNTAAAATNCCAGCACACAGAATTTNGCCANAGAGAGCGCNTANCNGCTNACCGGCANNGCCAGCATTTTTAAGATNCCGTTATTCCCTGTTTCCCGNCCTGCAATCATTACACAGNCNACAATCATGGAAAACGGNANNAGATANTANGCATAAACCANNGCACTNTGAATGAACATAGCNGGCCATGCGTTNGTATATTCCGGTGTAAANTACATNCTCAGGTTTGCGACTCCNGAGACCACCANCAACAACGGGGCAATAAAAATCAACGGTACGATTCTACCACGTTTTACTTTAATAAATTCAATTTTAAGAAGNTCCATAAAACTCATNATNAATATTCCTCCTTACTCANAACGCANATTCTTTGCCANNCACAGCCCTATGCCAAGNAAAANCANCGTTTCAATACANGCCCATATANNAACANTTATATCCGGCTGNGCACTCATGGCAACTGCGGGCTTTAACATTATAACGAATGGATGAAGCAGCAACAGGTCAAGACTTGAATTAGCCAATGCCATTCCACTTAAAAAACCGGCAACCCCTACGCCCAGCGGGACCCACATATTAGGAGAACGGGACGAAATCAAAACCATAAATGANAGGACAGGTATTGATGTGATAAAAGAGTATCCTGCAAATTTAATCAAAGNTACCATTTCAAACGTCCCATGCGGTAAATCTGTCATACCAATCCGGGCAAGCGAAAGGTTTTGTAAAGTTACTGCCGCAAATAACAGAACCGATAAAATCAGGAACTTGCAAAAATACATTCCCGAAACACTTATGGGGAGCATATACATCTTTTTGACAGCATTACCCTTAAACTCCATGTTATAAACCATNCANGCNCCAACTATAATNCCAAACATATTCAAAATCATAATCATACCGTAAAGCTGTGTCAGCAGGACGTCCATAGGTGCAAGCGGTAAACTCAGAAGNGTTTNTTTNCGNATAATGAAATTGAGAAAAGTATAAGCCGCGCCCAAAATGCCAACAGCCAACAATACCGGTATNACNCCCGTCCTTTTTTCTTTCCGAAGCTCAATTGCCAGTATGNTCATAGNTNNGCCCTCTGCTTTCTTGCAGCATTGTCCTGTTCCACCATAGCAAGGAACACATCTTCCAAGTTAGCTTNGCTAACTTTGTTTGCTTCGCTAATCCTATTTCCTGAGCCAAACATATTGCNTTCGGACATCCCCATCTGCTGTGCATTATACCGCAGTTCATCCAGACTTCCTTCAAACAGAAGTCTCCCGTGATTGAGAATTCCGATGTCGTCTGCCAGTAATTCAATTTCAGAAAGCATATGGGATGAAATCATTATGGTGCAGTCANAAAGATTCGGCAGGGATTTAACCAGATTCCTAATCTCATGGATGCCGGAAGGATCAAGNCCATTAGTGGGTTCGTCCAGAATCAGGATGGGCGGTCTTCCCAACAGCGCTCCTGCAAGACCAAGCCGCTGCTTCATACCCANTGAANATTTCTTAGCCAGACGNTTTCCAAACTCCTCCAGGCCGACCAGTTTCAAGGCNTCATCAACAGAATCTTTCGGCAGTCCCAAAATACGACGGATAATATCGAGATTTTCCCTGCCGGTCAGGTTTGCATAAAATGACGGCGATTCAATGAAAGAACCGATTTCCCTTAAGATAGCAAGCCGTTCTTCCGGAAAGTGCCTTCCGTTAATGGTAAAACTNCCTTTTGTGGGTGCAGTCAGCCCCAGCAGCATTTTCATGGTAGTTGATTTTCCCGCACCGTTNGGACCAAGAAAACCGTAAATGCTGCCTTTCCGAATGTGAATTGAAACATTGTTGACAGAAACAAAATTTTTGTATTTTTTTNTNAACTGTTCAGTGGTGATAGTGTATTCCATAAAAACATCTCCTTTCCATGTCTCTATGGTACAGCACCAACCTGACATTAACTTTCCGACGACCTTACTTTTACCTTACTTTTTTGCAAAACGGCTTTTGAAACAAAAAAATATGGTACAATAAGCTCAGGCNCGGAAGCCTGAGTTACANNAATCACGGAGGGGATTATCATGGATCATTCTTTTTTACACAATAANAAACTCCTGCTTGTGGATGACGAGCCGGAACTGCTTAAAATGGTTACGGCAATCCTATCGGATGATGGCTTTAGAAATATTNTGACTGCTGTTTCAGTTAAAGAAGGAATTTCTGNGGTTCAAAATGAAAAACCTGACCTTGCTATTTTAGACGTTATGCTTCCGGACGGAGACGGTTTTTTCCTTATGCAGCAGATACGCTCATTTTCAGATATACCAATAATTTTTCTGACTGCAAAGGACAAAGCTATGGACAGACTATCCGGCTTAGGGCTCGGAGCGGATGACTATATTGTAAAACCGTTTCTGCCNCAGGAATTGCTTTTTCGCATCTATGCCGTTTTACGCCGATGCTATAAGGAAGATGCACCTCTGATANATTTGGACGGCTGCACTATTGACTTTAGCCGGGCTGAAGTCCGTAAAGCCGATGAAATCATCCCGCTGACAGCAATGGAACATATTCTTTTGGAAACGCTTGTCCGCAGCGAGGGCAGAATTGTAACAGTTGATACTTTATGTGAAGCCCTGTGGGGTGATAATCCCTTTGGTTATGAAAACAGCCTGAACGCCCATGTCCGCAGAATCCGTGAAAAGATTGAAACAGACCCGTCAAAGCCTGTCTCTTTGATTACAGTCAAAGGGTTGGGATATAAATTGAATACAAGGAAATGACGCGTGCTAAAGCGCATAGGAGTATAGCTATGAAATCACTTGGAAAATATATATCAAAATATCTGGCATCCTTCGTGGGGCTGGTTCTTATACTATTATTTATCAATGGCATTGCTTTTGGCTGGACGTTTTACGGGATTATGACAAAAGACTATGGCGGTCTTTCGCCGCAAAATATGTTAGAAGCAACTGGTGCGTCCGCTTCTTTGGATGGTATCTCAGAAGAGGCATCCGAGCAATTGAGGAACAACAATATCTGGGCTGTCTATTTGGATATGTATGGGAACAGGGTTTGGGAAACAGGCGCACCGGAAGAAATACCGGAACATTTTACGATTCAGGATGTAGCCGTATTTGCAAAAGGTTATCTTTCCGGTTACCCTGTCTTTATCAGAAATACAGATGATGGTATGCTGATTTTAGGATATCCGCAAGACAGTTATACGAAATTAACCAGTAACTACTATTCGCTGCGTTACATCAAAACCCTTCCTTTTTTTGTTATGGGAATATTGGCGGTTGATTTCGCAATCCTGTTTCTTGTTTATTTTTTTTCAAAACGGCAAATCCTGAAAAACTCTGAGCCTATCATAACTTCGATTGAAACGCTCGGAAAAGGCAAACCGACTTCTCTTTCCATGCGCGGGGAGTTGTCAGGAATAGCCGACAGCATCAATAAGGCATCCGACATATTAAGCAGGCAAAACCAAGCCCGCGCAAACTGGATCAGCGGTGTGTCACACGATATCCGAACGCCGCTTTCTATGATAATGGGATATGCTGAACGGATTGCACATGGAGAAAGTGCAGATTCAAATATCCGCAAAGAAGCTGAAATTATCCGACAGCAGAGTGTTAAAATCAGGGAATTAGTGCAGGACCTTAATCTCGTATCACAGCTGGAATATGAGATGCAGCCTATTCACAAGAGCTCTGTCAATCTGGCTTCCCTGTTGCGTTCATATGCTGCTGAATTACTTAACTCAGGTCTGCCCGATGGGTATTCTATAAACATTGAAATTGCACCTGTAGCAGAAACAGTTCTCTTCAATTGTGATGATCGCTTGATTGCAAGGGCAGTAAGAAATCTGGTGCAGAACAGCATCAGCCACAATCCGGACGGCTGTGATATTGTGCTAGCTCTTGATTGTACGGACGAAAGTATTTTCCTTTCCATAGCAGATAATGGGATTGGCCTGTCATACGATAAATTGAGAGAGATAAATGAAAAACCGCATTATATGGAAAGTACGGATGACCGATTGGATTTGAGGCACGGTCTTGGGCTGATTCTTGTGCATCAGATTGTGGAGGCTCATGGTGGAAGTATGCAGATTGAAAGCAGGAAACAGGAAGGATGTAAGGTCATTTTAAGGTTTACGAGAGGCGGAGAGTGCTTAATAAAATAAACCATCCATGATTTATTATCCTTTTCTTTTTTTTAAAAAAGAACTCCGCTTAAATACTGTTAAATACCATTTTTCATCCTTGCTGCCTTCTATATATTTTTTTATTTTCTTTGCAAAATCTGAATCCAGTTTTCCCCAGTCATTATGA
>JAAUZS010000054.1 GCA_014804495.1 Lachnospiraceae bacterium
GGACTAATGCCTAATTTCTTTGGCGGAGCAGTTGAACTTGTAGATTACGGAAACTATGCTGCAGCTTTATTACGTGAGATAAATCAGGAAAGCCAAGGGAAAGTTAATCCGGAAGTAATAAATATATCACAGGATAACAATCTGTATTATGCAAATATAGGAGATAAATACTATTTCTGGCTTGTGAATATTTGTGCAAAAATGGTTTTGGGTTTTGACGGAGCTGGTAGTAAGTTAATGCTATCAGATAATCCTGATTTGTTCGAGGCGAAATTCAGAGAAATGCAGTGCATATTAAAGATACCGATTGATAATCTGGATTCCAGAGTCAGGAATATAGTAGGGACGCCTAATGATGAAGTTCTTGTTAGTCTGTTTTTGAAGGAATGTAGTAAGAACTATGATGGGAGCGAAGACTTTTTTATTAACAGGGTGAATCANGAGTGGAGTGGAAGTGAGACTAAAAAGGCTTTTGCTAAGCTGGTNCGAAGACTAACTGGTTTGTCTGTTTAGAGAGGAAACGTACCTGTTCTATTCAGGTTAATACAGACAATGATGCTTGGACAGTTGAATNCAGCGCANATAACCATTAAGGGAAAATTGGNNTTNGGANCACTTTCCCCTTGAAATATGATATTATGGGACCGTTTGCGTTAGTTCCGTTTATGGAATGCCGCCACAGCGTGTGGAGTATGCGGCATTCGGTGCGGGGAAATGTGTTTATTAATGGACAAAAATATTCTTTTCAGAATTCCTGGGGATATTGGGAGGGAGACAGGGGCCGACCATTTCCCAAAGATTATATCTGGACGCAATGTTGTTTTTCCGGTGGGTCATTAATGCTGTCAGTGGCGGATATTCCCATGGCAGTATTCATTTTACCGGTATTATAGGCGTTATATTATGACAGGGGAAATATAGTTAGTCACGAAAGTGCATCCTGCAGGGCTTTCTATCGATTCCGAAAAAAGGCTGTACTCTGTTTGCCTTTGAAACTGGNAGGGCTTCTTTGGAATTTGAATACTTTTCTTAAGAAAAAGNGACTAAAAGCCGATANTTACTNTATAGACATATCAAGGTGTNGCGATAAATTAGGGAGAAATGATATGCAGGTTAAGATAGCGAATCAGGAGAACATAGCTGTAAATACAAGTTTGCAGCAGGAGAAATCAGGGAATAATGGTCGGCGTAAGGAGACCANCGGGCAGAGAAAGAATGNTATTTTTGCNGGAGAATTGCCCATGAATAAGGATCCCATTATGCTGCGTAAACAGCAGGCGCAAAAAAGAGCTATGAAGTTTGTGCAGGATNCCTGGNGCGGNGATCAGAAGATGGGTCAAAGTCAGGCGAAGATACGCGAGGTGCAGAANCTCCAACGNGANGAAGCTCTCAGAAATCAGAATCTGGTTCAGGGGTGTAATGACAGAATGGATAGTCTGCGGCAGAAGTATGGTGTGGACGCTGACTCGCAGGAACAAAAAGATCTGGAACTGCTTATGAAAGGAGCATATTATGACTCGCAGAATCCGCTTACCAAGGAGGAAGAGGTAAAGCTGGAGGAATTGAAGAATCAGCCACTTACGGAATATCAGAAGCTNTGTATGGAGATAAATGATCAGAGGTTTACTTTTGAAATCAGACGGAGGAATGCGGAAGATTATGCGGACTATCTGCAGAGTTCTCTTACTGATATGAAGTTGGAACATTTGAAATATCATAAGATGGAGAATGCACAGAAGAATGCAGAAAAGNTGATGGAACAATCCGGTCNGGAGATACAGGGNATGCTCATNGAAGAAGCCAAGGATCACGTGGATGAGACCTACAAGGAGAAACGTGAGGAAGCTGAAGAGAAGGCCGAAGAGAAAGAAGCACAGGACGAGAAGATTGAGCTTC
Source organism: Lachnospiraceae bacterium (assembly GCA_014804495.1). Lineage (GTDB taxonomy): Bacteria > Bacillota > Clostridia > Lachnospirales > Lachnospiraceae > UBA3282. The sequence goes on from JAAUZS010000054.1 coordinate 1,897, forward strand.
GGAAGGAACAGAAGGAACTGATGGAAGNCAGGATTGAAGCGGTTAGAGAAGACAGCCGCGAGGCAGAGGAGGCGCAGAGAGAACAGAAGAAGGATGCCAGAGAGGAGTCAGCTCTCTTAAATGATATGGCTGAAGCAGGATTGAATGTGGCCGGCGCAAACTCAATAGTGAAAGCTGAGGTCAGGGATATGTTGAATAAGCTGAAGCTGGTAGAGGCTGATATCAAAGGAATAGAGATTGATAAGGAGATATAGCTATGANATTATTAGTGATTGATATACAAAAAGGAATAACTGACNAAAGATTATATAATTATANTAGCTTCATAAAGAATACAGTTAAAATAATAGAAGCTGCCAGACAGAATAATGTTGAAGTAATATATGTTCAGCATGATGACGGACCGGGAACCGGATTTTCTGTTGGAGATGATGAATTTGAAATCGTCANGCAGGTAGCTCCAATGGAAGGCGAAAAGAGATATATCAAAGGTATGAATAGCTGCTTTGGGAANAAAGAACTNGTAAGCTATTTAGAAGAAAAGAGTGAAGATACATTAATGATTGTTGGCTTGCAGACAAATTTCTGCATAGATGCGAGTATTAAATCCGCATTTGAAAGAGGATATAAAGTTATCGTGCCAAGAGGAACCAATTCTACTTTTGATAATGATTANATGGATAAAGAAACTACATACAAATATTATAATGAAATGATGTGGCCAGAGAGATTTGCTGATTGTATTTCAGTAGATGANGCTATATCATTGTTAAGTGAATAAGCTATATAAAAATCAAAAANNATTATGNAATGTATAATAAAAGAATTGCAGCCGNCTGATTAATNCAGNCGGCTGCATTTNTTGGGTCTACTGTTCTGTGCTTCCTGCCACCTGAATCTTTTCCATGCAGACCGCCAGAGGGCCTTCAAATGATTCCTCCGTCTGTATCTGNCTGGAGAAGACCAGAGATTTCTGAGCTTCCAGGATATTTCCGTTAATGGAACCNCCTGTGACCGGAATCCTCTTTTCGCCATCGCAAAGATAAGCCAGCCTGATTTCCCCTCCAAAATGTCCGTTTAAGCTGTTCATCTGGAAATCAGAGAAATTCACCACTTCAAGGTANTTTCCCTGTCTCATCTCATCCAGTGTCACATTACCTGCCGGAGCTTTGTAGCTTGCGTAATTTCCGGTTGGTTCCAGATTCAGGTAATANGCAAAACGATTACCGCCGTGGATCATCAGAAGCTTTCCGTCGTGAACAAGNTCTCTGTCTTTCATGGGGATTCCTTCTGCACTGTACGGTACGGTGGCTTTCATTGTCAGATTAATGCTGTCTTTTTCTGCCGTTCCTCCCTGTACATTGCAGCCAATCTGNAATGTGGAATATTTCTGGTATATCATGGAAGAAGCGGAGCGATCCACATAATATTCGAAAATATCTCTCACATAAGGACCTGACAGGATTACACGGTATTCTCCGGCTGGCGGCGCAGANACGGCTTTTGCCCTGTCGCGGGTCATTTGAAGAGTTTCNCTGACCTTATTGCGGAGCGGTTCCGTATCACTATTCACATAAGCAAAATGCTGATAGGTTTCGACATCCTGNCCATCNGTACACTGTACTACGAATTCTCCCTGTACACGGCTCTTACAGTAGCTCACATCCACGCCTTTGGAGTTGATGATATGACAGGTAGTTTTCATGACAAAAAGCTCCGCGGAATTTAAGAACACATCCGTTTCCTTATCTTCAGCAAACAAAGCATCTGCAAAACTCTGAGCAATNTCCGTAAGCGATTTGCCGGTCAGTGTTTTATCGGTTTGGNAGTCGGAAACCTCCGATGTATCTCCAAGAGCCGCTTGCTTTCCATCATACAGTTCATAGTATTTATTTTTCACAAAGCCTGCCGCATACAGAGTATTCCGGAATAATTCTTCCATCATTTCNTCAGTATAGCTGTCCTGAACCTGTACCGTAGCGGAGCCCATCATGCGCTTGTCGTTTTCCNGAAACTCCTTATACACTACAACTTCTGCCAGCCTTATATCACCCATTCTCTGCATATCAAGGGATTTACGGATGAAATACAGTTCNGCCTTCTCTTGTTTTGTTTCGGTTATCTGATATAATTCCACCCCGCTTTTCTTTAGGGCGGATAATATTTTTTCTATCATATATTCCTCATTTCTGTGCTTTCTTAATAGCACTTTTAGATTTATTTCNCATGCCGGTTTTCGTCGCATAACTTTTTAAAGCTATTTTTCNTGACTTTTATTCCGGCTTTATCCAAGTCTTATTTGNNTTTATCCAAGCCTTATTTTGGCNTTCATATATGGACCGCCGTCAGATACTTTCACCCATTCCTTATAGCCCTTGCCGCACGCNCCGCTGCCTCCAAGTCGTATTTCGTCAGACATCATACTNATGGATTTCAGCANATCCGGNACAAANCCNGTAAGNACAATAGGNGAATAAATTTTTCCGGTAAGTTTTCCGTNNTTGATTTCNCTTGCAATNCTGACCATGCACTGAATACCCCAGTTTTTTGGGTCCTCCATACCGCTGGCGGGCTGTTCTAACAGGAAACCATAGTNGATGGAAGCAATCATATCCTCCACTTTGTCCGTTCCTGCTTCAAAATATGTGTTGGTCATTCTGGTATAAGCTTTGTTTGCAAATTGTTCACGCCGTCCGTTTCCGGTGGGTTTGGTTCCTAAATGCATGGCGGATTGTGCATCGCTGATGCCGGCTTTAAGGATTCCCTTNTCGATAACGACTGTATCTTTGGCAAGTACACCNTCATCATCAAAAAAGTATGTTGCAACTTCCTTTGCGGCAGCAGCGCCGTCATGCATGGTGACTAATTCCGATGCGACCTGTTTTCCTACAAATTGTTCCGCTAAGGCTCTTTTCTTGACAAACATGTCCATTTCNACGCCATGCCCGAAAGCTTCGTGAACAATCATACCGGTAACCTCAGGGTTACAGATGCAGTCATATTCTCCCGGCGTAATGGGTTCGCTTTCCAATAGTTCCAATGCCGTTTTTGCAGTATCGCCGATTCTTTCGGACATATTCACAAGCAGCTCNGCACCGCCCAGCTTAGAGAAACTGTGGAAACTGTCTTTCAGTTCCTCACCCCGGGAAGCTACAACGAAGAATCCGCCTACCGTCCAAAGCACATTCTGTTCCATATCCCGGTTTTTCGATAAAAACAGTTTGCTGTACTTCTGGTATTGCGCAAAAGCCTGACAGTCCAACACCTTGTCACTATATGCCCGGCCTGCTTCACTGGTCTGCGTAAGCTCCCGAATGATGGCTTCATCGCCATATTCCTGAGGGTCAATTTCATACTCCGTACTGTCCTCAAATACCATAGGCGTATCTTCAAGCATAGAGTAAACGCTTTTCTTCACTCNNTCAGGAAGTCCCTGGGATATGGGGAATAATTCATCCTTGATTTTAGACACTATTTTTTCAATCTCATCCTCTGAAATTTCATTAAAGGAATATTCACCATAGCTNGCNCCATCATAGACCTTCACTACAAANCCCTGACCCGTCAGCCAGCTGATGGCACCGACAGATGTTATGTCTTTGGAAACCGAGTAACGTTTTCCTACGGAATCCGTTGCCAGTATGGATACATATGGATATTCTTCCAACAGACGATCCCGCAAGTGAACNAGCAAAGGNTTGANTTCCTTTAGATATTTACTTGATTTTACTTTCATTTCCGTATACTTCCTTTCTATTCCGGTTTAAAAGCCCCTGCAAACGATACAGCAACTGCTAAAGTTTACGCTTGCGGCATTTTAAATATTATAATCTACTTTTATCATAAATACAACACTTCCCTTATTGTGATTTTGGTTATAAGTGTTTATAATAATATAAAAAATNAAAGACAAGAGAGTGATTTTATGGGAGTATATTTGGAGAAAACAGGCGGAGATAATCTTCCTATGGACTGGCTGAAAGAAGCGCTTTCAGAAAACGGCGGTCCGATTGAAGTAGAACGCTTTTGTGACAGTACGGGAGAGTATCAGAGAAAATACAATGTCTATAAGATTTCCGCGGGAGAAAAAGCATATGTGTTGAAATACTCAGACAAGACGGAAACAGCTCTTTACCGGGATTTTTTACATGGTAAGGACTTTGTTGTGCCGCAGTATTACGGTGATACGGAGTATGACGGTCATGTATGGCTGTTGATGGAATACATTGACGGACCGGATTTGCGTATGTTTGATCAGGAGATGGCGGTGGCGAGCGCCGATACGCTGGCTCAGATTCAGAATTATTATTGGGATTGCGAAATACAGGATGGCAGGTTCGAGAGATATTGGGAGAGGATTAATCGACGGGCGGAATGTCTTAATAAAGAGCCGGAGCTTGCGGCGGCTTACAATAGATTTCTTGAGCGGCAAAAAGAATGTCCGCGAACCTTATGCAACGGAGATTTTCTACAGTTCAACGGAATCATGCATGAGGGTAGAGTGTACATGATTGACTGGGGATTTGGCGGGATTATGCCATATGCGCTGGATATTGCCCGGTTGATTGTCCATGGGTCAAAGATACAGGAAGACGGGGGATTTCCCTTTTATATGAATGATGAATTACGGAAAATTTTTGTTCATGCACAATACGAAAAGCTTATACAAAAACCGGATTGGGACAGATACATAATGGATATAAAGCTGGCAGCGCTCAATGAGTATGTGGAATTTCTGGAAGAGGATCTTAATGATCCGGATGTCAGCAGGGAGGAGATTGAGGGAGGATTTTATTATAAACGCGCAAGGGGATTGGCAGAGGTAATAAACTTTTGTTCTTTATAATTGAAAAAGATTGAAAAGCTCTTCATACAAGTTCCAAGTAAGTATAATATTAGGATACAATCCACATAATAAATGATAAAAACGGTATGGAGGACTACATGAGCAATCACTTGATAAATGAAACAAGCCCATATCTGCTGCAACACGTGGATAATCCCGTGAACTGGTATCCATGGTGTGAGGAAGCCTTTGAAAAGGCGAAGAGAGAAGATAAACCGATTTTTCTGAGTATTGGATACAGTACATGCCACTGGTGCCATGTCATGGCTCATGAGAGCTTTGAAGACATGTCAACTGCTGAGATTCTCAACAGACATTTTATTTCTGTCAAGGTGGACCGGGAGGAACGTCCCGATATTGACAGCGTGTATATGGCGGTGTGCCAGACATTCACCGGCAGCGGAGGCTGGCCCATGAGCATTTTCATGACATGGGATAAAAAACCTTTTTTGGCAGGCACCTATTTTCCTGTATATGCAGAACACGGTATACCGGGTTTTTCTGATTTACTGCGCGGGGTAGCGAATCTGTGGAGCAATGATCGTGATGAACTTTTGCATTCCGCGGATGAGGTGATCGCACATCTGAAACGACCGGAATTCAATTACGGAAATGCGGACAGTGAGAATCTTTGTGCGCAGGCAGTTAAACTTTTTTCAGTAAGTTTCGACAACATACACGGAGGCTTCGGGGACGCTCCTAAATTTCCGATACCTCATAATTTATTATTTCTGCTGCTCTATGCATCGCAAAATGAGGACCCGGATGTTCTGAAAATAGTGGAAAAAACACTTACCCAGATGCGTAAGGGAGGCATCTATGACCATATTGGCTACGGTTTTTCCAGATACTCCACGGACAAATATTTTCTTGTGCCGCACTTTGAAAAAATGCTGTATGATAATGCGCTGCTTATAATCGCATATGCGTCGGCTTATGCAGTGACTAAAAATCAGCTTTATCTGGATACTGCGGAAAAGACGGCACAGTATGTGCTCCGGGAAATGCCTGCTTCAGACGGTGGTTTTTACAGTGCGCAGGATGCGGACATCGAGGGTGTGGAGGGAAAATACTATACCTTCACATTCGCTGAGATCATGGAAGTTCTGGGGAAAGAAAAGGGGGAGCAGTTTTCAAAAATTTTTGATATCACATTGGGCGGTAATTTTGAGGGCTTCAATATTCCCAATCTCTTAAAGAGTAATGATCTGTATGCGGATTTTGAGGATGAGATACAAAAGCTGTACGACTACCGCAAGAAACGCTTCACACTGCACATTGACGATAAGATCCTGACGTCATGGAATGCCCTGATGATCGCAGCGCTATCCGTACTTTACAGAGTGTCGCGGAACGAGCAATATCTTTTGGCAGCGGTCAATGCACAAAAATTTCTGGAAGAGAAAGTAAGCAGTGGGATATGTCTTTTTTCAAGCTGGAGAGAGGGGAAAGCATCGGAAAAAGGGTTTTTGGATGACTATGCCTTTTATATCGCTGCATTGACGGAATTATATCACGCTACTTTGGACAAAGAATATCTGGAAAAGGCAGAGCGGTTCTGTCAGGAAGCGGCAGGTCGGTTTGCCGATGATGTAAACGGTGGTTTTTATCTTGCAGATAGGGACAGCGCAGAGCTTTTTATGAATCCCAAAGAAACTTATGACGGTGCCATTCCCAGCGGCAACGGGGTCATGACCTATAATTTTGTAAGGCTGTATCAGTTGACCGAAAAAGAGGAGTACAGACAGCTTGCTCAAAAGCAGATCAGTTATATGACGGGTCGGGCGAAGGAATCTTTGACAGGACACGGCATGTTTTTGTTTGCCAAGCTTCTTTATGATAATCCGCCGGTAAATATTATTGTCATTTTAAAAGACCGATTGGAGTTGGAGAAGATAAAGGAGCAGCTTCCGTTTCTGGCGAATGTGACCGTGGTTTCTGAGAGCGGAGAGCATCCGCTGATCAATGACAGGACTACCTTTTATGTCTGCAAGGAACATGTCTGTTTAGAGCCTGCAAATACGCTTTCCTTATAGAATATTTTCAGTTACGTGTGAAAGTGAAATATATTTTACACAATCAAATGTTTTTGTGGTATAATAAACGCAAGCTCAGCAGCTTGCGTTACAAGAATTACTTCGTAATTCTTATTGGAATGATATACTTTTATTGCTTCTGTGGCTATGGTATAATAAGCTCAGGCGCGGCAGCCTGAGCTATAAACTTTAATGAGGAAATATAAATGGAAAAAATCTGGGAATTTTTTGAGAATATGAATGAACTGGTCTACGTTTCGGACGCGGATACATATGAATTTATCTATATGAATAAAAGGGCGCTTTCTATCTGCGGACTTACATCCTTAGAAGAAACTAAAGGGAAAAAGTGCTACGAAGTGCTGCAGAACACCTCGGTACCTTGTGAGATTTGTAATAATAAAGAACTTGTTCCGGGATATTTCAAAGAGTGGCGTTATTACAATCCCATTTATAACAGGAACTCGTTGATAAAGGATACTTTGATAGAGACGGATGGAAGAAGGCTGCGCATAGAGATTGCCGTCGATATCAGCGCGGATACGAAACAAAACGAGAACATTCACGATTATCAGAGCAGGGAAGCCCTGATAAACGAAGCACTGAGAACTGCTCTGCAGGCTTCTGACCCACATGTTTCGATTAAGATCGCAATAGAATATATGGGAAAAGCATTGGATTGTGAGAGAGTTTATATATTTGAAAAAAATGCGGATGGCAATGACGATAATACATACGAGTGGGTCGCAAGAGGCGTGAGCCCGGAGAAGGATAACCTGCAGAATCTTCCGCCGGAAGTCTGCGAGGGATGGTATCGTACATTTGCGGAAGACAAGTGCGTGACCATCAGGGATATCGAAGATATTAAGACAGAGAATCCGCTTCAATATGAAATTTTGAAACGACAGAACATCCATTCCGTATCGGTAGTACCGTTATATGAAGACGGCAGGGTGATCGGTTTTTATGGGGTGGATAATCCGCCGGCAGAAGCATTGAGCTATACCTCCAATATGCTGCAGATTATGGGACACTTCATAGAATGCATGTTCAAAAAGAGGAATTTGGTCAGGAACCTGCAGCAGATGTCATATCTTGATCAGCTCACTCAGTTCGGAAATCGTTACGCCATGGCGAAGTATATGGAGAATATGCGCTCCGATGAGAGTGTCGGAATCGTTTACGGCGATATCACCGGATTGAAAAGGGTGAATGATGCAGAGGGGCATGCGGCGGGAGACCGTCTGATTCTTTCCGCCTGCAAATGTATGAAGACGGCTTTCGGAGACGGCTATGAACTGTTCCGCATCGGAGGCGACGAACTTCTGGCTATTTGTGCGGGCATCGAAGAGTCGGAATTTCAGGAGAGGGTAGCGAGACTAAAAAAAGTCATGCTGGAGTTATCCGTCAATATGGCGGTGGGCGCTGACTGGAAGAGTGATACCACAGCCGGAATAAACGCTGTGATGGCGACGGCGGAGGCGCGGATGTACGAGGATAAATCAGCATACTACAGGACATCCGGAATTGACAGGAGACGGTAAGACTACGGAAAGAATCTAAGTTATATATAAATATGCGCTTACTATACAATTTTAAGTTTGGACGACAGTTCCTTTTATATGAGGATACTGTCGTTTGTTTTATGCTATAGGAAATTATGCCGCAGCGTAAATCATTCTAATGAGAATGCGCAGCAGTAGAATGAATGAAAGCGATTTTAGGAGATGAAGTCATGGGATTTACTATGCAACGAAAAGTTGCATGGAAAAAGTCAAATGTATACAACTGTTGGTAGTGTAACTTAGGCTTTTTCATTATGGTTAACACAAAGCTAAAAACTCCGCTGCAATCAACTGAGTTTTAGCTTCAACAAAAAGAAAGGCGGTTGCATTATGAACAAACAAACAGTCATATCGGCTAAGCATTTAAAAAAAGCTTTTGGCAAAGGCGAAAGTATTCAGGTTATTTATTCAGACTTGAATATTGATATTTATAAGGAGGATTTCACCGTTATCATGGGTTCATCAGGGGCTGGCAAGTCTACCCTGATGTATTCCCTTTCAGGTATGGATAAGCCGGACGGCGGGGAAATCTTCTTTGACGGGACGGATATCACGAAGTTGAACAATGATAAATTAGCTGTATTTCGGCGCAAGGAGTGTGGATTCGTATTCCAGCAGATTTATCTGATAGATAAGATGAATCTTATGGATAACGTCATTACAGCAGGTGTACTGACAAGCAATGAAAGGGAAGAAATCAAAAACCGTGCAAAGGAATTGTTTTCATTGGTAAATATTCCTGAAAAAACGTGGAGAAAAACATCTTCCCAGATTTCAGGGGGCGAAGCGCAAAGGGCAGGTATCGTAAGGGCAGTTATCAACAATCCCAACGTACTTTTTGCGGATGAACCAACAGGTGCGTTAAACTCTGCAAATTCGGGAGCAGTTCTTGATGTTTTTACTTCACTGCACCAAAAGGGGCAGAGCATCGTCATGGTTACTCACGATAAAAAATCTGCCCTGAGGGGAAATCGCATTATTTATATTAAAGACGGAAAAATTTATGGCGAGTGTGATCTGGGGAAATTTGAGCAGGACGATACCGAAAGAACTGAAAAACTTGATAAATTCATAAAAGAAATGGGGTGGTGATAAATGAAGTTATCCACGCTAACCCTGCATAATCTGAATAAGGCAAAGGGACAATACATATCCTTCGGGGTGTTTATCTGCATGACCGCATTTATTATAAATATAGCGTTTGTGCTTGCTTTTCAGACATTTAACGCTTATGACAGCTTGTTTGATAAGCTTGAAACAGCGGATATCAATTTTATCATTCCACAGATTCAGGATAATGAAGAACTGCTCACAGAAGTGGAAGGAATCGACGGGGTATCGATTGTTGAAAAACATGAAGGAGTATTTTCAACGGTAACAGTCCGTGAATTTGCGGGTTCTGATTTTGATATGAATACTGTTTTTTATAATCTTGATGAGGAAAGAACACTGAATCTGCTTGATGTTACGGAATATTCCGGTAAAAGTGCCCGTTCTGTTTTTATTCCAATGTATATGAAGGAATTAGGCGGTTTTGCAGAAGGCGGTAGTATTACTTATTCCATAGATGGTAAGGAGCATACCTATGATATTGGCGGTGTCGTAATGGAAATGCAGTATGGAAATTATGGGACAGGGATGATTGGCGGATATTTTCCTGAAGCTGTCTATGAGGAATTTGCGGATGAATATAGTGATAGTGTTATTGCAGAATACTCATTAAAAATAACCGGAACCGCTGATTTAAGTGAAATTAAAAATACAGTCTCTGAAATTTTAAGAGAAAAAGGGATTGCATTATTGAATATCAATGACAGGGACACCGCAAAGCAGAC
>JAAUZS010000055.1 GCA_014804495.1 Lachnospiraceae bacterium
TGAAAAGTTTATATTTAATTTATAAAGAAATGCAGCTGAAACAAAAATCAAAAATGTGCAGGTGGTGCCTGCCATGGCTGCATTTTTTTATAAGAAAATTCAAGCTTTATAGCTTGAAAATATGGGGAAAAGAAAGAGGTATATTTATGGAGAAAGAAAAAATGGTAACTACTATTCAGCAGCTTGTTCAAAAAATGGAAGAGTTGAAAATGCCTTTTAGTTCGTCTATTAATGCATGGATTGACATGTATGATAATGGAAAACTTAGTGACAGGCTTTTATGTGGATATGTGGATGGTTATTTATTCGGTTTGGTTGGTACTAATTTTATATCTTTACATGAACGTGATTTAATAATTCATGATTTACATTATTTTTTATATGGAGCTTGAGCATGAAAAAAATAAAAATACAAGGTATAGAATACATGGAATTCAGTCTTGATGTTCCTGTACTTTTAAATATACCTCATTATGAAATATTTAAAGAATCTTATGAGAGATATAAAAAAGCATATGAGAATGATGGTGAACTATACGAAGGAACACTTGATGATTACGCAAATCTGTGCGCTGCTTCTGCAATGAATATAGGATTATTAAAATGCGCGGATATTATAAGCAGGTGATTTTATCATGGTAGACTTACAAGGTTATAAACATGAATTAATTGAAAATATTCTAAGGTTTGATTTAAAGGGTAAATATTCCATAGACAATTTACAATCGAAAACAATTCAAGACCTTGAATATATTCTTTACAGTTTAGAATAGGGGGAAAAAGATATATGTCAAAAATTATAATTGATGTTTTTAATGTTTTTGGTGATGAGAATTTTCAAAAATCATTAGTAGTAATAATAGGTGCATCTTTAGTATTGTCAATTTCTTTACTTTTATATCGTTTTAAAGTTTGGCTTATGGAAGGTGATGCCGTGTTTTTGTCAACTTTAGTATATGGAATGATTGTATTTTTGTTATTAGCATATTTAAGTTTTACATGTACATATTTGGGGGTATAACATGGCTGACAATAAAACAAAAAAGGAATTGAAAATTGATGATTATGATTTTGCTGCTTTTATAAAACAATATACTCCTGAAATGCTTAAAGATATTTCAAAGCATTCCAATGCTATTACTTCTGCATTAAGCAGTATAGCTAAGAATTATGAAAAAGTGATTTTTAACCTTTACTGGATATACAAAACTAAGTCTTATGTTTCATTTGGCTATGATTCCATTATTACATATGCTTCTGAAAAGTTTGGTTTTAAAAAATCCAGTACCTATGATTTCATAACTCTTGCTGAGCGTTTCGGAAATAAAGATTTTACTGCTTTTGATGCTAAGTATAAAGATTATGAACATAGCAAGCTTTCTTTGATAGCAGATAAAAGCGATACTGAAATTGAATCATTAGAACTAAAACCTGATATGAGCGTTAAGGAAATTAAGGCATTAGTTAAGAAACATGATTCTGCTTCAAAGTCTGTTCAGGATTCTGTAGATAATGAGTCCGGCATTGACTCAGAAAAACCATATTTTCAGGAATCTTTAGTTATTAATGATAATGAGGTTTCTCTTCCTGAATCTGCTGCTGATTCTTTTTTATCTGTTTTAGATTATGAATCTTACAAGCCTGATGACTGTTTTTATTTAAATGATAATAAAAAATACGGCTGGGCGCTTAATCAAATTGTTAAAGATTATATAGAAAATCATATGGATTTGGTTTCAGGAATTATAACATATGAACATGATTATTTAATTGAGGTTTCTTCTACGCTTGAACGTGCTAGTTATAAAGCTGTATTTTTTGATAATGAATGCGTTGTTCGTTTCTTTTTTGGAACATGTATTTATGATGTTTCTTTTAGACGTCTTGAGAGTGAAAAACTTGATAGCATTGGTTATTTATTTACTGTTCATAATGGGGAAGGTAAAGATATTTCTACTAAATGGGGATTTATAAATATTGATTATATACAAGACAAGTTAAAACAATATCCTGATTGCAAAATTACTATCACTTTAAATAATAGTAATGACAATAAAGAGGAAGGGGGAAAAGATACATGTTAAAAAAATGGCTATGGATTATCTGCATTGGCATTTGGGCTTTGATTATCATTGCATTTATCGGTATTACCATATTCAACCGGATACGCAATAAGAAGCATTAGGACAAGCGGTAACTGCTCCATTAGTATGTTGTAAGAATGATATCACGGAAAACAATTATTAAAAGATTGCCACGCTGAGACGTGAGCGGAAAGAAAAGAGGAAAATAACATGACAATTCAATCAACTGGAAAAATTAAGGTATTGGCAAAAAATGTAAGAGACGGCAGAGAGAGAAATTCAAAGTTTTATAACTTGGCTATTATGGTGGAAGGTGAAGCCGGAAACATGAGCTGTAATGAGGAAGCATATGAAAGTGCGGCTGTTGATGAGATTAATGAAGTAGTTTATGCCTACAATGATCAGTATAAGTCTTTCAGGATTATAAGCGCGCATAAAGCAGTTGAATATACCGCTAAAAATCCTGCAACTGCATCCGGTTCTGACAAGTCCGGCAAATAAAACGGTGTTTCTGGGTAGTAATACCCTGTAACATATATCTTTTTCAGGGGGTAAAATAGGATGCGGCAGGGGTTGTAATGATACGTGTATTATAATCTAGTAAAAAAGCTGTGTTAGGTTGAAAGACCTTTCCCCCTTTCCCCAAAAGGAATAAAAATTCCAAACGTCTGGAAAAAAGAAAGAAGGTAAAAAGTGAAAACTCTTATTATATCGGTAGTGTTTTTAATATTCTTGTTCATATTTGTAAAAAACAAGCTTGAAAAAATCGGCATTATTGGCAAAAAGAAACCTGATAAAGATTCTTCTGAAAAGAATAAGGATGCACAAGTTGTTCCTGTTTCAGATAATAACAGTCTTCTGGATGGCTATACCAGACATGATGTACATGTATTTGATTATAGCAAGTGCGAGTCAGAAACATACTTTGCAGGTCTTATAGATGCAAAGCTTTCCATTGTAGAAGCTGAGATGCAGGAAAAGGGATATCCTTACAGTATCAAGTATCTGGTCCTTAATAATGCCATTGTGTGCATTGTGGAATACAAGATAAATAGTAACCGCGTATCCCTTAAGGAAGTAAAAGCCTAGCACATTAAGGTATCAGGCTTATAAGGTCATATGACATATCAGTTTTTATATACCTTACCTGTACAGTTATTGTGATACATATTAAAAAATGTCTGGTAATTTTCTTATTGGAGCGTCTTCCCTACTCCGGCGGTAAATCCGGCAGGCGGCGCGGACAACATAGAAAACATATACCATTCACATACATAAAACAATACAATACAGTGTGTACGTGTTAGGTGCAAAGGATGTATGCCGTACAGCGTCGTAAGCGTTGTGTATATGTGCATAACTGCCTTGCATATGAAGGTGTGTATAACGTTGTGTGCAGGGTGTGGGTAACTCGGAGTTGTCCACACGCCTTGAATAAACCGCCTGTACTCCGCAACCTTCATTTTTGTTGTAGCCCTGTGTGGTCAACTCCGAGTTATCCATGCGCTGTGCATGACGTTATGCATGCCTGAATAGGCAGTTATACACATATGCATGACGCCCAACGTACCGTAGGACAATACATCTTAGCAGCCAACACACTGCACAAAACAAGCTTTTCCGCCCGGCTGTGTGGGGTTGTCCGCGCCGCCTGCCGGATTTACCGACTAAGCAGGAAGACAAGCGGAAAGACCCTGAAAAACCTTTGGGTTATAAGTGCTACTTGTCGTTTGGCATTTTGCAATATCGTATTCAATCAATGAAGGAAGGAGTAAAACATGGAAAATGAAGAAGTAATAAGTGAATCTGAAACTGAAAACATTCAGGATTCTTCTTCGGAAGCTGTCCAGCAGGAAACTTCCACCGAAAATGAATCAACTGATAATGACAGTTCTGAAACTGATACAGACACTTCGGAAACTGTTTCTGAACCTTCCGGAGATAATGAAAAAGAGGATACCACTGACAGTCATAATGATGATATGTCTATCCCGACTCCGGAAGATGAGGAAAATGAAACATCTGTAGACACTGTATCGGGAAATTCTATAGAATCTTCCTCTGATAACCAGTCTTCCGGTTCTGTAAATTATGAATCCTTAGACGGTGTAAATGAAGCTCTTGCGCTAATCAGGTCGGAAAATTCTGATTATTATAAAGAAACTTTATTAATACAGGAAAACATGCAGATAGAAATGCAGCATATTTCTTATTTATCAGAAATGGCTATCGCATTTATGGCTGTTATCGGTTTCTTTGTAGTAATGCACGTTGGGGGTAAACTGGTTTCGTATTTCTTTGAAAGGATGAAGTAATAAACATGGAAAGTGTAGATATAACGGAATTTATGCATTTAGATATCAGCACGGCAATTCCTGATTTGTTTAATATATTCGGGTATGCTCTGATCGGCGGCATAACAATGGCTATTATGTTTCATATGGCTTCTACGGTTGTTTTTGGACTCATTGAGTTCTTAGACATAAAAGACAAATAAGAAAGGTGGTGAATACATATGCTGACCGAATCTATGAAGACTGCGTTCAGTTCCGCAGTTGATAACATTAAGGATGATGTAACCGGTATGATTACCGTTGCACTTCCTGCCGGACTTGCAATCATGGGTATCCGACTTGCTGTCCGTCTCGGTGTAAGCTTCTTTAGAAGTATCGCCGGTTAAGCCGCTCCCAGTTTGTAAAAACATACTGGGAACGTGCTAAGGTTGTATTCACTCCTAGGGCTGCGAACCATTGGGGGTGAATACATCTTATTATATCATATGAGGTTGTGATAATGAAAGATTTAGATAATTTATATTTTAAGCTGCTCGCCTATCTAAAGATATTCCTGAATGCAGCTGAAAAGTTTTATAGAGAGAAAATCCTTTTAGAACATGAGGATAATAACAATGAGCACATATAATTCATGGAATGATTTCTTTTCAAACAATAAGAATGCGTATGTAGATAACATAAATAAACATATTGATGAATTTGAAAACCGTTATAAAGAAAGATACGGCACATGGCTTGATTATGACTATCTGAAATTTACTAAGAAATATGGAGATAAAAAGGCCCAGGAAATAATTAAGAAAAGGGTAAATGCATTAAATAATGAAGATATAAGGAAACAAGCAAAAGAATATGACTGGCAGCCTGTGCCGGAGAATGCTTTTATACCATTTTAGGGGGTAAAGATATGGATTATAAAAAGAAAGTTAGAAAATTAGCAAATAAAGCTGCAAGGATACATATACGCAATAGTATAAAAGAAAAATTGTATAAACATAGGAATTTGATTTTGACAATTGGTATTGAATTTATGATTGCTGCTGTTATAAGCGGTATATTACTTATTATGGAAGTTATGATTGATTTGGGGGTTATGTAATGGAAAATAAAGAATTTATATGTCCTGATTATTGTGGTGTTACTTGCGTTAGCGGTTTTTGTCCTAAAGCTTTACAAGATGAATATGCAGAGCGTGGCTATGATGTAATTAGAGAATGCGAAGATTGTTGTTATTATAAAGGTTGTGAAGACTGCGCTTTTAAAGATAGTGATCTTTGTATCAAAAATAGTTAGGTGAATTGATATGAATTTGGAAAATATTTTAATTTATTTTTCTTTGGGTATTATTGTTTATTTTATAGCTGATTTTATTGATACAAAAATTATTACGTTTATGTTTAAAATGTACGATAAGAATACATTAATAACGGATATTATATGGTTTCTTGTTGGAACATTTTTTATTACATGTTCTTTTTGTGGAATTTATTTTTTATATTTTAAGAAATAGCTTCTGCAAATTTCATCAAAAAACCTGCATTTTTTTCGCAGGTGCTTAACTGAATAATGAAAACTTGCTATACTTCCCTAAAAGGGGGTGATTACTTGGGTTTGCTTTTAGTCATTGCCGTGTTATTTATAGCACTTGCACTGTGTAATAAGTATTCTCCAGAGGACGCAAAAACGTTAAGATGGATTATAAAAATACTTGTTATTATATTTTGCGCTATTCTTATTTTCCTTTTGGTAATATTAATTATAGCTATGATTAGTCCAATTATAATTTCCTCAATGTTTTAGAGAAGTATAACACTTCTCTTTTTTTTGGGGGTAATTATGAAAATAAAATTTAAAATATTATATATTATCTTATCAATAGTTCTATTATTTGTTTCTGTCTTTCATTTTTCATTTGTTACATATGCTAGTGATTATACCGGACATGGTGGCGGTGGTCATAGTAGTTCATCACATGAAGGGCGTGATAAACTTACCGAAGAAGAAAAGACTGAAAAGAAAAAAGCATTTATTAATCAATTTGCGTTTTCTATTCAATATTTAGCTTGTAATGTTGGGGCTATTGTTGATCATGATTTTGCTAGTATTTTAGAAAATTATAAAGTTTATGATAATACAAATTGGAAAGAAGCATGGTGGAAAGAAGAAAATATTGAAATTGATGATTATGGTTGTATTACCGTTCCTGATGATATGGTTTCTTCAATCAAACAAGCTCTCCGAGAATACAGCGAAGAAACAAACGGCTA
This sequence comes from Lachnospiraceae bacterium, assembly GCA_014804495.1. Lineage (GTDB taxonomy): Bacteria > Bacillota > Clostridia > Lachnospirales > Lachnospiraceae > UBA3282. The sequence continues at coordinate 6,646 of JAAUZS010000055.1, forward strand.
TTGGCTAATACCTACGGCCTCTATAGATGCCTTAAACCCTCCTGATTTTTATGAAAAACAAGCGTACGTAACTTTACAGAACTTAATTAATAATCATGGTATTATAGCCTGTCAGCTTGAAGGCGTTTTACCTTCTTGGGGTCATGGTCATGATTCTTTCTTAGCAGCAGATTTTTCTGAATATATAAGTTCTGAATATAATCTAGTATGTTGGAACACCGGATATGATCCCTATACTGCTACTGATTCTATGTTTATAGGAATTTATGACAATAATTGGGAAAAATATGATATTGATAAAAAATATGAATGGAATCATACAATATATAGTAATGTCTCAAGCGGTTCTGAATTTGATAGGGGTGGCTATAATTACTTTTATCCTAATTATCCTAAATATAATGATGGTAAATTATATATATGTTCATCTACGTTAAATAGTAGATATCAATATTACGGCATGCTTATCAGTAAAGACGGTTGCCGTATCCGTGTATTTAAGTCTATAAATGCCATGAAGATGTTTGATGCCGGAAAAAGAACGGTTTACTTCGGTCCCGGCTTTTACGAAAAAGACCCGACTAACATAACTATTACTATTGATGACTTTGAAAAATATTTAAACGGCGATTTAGACGACTATTTTAAACGCCTGCAGGATACAATCATTTCGCAGGGTCAGAATCTTTCTGAGGCTGATGTTGAGAAACTCACCGATTCAATATTAAAGGAATTGCATAATATCAGCGGTTCTCTCGGTGATTTAAACGAGTCTTCCGGCGAGACTAACAACCTTTTATCAAAGATACTCGCAGTACTTGAAAACCTTGATAGAAATGTGGCAAGCATACTTTCCTCTCTTGATGATAAAGTAACTTCCACCCTTGACTTTTCCGGCATTGAAGAGCGTCTCGACACTATAATTATGTCACTTGGTATTATATCAGGCCAGCTTGACGACATGACCGCGGAAGAAATTGAAAGAAAAACTGATAATGCTTTAAAAGAGATGCAGGACGAGTTTTCAGATATTGGGGAATTGGCAAAAACTAAGTTTCCTTTATCTCTGCCGTGGGATCTGGGAAAAGCATTTGACAAGATAAGCGGCGGTAATATAACAAGCGGTGAAAGTCCGCCTGAATCTGTAGCTGCGCTTCTATATGATGAACCTGATAAATTCGTATATACAATGTCATTGTATGATGATAACGGTATCGCTTTGTATGCTTCTGAAAATACAGACAGTTCGCAGGGCGGCGGTTATTTTCCTTCCATGGAGTTCAGCGTTGACAGCCTTCGCGGAACAGATAACGGCGGTCATATATCATCCGGTGGTCAGGAACATGGCGGCGGCGGTGCGTCAAGATGGGGTGCATGGCATTCAGACACCGGAGCGCCCATTTTTTATATGCCTGTTGAGTTTTCGCATAACATGAAAATAGGCGGTATGCTGATAATAGACTTATCCGGCTTTGAAGTTCTGCACTCAATCGGACGGATAATGTTCAGCGTTATTTTCTGCATGAATCTTGTGCATCTTACATTTAAGGCTATATCAGCCGGAAAGGACTTGTTGACATGGTAAATATTTTAAAAATCGTGATATTAAAAATAATTGGTATGCTGCCGGATAGTCCCATTTCATCATACTTAGACAATGTAAACGCTGATTTTTTTGATTATTTAAACTGGTTTCTGCCTATCGACGTTTGCGGTATGATATTCGGCGTTTGGCTTATCTGCATAGGCATATTTTATATATATCTGATTATAAAGCAGATAACAAAACTTATTATTGAAGGTATCGCCAAGGCTGCATCAATAGCTACATTCTTTGTATAATAAAATTCCAGACGTTTGGAAAATCTGAAATAAAAGAGGGAAAAAGATATGATTAATTTTTTCACTGGAAGACCGCGTAACGGTAAATCTTTGCATATGGCTATGATTATCTATAAGGAAATGAAAAAAGGAAAACATGTTATAGCAAACTTTGAAATTAACGAACATATTTTTGATAAATTCAAAGAAAAGCATCCGGATAAGCTCGGCAAATTCATATGCATGAAAAATATCCACTGGCTTAATAACTCTTATATTAATACTATTGATGCCAATGGAAAATATAAGCCGCCCCCAAAGGGCAGATATTCATACATAGAAGGTCTTTACGGCTTTGCTAAACAATTCCTTAAACGCAATAACAGGGGACAGATAATAGAACATCAGGCTATTGTTGTACTTGATGAGTGTCAGGAATTATTTAACTCCAGAAGTTGGAATCGTCAAGACCGCCTTGAATGGTGTTCATTTTTCAGACAACATGGTAAATATGGCTATGATGTCTATTTGATTTCCCAAGATGACAAGGTAATCGATAAGCAGATTCGTAATATCTTACAGTATGAATTTGAGCATAGATGTGTAAACAATTACAAGTTTTTTGGCAAGCTTCTCGGCATAATGGCAGGCGGCAAGCTTTTCTGCTGTGTCCAGAGAATGTACGGAGTAAAGTCAAAAGATGCCAAAATAAAAAGCACATTTTTTACTGGTCAGACTATGTTCTATGAATTTTATGACAGCTACGAGACTTTCGACAGGGATACTTTGGAATCATTACCGGACCCATGAAAAGAGAGATACCCCGCCCGCCCCGCCCTGATGGTACATTCAAGTATGGGGTGCAATGGACAACGAAGAAACAGTATAGCGGTAGTCTTATGTGTGGGAATCCTGAAGCGCAGCGGAAGGATAACCGCGCATAAGACGCGAGCGGCACAAGTGCATGAAGTGAAGGTTGGGTCATGGCATCCGCTCCCCCTCTACTTGACAATAGCAACACTTCTGATTCATTTTTGAAAAAAAAAATAAAATTTGAGTATCTAAAAAATAGAAATAAGGGGAAAAAATATGCAATATAACTGCAGGTTGTATGAATACCCTGCAGGTCAGCATGTCACTATTTATAAAAAGACTATATCGCGTAAAGAAAAAGATATATCAGATTCAAAGAAAACCACAAACAAAACACAAAAAAATGAAACTACTGACAATGAAACAAATATATTAAGAGAGAATGAAGAACGCTCGGAAGAATCCATAGAACATAGTAAAAGCGTCTCACTCTCACGTACCAAAAACAGTATATATAATATAGCACGCTCTAATGAATGGCAATGGTTTATCACTCTTACATTTGACAGAAATAACACTGATTCAAGCGATTATGACATGATAACCTGCAAGCTTCATACATTCTTAAACAATTTACAGACTCGTAAATGCCGGAACATGAAATATATCATAGTTCCTGAACTGCATAAGGATAAGCAGCATTATCATTTTCATGGACTACTTAGCGGCGTTGAAAATCTCCGCTTCTGCTTTTCAGGGCATTTTGACAATAACGATAATCCGGTATATAACATAAAAGACTGGAAGTATGGTTTTACTACTGCAACGCAAGTCAAGGATTCTCAAAAGGCATCTAGTTATATAACAAAATATATAACTAAGGATACCGATATAAAACTAAAAAACAAAAGGCGCTATATGTGTTCCCGAAACATTGAACGCGCTAAAGCAACATATCACGTAATTGATGAAGAAGATTTTTTAAATACGTATTCAGACAGGATAACATGGGCTAAAAACATCAAGGTAGCTCCGGCACATCAAAGTATAAATTATTATGAATTAACCTATTGAAAAGAAGGCTGACAACCTTCTTTTTTATTGTCAAAAATTCCTGTTTTTATGCTACTTTTTCTGCATTTATTGAAACGCAAACACATGTTTGGTATAATAATTATAGGGGAAATTCCAAACGTTTGGAAAATATGAAAAAGATATAGGTGTAAGATATGGGGAAACACATAACAGAAATTGAACGCTATAAAATTGAAACTATGCTAAAAGACGGAATCAAGCCATGTGATATAGCTGTTCGGCTTGGAAAGCATTTTACTACAATCTATAAGGAAATTGAAAAGGGGACTGTTGAACTTCTCAATTCTGATCTTACATATAGAAAAGAATATTGTGCGGATGCAGCGCAAAGAATAACCAACGAAAGAAAAGCTAATAAGGGGCGTGATTTAAAGGTCGGCAATGATTACGCTTTTGTAAAGCGTGTTGAATATCTTATCGGTGAACTGCATTATTCTCCATATGCAGCTGTTCAGGATATCAGAAAGAATAAACCATGTAAAACAGACGTATGTAAAACTACACTTTACAGTTATATAGATAAGGGCATCTTTTTAAACATATCTAATAAAAACCTTTATTCTAAGAGTAAACAAAAAAATGAATATGATAAGGTTGAACGTCCATCACTTAAAAAACTTAAATCAAAGACTATAGAAGACCGCCCAAAGGATATATATAATCGTGATGAGTATGGACATTGGGAAATGGACACGGTTTATAGCGGCAAAAACAAAAGTAAAAGCTGTCTTCTGGTCCTTACTGAACGCTGCACACGTGATGAGTATCTCTTACTTATGCCGGATAGAACTTTAGAAAGTACTATAAAAACAATTAATAACCTTGAAAAAACATTAGGCTATGAAGTTTTCAGTAATCGTTTTAAAACAATTACCTGTGACAACGGCTCTGAGTTCGGGGACTCTTCCGGCATAGAAACAAGCTGCATATATCCTGATAAGCAGCGTACGCAAGTTTATTTCTGTCATCCTTATTCTTCATTTGAGCGTGGCTCTAATGAGAACGCTAATAAACTTATAAGGCATTGGATTCCAAAAGGTGAAGATATAAGCAAATATGATGATGAGTATATACAATTCATTCAGGACTGGATTAATAATTACCCTCGGGAACTGTTCAGTGGTCTTTCATCTAATGAATATAAAGCATCTCTAAAAATATCCTGATATTTTCCAAACGTTTGGAAAAATAAAAACCTCTATCCAGAGATAGGGGCTTTTATCATGTTCATTATTCAGTTGTTTTGTGCAATTTGTATATAAATGTTAAATTTATCCGGAGAGATCTAACCTCTTATTTATGATTTATTTGTATAAAATCACTAATTATCATATTTTTAGAAATATTTCTTGACTTTTACCTTATAGAATAGACAGTAATTTATTATCGAATAAATAGAAAATAGTTCCAAAATGCTCATCCAATACCCAGAACTTAGGAAAAATAATCAAAGCCGGCGCGATTTCGCTTGCGGTGAGCGCCGGCTTTGATTATTTTTCCTAAGTTCGTGAGCCGAGATAACTTTCTTCCTAAGTTCGCGAACTGCAATAACTGTTTCGCAAATACCCTGTTAAAATATTTTATTCTGCATTCCGTCCGGGTCAACCGCGAACTGAACAGCCATCTCCCTGTCAATCTTTCCTTCAAAGTACAGCTGTATAATGCTTTCATCCATAGTAATCATTCCCATCTTGCGGTTTGTCTGCATAACCGATACAAGCTGATGTGATTTGCCTTCACGAATCAGATTTCTGACCGCGTGGTTGGCATGCATAACTTCAAACGCCGCTACACGTCCTCTTCCATCCAACGTAGGAATGAGCTGCTGGGAAATAACCGCTTCCAGAACGTTTGCAAACTGTACACGGATCTGCTGCTGCTGATGGGGCGGGAAAACGTCAATGACACGGTCAACCGTACTTGCCGCACCAATCGTATGCAGTGTGGATAAAACAAGATGTCCTGTTTCCGCCGCAGTTATGGCAACACTGATTGTCTCAAAATCACGCATCTCTCCGACCAGAATAACATCCGGGTCTTCACGCAGGGCAGCTCGCAGCGCATTGGCATAGCTCTGTGAATCCAGTCCGATTTCACGCTGGTTTACCATAGACATTTTATGCTGATGCAGATACTCAATCGGATCCTCAAGCGTAATAACATGTGCATCTCTGTTATTATTTATCTTATCGATAATCGCGGCAAGGGTTGTAGATTTACCGCTTCCGGTAGGTCCCGTAACCAGAATCAGACCTCTTTTTCTTTCATACAGATTAATAACGGAATCAGGAACGCCAAGCACTTCGGGTGACGGCACCTGAGTGCTGACAAGACGCAGCGCCATGGCACATGTTCCTCTCTGCTTATAGGCATTTACACGATAACGTCCAAGTTCGGGAATGGAAAAGGACATATCATACTCTCCGCGCTCTTCGAATCTTTCACGCTGTACTTCCGACATGACCTCTAATACTATCTCTAATGTATCAGCCGGCAGCATTTTAGGAAAATTCATTGCAAGCAGATTACCGTTTACACGCATCTTCGGCGGCACACCTACCGTAATATGTACATCAGACGCGCCCGCATCATGGGCAACTCTCATAATCTCATTTATCGTTGGCATCTGTTAAATCCTTCTTTCTGTATATTTATGTTACTCAGCACTAAATTCTTTTTCAAGCTGCGTCTCCTGCGCATAAACAGGTTCTTCTACCTTAATTCCCTGACGCTTCAAAAGATCCATGTTCATGACATAGCGGTTATCCATAGTCTTCATGACATCTTTAATTTCCAAGTGTCCGTCGTATGCGCGATGGCTCAAATCAATAAGTCTGTTATCGCCAAAAGTCAGTACCAGAGGCTGAAGAATATTTACCGGATTCTCCACAAGTACGAGAGCTTTGTCTCCGTTATTAAGCTCCACACTGACACCGGCAAAAAGGATATTAATTGATTTGCACAACGCGCTTACTACCTTTTCATCAAAATATTTAGGGTTCTCCTGCAGGAACCTGAGAGCTTCGACTTCGGAAGCCGCTTCCTCAGCGTCAATCTGCACCGCCGTCATCGTATCAAATGTTTCTGCTACAGACAGCACCTTTGCACCCATAACCATCTTAGAGAGGTCGTTATCTTTACCCTTCTCAAGATTTTCCAGATTATTCTGCGCCTGTACGCAGATTCGTTTGATATTCGGCGATGCCGCAAACACATGCTCAATCAGACCAAAACCTGCAACTTCCGCTGCTTTAATCCGCTCTTTCTCAGCATCGGTCCACACATCCTGCAGCAAAATCTCCTTCGGCGCCGAAAGCTTTCCTATATCGTGAACAATTGCAGAAGTAACCGTATCAAGCTGCTCTGACACCGTCAGCTTCATAGTGTGCGTTATGAGTGCGCATAAAATTGAAACATTCAGGGAATGTTTATAAATATAATCATCTTTACTGCGCAGATTCTGCATGAAGGTGATTTTTCTATCCAGGTGTCCATAATATCTGATAACATTCGATGTTAGCACCTGCATCTTGGCCGTCTTTGATTTTAATAAGATATTATCCAGTTCTTCACGAATGGAAAACACGCACATGGTCTGAAAACGCTCAAACTCAATGTCGTCTCTTGTCATCGGCGGTACAGGTTCTGCCGGTTCCAATACAAAAACACCAATCAAGCCGAAGTTCTTAATACTGTTAATGCTCTGAGTGGTAAGTTTTGAATTCCTTTCATATAGCAGAACGCCATTTTTATTGTAAATAGGACGGGCAAGCCGCATACCTGTCTTTAAATCATCCTTTTTTACAAATATCATCTGCTCTTATCCTCCTGTTTATCTATTAACTGAATCCTTCCCGCAATTTTTCCAAAGCTTTTTTCTCGATTCTGGAAACATAACTTCTGGAAATTCCCAGACTCTTTCCTATTTCACGCTGCGTAATTTCGTGATCGTCTTTAAGCCCGTAGCGCATGGTAAGAATTTCTTTTTCACGCCTATTCAATTTTTTATCCAGCAGTCCGGATAAACATTTCAGATGTTCTTCAACTTCCATCTGCTCTATAATATCAGGCTGTTCCTGTTCTATTATGTCTAACAGGTTGATTTCATTTCCTTCTCTGTCCGTTCCAATCGGTTCATAAAGGGAAACTTCTCTGGAAGTTTTCTTCTTCGCCCGAAGCAGCATTAACAGTTCATTGTCTATGCATCTTGAGGCATATGTGCTGAGTTTTCCTTTGCCTGCATCGAAAGAATCTATCGCTTTAATGAGCCCTATAGTTCCTGTTGAAATCAGGTCTTCCATGTCCTCATCAACATTCTGGTACTTTTTGGCAATGTGTGCCACCAGACGAAGGTTATGTTCAATCAGTATTTCTTTGGCAAGCTGTCTCTGCCTGCCTTCTCCTTCTTTCAGTTGGCGAAGGTATGCGGCTTCTTCTTTCGCCGTCAGCGGTTGCTTAAATGTTTTCAAAAGAAGCCCCCAAAGTTCATTTACTCTATTCTATGACTTCGGGACAGTTCAAGTGCCTTTCCATGAAAATAAAAATAAATTGTTACATAATATATTATACAGGCATATTGTACAAAATTCAATACAATTCTGCGAGTAGATTCAGCAGAGTGTTCAAGGACAAACTTGACAACAACTCAGCTTAAAAGAAACTTCGACATAACATAGTTACTGACATCAATTCCCAGCGGCGTCAGACGGACTTGCTCATCTGAAATAATTAATGCTTCATTCTGTAATCTTCCCAACGTTTCTCCATATATATCTTCTATATCAAGACCAAATTTTATTTTAAATGCCTTCTTTTCTTTCCTTTCCATCAAACGAAGACCAAGAAACATGAATTCTTCCATCTGTTCCTCTATTGTCAGATATTGAACATTCTCGCCAAATTGCGTACGGGCTTTAGATAAGCTGTCAGGACTTATAGGCTGTTCATTATGTTCAGACTTTTTACGTAAAGCTTTTTCATACTCTTTTACCGTGCGTTTATTATTCCAACGCACCTCATCCACCAATGATGCGGCGCCCAGACCAAAGCCTACATAGTTTCCTCTTAGCCAGTAAGTCTTATTATGAATGCATTCAAAACCCTTTTGAGCATAATTAGAAATTTCATAACGGTTGTAATTGCATTCTGAAAGCATCTCTTCTGTAAGCTTATAAAGCCGTATTTCTTCTTCCTCTGTATGAAATGTCAGTTCAGCGCTATGTTCATAGAACCATGTGCCTTCCTCCAGAATCAGACTGTATGCCGAAATATGCTCCGGCTCAAGTGAAAGCACTTTCTTAAGAGTTTCGCGGTGCGAAAGATAAGTCTGCCCCGGAATTGCTGATATCAGATCTACATTGATATTCCGAAAGCCAAGCTTCCTTGCAAGCTCGTACGTGCAGAGAAAAGTATTATAATCATGGATTCTTCCAAGAGTCATAAGCTCATTGTCATCCGCGGTCTGAAGCCCGATGCTTAATCTGTTTATTCCCGTTCTTAAGTATAATTCCAATTTATCCTCTGTCACAGTACCGGGATTGACTTCTATTGTAATTTCAGGGCTTTTTATGAAATTAAATCTTTCCTTAAGTTTACGCAGAATCACTTCTATTGCTTTTCCTTCTAGCACGGAAGGGGTTCCTCCGCCGATAAATACAGAGATAACCTGAAAGTCTTGATAAAAAAACGCTTGTTTTTCTATTTCCGTAAGAAGCAGAGCGACATAGGATTCCTGCTCTCCTTGCGTTGCGCAATAGGACAAAAAATCGCAATATTTGCATTTTTTTATGCAGAAAGGAATATGAATATAAATACTCAGTCTTTTCATATGAACATCCTTTACTTTATATGAATTTAGCGTGTTATTCCGCCGCTTTTTCAGTAAGTTAAATCCTGTTTTAACCATGTATAGTTTCATGAATTCCGGCATAAATATGCTTTTTCAGTCATCATCCAACTTAAGCACGCTCATGAATGCTTTCTGTGGAATCTCCACGCTGCCTATCTGGCGCATCCGCTTTTTACCTTCCTTTTGCTTCTCAAGCAATTTCTTTTTACGGGTGATGTCACCGCCGTAACATTTAGCCAGAACGTCTTTACGCATCGCTTTAACCGTCTCTCTTGCAATAATTCTTCCGCCTACGGCAGCCTGAATCGGAATCTCAAATAAATGTCTGGGTATCTCGTCTTTCAGCTTCTCGCACATTTTTCTGCCGCGCTCATAAGCGCTGTCAGCGTGAACGATAAATGAAAGTGCATCTACTTCCTCATGATTAATAAGAATATCCAGTTTGACAAGTTTTGACTCCTCGTATCCTTTCAGCTCATAGTCAAAGGAAGCATATCCTCTGGAACGTGATTTCAGAGCATCAAAGAAGTCATAAATTATCTCATTTAACGGCAGATCATATTTGAGTAAGGCTCTGGCGCTTTCAATGTATTCTGTACTGATATAGCGCCCTCTTCTCTCCTGACACAGCTGCATAATCGGTCCGATAAATTCCGACGTCACCATAATTTCCGCGCTGACGACAGGTTCTTCCATATAATCAATTTCCGAAGGGTCGGGCAGATTGGAAGGGTTCGTCAGTTCAATCATTTCACCATTCGTCTTATGCACACGATAAATAACACTTGGCGCTGTAGTTACCAAATCCAGATTATACTCTCTCTCCAGACGTTCCTGTATAATTTCCAGATGCAGAAGCCCCAGAAAACCGCAGCGGAAACCAAAACCAAGCGCAATGGAAGTCTCAGGTTCATAATTTAATGAAGCGTCATTAAGTTTCAGCTTCTCTAATGCATCGCGTAAGTCCGGATATTTGGCTCCATCGGCCGGATACATTCCGCAGTATACCATGGAATTAACTTTCTTATAGCCCGGAAGCGGCTCTTTACACGGATTGGTAACATCTGTTATTGTATCTCCTACCGCCGTGTCTTTTACATTCTTAATAGAGGCCGTCAGATAACCTACCATACCCGCCGTAAGTTCATCGCAGGGTATGAACTGTCCGGCACCGAAATATCCGACTTCCACAACCTCGGCCGTTGCACCGGTCGCCATCATTTTGATATTTGTTCCCTTGCGCACCCTGCCATCCATGATACGGAAGAATACAATAACGCCCTTATATGAATCATATATAGAGTCAAATATGAGCGCCTGCAGGGGGTTGTCCGGATTGCCTTTAGGCGCAGGAATCTTAGCCACTATAGCCTCTAACACTTCCTCAATACCTATTCCGTTCTTTGCGGAGATAAGCGGGGCATCCTGCGCTTCTATTCCGATAACATCCTCTATCTCGTTCTTCACGCGCTCCGGGTCTGCACTGGGAAGGTCTATTTTATTAATAACAGGAAATACGTCCAAATCATGATCGAGCGCCAGATATACGTTCGCCAGAGTCTGCGCCTCTATTCCCTGCGCTGCATCTACTACCAGAATTGCACCGTCACATGCTGCAAGACTTCTGCTGACCTCATAGTTGAAATCCACATGTCCGGGGGTATCAATCAAATTGAAAATATATTCTTGTCCGTCATTCGCCTTATATATAATTCGGACTGTCTGTGCCTTGATGGTAATGCCTCTCTCCCTCTCAAGTTCCATATTGTCAAGAACCTGCGCCTGCATTTCCCTGCTGGTCAGAAGGCCTGTTTTTTCTATAATCCTATCGGCAAGAGTAGATTTACCGTGGTCTATATGCGCCACAATACAAAAATTCCTGATTCTGCTTTGGTCTATAGCTGCCATGTTTTTATATGCCTTTCTTTTATATTAACGTAACTTTTGCTTTAGCTCTTACTGTTTCATAGCTTTCTTATAGCTCGTACTGCAAGTCTGTGCTTATTATAGCAAATTACGGCTGGTATGTCCAATATATCAAAATGTAAAGTTTATAGGCTGTGACTTTATAGGCTGAGAGGGCGGATTGCACAAAATGTTCGCTTGCGCCTGACTTGCGAATATGGATTTTCTAAATATTCCGACTAAGTTGTGAATACGGACGCAACCGCCCGCTATTCGCCGTCCGGGCTCAGAGCGGGCTTTTCGGGACATCCATGTCCCGAAATTGCTGGACATCTAACCGGAATATTAAGAAAATCTCATATTCTACAGTAAGGCACTTCGAGAACATTTTGTGCAATCCGCCCACCGGGGTTATTTATTTTTACCTCTCTTTTTCAATACGCAGTTGGACAATATAGACAAATCACAACAGGGTGCTTTGGAGCCGCCGGTACTTAGCGAGGTCCTTTCGAGCTTAGTACCGCTGCGAGCGACAACGCAGCGAAAGCGTGCCCTGCTGTGATTTGTCTATATTGTCCAACGTCCGCCTTGAAAAAACTTCTCCTCAATCCACATCCGGCACATCCCCGATAAACACCAGATTCAAAACATGTGCCAACGGATCTATAGCATTCATAATCTCTTCCACCGTATTGGTCTGCGCCCCAAGTTCTATAAGCAGGGATTTCGGCCGCAGGTGCATATTGTAGCGATAGGCTTTCAGGTATATTCTTCTGGCTATTCCCGGATAGTATTCGTTACTTGCTGTCTGCATCTGGAATGAAAATGCCAGATTATCGTCAAGATAAGGATTTTCCAGATATTCAATCGCCCCATTTTTGGCGGTACGGCTCAGACCATTAAAAAACATAAACTGTGCTGTGGGTCTGCCCTGCAAGTCTATGACGAGCTTTTTGTCTTCCGGCACTGCATCTCTATGTAAATCAATTACCACTTCTATTGTCGGATTCTCTGCAAGTATCTGCTCTATTCCCGGAAGCGCATTACTGTACGCATAGTCGCGTGATTCAGCATCATAGCTTACCGTATGATGTATGACATTATAGCCATACTTTTCACGAAGTACCTGCGCCAATTTCTCGCCGGCTCCTACGATTGAAGTCGAACTGTCATTCGGAATGGAATCTGCGAATGCTTCCTGTGAATGAGTATGGTAGATAAGAATCTGTGGATTCTCGTTTCCGCCCTGCATCCGCATATCCTTATTCAACAGCTTATCTGCACTTAAAAGGTCTTCTCCTGCCTTTGTCGTCGAATCTATAGCATAAAAAGCTTTTACCAATTCTTCATAGCTTTGTAATGTATCCCACCTATAACGGAACAACGGTTCTTCAACCTCATGAAAAACCGTGATATCCGGAAGCTGCTGCCCGGTTTCACCATATTCTTCCGCCCGTTCTTCTATTTCCTGATTTTCATGTACCATTCCGTTCTCGGCAAGAAACGCTTCTTCCAGACTTTTATCAAGATGTATCGCATCTTCCCCATATTCCAAGGATTCTCCCTCTATTTCCTTTTTGTCCTCATCAGTACCTTCCAATAAAAGCAGTTCTTCAAAACTGCTCTCTTTACTTGCAAGCAGGTCATATTCTGCCGGCTGCTCCATACCGTAAAGAAGTACCGGAAAGTTATCCATTACCAAACGGTCCATCAGGCTATAATAATAATTATATCCATAATTATTATTGCTCTCTATACTAAGTGAAGAAATTCCCGGCAGCCAGACTTCCATAATTGACTTCTCCAGCCATTGATGCGCCCTGCCTCCGCTCTCCTTCTCTCTGTTTTTAAAAGCACGGTATATCTCCCACAAAAAAGACATAACTGCCATAATGCACAGAATGGACAGTAGAATGCGAAGAATACCGCGCCCAATATGAATCTGATTATTCCGCCTTAGCTGTAAGCACCTTTTTTTCATATTTCCATTATATGCAAGATTACAGTTCAGACATGCAGAAATGATTAAGAATAATGTCAACAAGATTAAGTTTACATAAATTTGCTTATGCTATTGAAAGGTCAAGCGCTTTATTCAGTGCGTCACATAAGATATGAGAAATCTGCTGTATCTGCAAATCCACNTCTTTACTTGTCACATACATATTGTTAAGCTCCGACAGGGCTTTCGGATACTCGCCTACGGCGTCGCCAACAATCGTCGCGGCATCTACTACGGTAGGNACNCCTATAGCCAGAACCGGAACGCCTAAGCTTTCTTTAGTCAGGGCGTTTCTGTGATTTCCTACGCCGGAACCCGGATGAATACCGGTATTTGTTATCTGTATGGTNCGGTTCANACGTTTGGTTGACCTTGCNGCAAGNGCATCAATAACGATNACNTGGTCGGGNTGAGTCTGTTCAATAACGCCTTTTATGATTTCCGCCGATTCCATTCCGGTCTTAGCCATAACCCCCGGNACCAGACTGCTGACCATGTGCATTTTGGAGCAATTATACGCCAGTTTTCCGTATTCCATTACGATATGCCTNTTNATAAAGAGGTTATCAACTACATTCGGTCCCAGGGNGTCCGCNGTCACCTCTCTATTGCCGAGTCCGACTACCAGAATTGATTTTTCCTGATCAGGCTCAGATAAAAGCTTCCTGATCTCACCTGCCATAATATCGGAAATTTCCTGATGATAATCTTCCTCAGGCTCAATCATGCCGGGAGCCTCCAATGTCACATAAGTTCCCATCGGTTTTCCCATTGCCCGTGCGCCGTTCTTTGTCTCNATGATAACTTTAGTGATATGCACATCACTATCCTTATCATAATCCTCTTCTATTTTTATTCCACGAATTTCGTCTTCTTTTCCGTCAATGCTTTCCTTAGCCTCTAACGCCAAATCTGTTCTGACCTGAAACCAACTCATAACCTCATGTCCTCGTTTCTTCTTTCAGTGTTCTTAGTTTATCATATGCAATTAGCGCAAAATATGCCATGCCGCTATATATAAGTAATCAATATAAGTTTATGGCTATAGTTTTCGCAGAAAATTTAAAAATATGTATTGACAGAAATTGTGGTGTATTTTAAAATAATAGCTGTGTGTTTCCATTAAAACGTCCGTGTCCGGATTTAATGAGACACTTTCCTTAAAAAATGATTGTAATAGGAGGTGTGCATCTTGGCTAATATCAAGTCTGCAAAAAAGAGAATTTTAGTTAACAGAACCAAGGCTGATAGAAATAAGGCTATCAAATCCGGTGTTAAGACTTCTATTAAGAAGGTAACCGCTGCTGTTGCTGCTAACGACAAGAAGGCGGCAGAGGAAGCATTGCTTGCTGCTACAGCTACCATTGATAAAGCCGCTTCTAAGGGCGTATTCCATAAGAATACAGCTTCCAGAAAAGTATCACGACTGGCACAGGCGGTTAATAAAATGGCATAATTATTCGGCTGCAAATCTGTTATATAAATTTATGCTATTGTATAAAGAAAATATATTAAAACAACTCATATTGTCCAGTGGGTTGTTTTTTTTTATCTGCTTTTTTTTATCAATTTTGAAAATTTTATTGCCCTGTGCCTGCAATTTATATATACTAATATTATCGGTTTATACAAAAATTTAAGGCAGAACAGGAGAAAAATACTATGGGTGGTTTTTTTGGCGTTGCTTCAAAGGAAGACTGCATATTTGATTTATTCTTCGGCACCGATTATCATTCCCATCTGGGAACAAGGCGTGCAGGAATGGCNGTTTATGATAAGAAAAACGGCTTTAACAGAGCTATTCACAACATTGAAAATGCACCATTCAGAACCAAATTCGATAAAGACGTAAATGAAATGCACGGACATATGGGAATAGGCTGCATATCCGANTATGAGCCGCAGCCCCTTATTATCCGTTCGCATCACGGTACATANGCNATTACGACNGTCGGCAGGATTAATAATAAAGCTGAAATCGAAAAGAAACTTTTTCAAAGCGGTCATGCACATTTCATGGAAATGAGCGGCGGTGAAATCAATGCCACCGAACTTGTATCCGCCATAATTAATCAGAAAGACAATCTTATAGAAGGCNTNCAGCATGCNCAGGAAATGATTGACGGTTCCATGACCATGCTTCTCATGACTCCAAAGGGCATCTATNCCGCAAGGGACCGCTTAGGGCGTACCCCTGTAGTAATCGGNAAAAAAGATGATGCATATTGTGTTTCNTTTGAAAGCTTTGCTTATTTGAATCTGGGCTACTCGGACTGTAAAGAGCTTGGCCCCGGCGAGATTGCAATTATCACGCCGGAAGGNGTTAAGACACTGGTCGCTCCCGGAAATGATATGAAAATCTGTACATTCTTATGGATTTACTATGGCTATCCATCATCTTCATATGAGGGCATAAGCGTGGAAAAAATGCGTTACAACTGCGGTTCCATGCTTGCAAAACGCGATGATGCAAAACCTGATATCGTCGCAGGNGTGCCGGATTCCGGAACGGCTCACGCAATCGGATATGCNAATGAATCAGGAATTCCTTTTTCACGGCCTTTCGTCAAATATACGCCTACATGGCCGCGTTCATTCATGCCTACCATACAGAGTCAGCGGAATCTGATTGCAAAGATGAAGCTTATTCCNGTGCATGACCTTATCAAAGACAGAAGCCTTCTGCTGATTGACGATTCTATNGTGCGCGGAACTCAGCTTCGTGAAACTACCGAATTTTTATATCAGAGCGGAGCTAAAGAGGTACATATCCGTCCGGCCTGCCCGCCGCTGTTGTATGGGTGCAAATATCTGAATTTTTCACGTTCTACGTCAGAAATGGAACTGATTACACGTCAGGTAATAAAAGAGATAGAGAATGACAACAAGTATCCGAATCTGTCCGCATATGCTAACCCTGACTCTTCAGAATATCATGATATGCTGGAAAAAATAAGAGAGAAGCTTAATTTCACTTCTCTGCGTTATCATCGTCTGGATGATATGATTGCCTCCGTAGGCATAGACAAATCCAAACTCTGTAC
The DNA here is from genome assembly GCA_014804495.1 of Lachnospiraceae bacterium. Classification (GTDB taxonomy): domain Bacteria; phylum Bacillota; class Clostridia; order Lachnospirales; family Lachnospiraceae; genus UBA3282. The sequence continues at coordinate 23,174 of JAAUZS010000055.1, forward strand.
ATATTGTTGGGATGGCCGTGAATAGCCATCCCTTTTTTACTATTTTAAAAAGCCATTGATAATCTGCTCTTCTGCCTCTGCTTCCGTCAATCCCAGCGTCATCAGCTTGATAATCTGCTCTCCTGCAATCTTACCGATTGCTGCCTCATGAATAAGCGCCGCATCCACATCATTCGCCTCAAGCTGCGGAATCGCTAATATTCTGGCGTTATCCATAATAATAGCATCGCATTCCGTATGTCCGCTGCAAGGCACATTTCCTATGATACGGGAATCAAACTTCTGATATGAAGTGTCTTTCGCTACAGAACGCGAAACAACATCAGCGCCTGCTCCTTCACCAATCAGTTTCACCTCATAGCCGCTTATAGCCTGCTGCTCTCCATGTGTCATCAGACGTTCACGTACAATAAGCTTAGCGCCTGCTCCTACTTCTGCCACCGTCTTACGCTCGGTCGAATCCACTCCTTTAATCTGCACCATTTCCATCTCCATGAGGCTGCCATCTTCCATGTAGACTTCCGTTACGGGATTCAATATCCGCTTTCCCTTGCCGTCTCCGGAACCGTAATGCTTTTCAACATACTTTACTTTGGAATTTTTGCCCAGATAAAAGCGGTGGATACCGTCATGCTGCGAATCCTGCCCGCCGCAGTTATCTATACCGCAGCCTGCTACGATTACGACATCCGCATTCTCACCTATATAGAAATCATTATACACCGTTTCCTTTATCCCGCTCTGACTTAAGACTACCGGAATATGAACGCTCTCGTTCTTAGTTCCCGGTTTAATACGGATATCAATGCCGCTTATATCCTGTTTTGATACAATATCAATATTAGCCGTGGTATTTCTCGCCGCCATCTGTCCGTTTGCACGAATATTGTAAGCTCCCTCCGGCACCGTATGCAAATCAGCCACTTCCTCCAAGAGGCGTTTTTGTATTGTGTCAATCATTCTAATCCCCTTGCTCCTTCCTCAGCCTTTCACTTCATTGCCCGTGCATGGATTAATCGCGGAAGGCGTTCCCAAAAGCCCCGGCAGAATCACTTCTCTATCTCCTCTGTCTGCAATCCTGCCGTCTGCAATCACTATAATCTCATCTGCAATATTCAATATCCTCTCCTGATGCGAAATAACGAGAATAGAGCCATTGTGGTTCTTTTTCTGCATCCTCTCAAATACGTGTATCAGATTCTGAAAACTCCAGAGGTCGATACCTGCCTCCGGCTCATCAAACACGGAAAGTTTGCTTTCGCGCGCCAAAAGGGTCGCTATTTCAATACGCTTCAGTTCTCCTCCCGAAAGGCTTGCATTCACTTCGCGGTTAATATAATCTCTGGCGCATAGTCCTACTTCCGAAAGATATTCACAGGCATCAGATGCAGACAGTTTTCTGCCGGAAGCAATACGAAGCAGATCCAGTACCTCAATACCCTTGAACCGCACGGGCTGCTGGAATGCGAAGCCTATCCCAAGACCGGCACGTTCCGTAATGCTTTTATCCGTAATATCAACTCCGTCAAAAAAAATGCTGCCTGAGGTCGGTTTCTCAATTCCCGCAATAAGCTTGGCAAGAGTAGATTTTCCGCTTCCGTTAGGTCCGGTGATGACCACGAATTTATGTTCATCCACTGTCAGGCTTATATCGCGGACGATTTCCTTATGACTGTCTTTTTTATCTTCATAACTATCTTCATCAGATACTTCAAAAGATATATTTTTAAGTTCCAGCATATGTTTATACCTCATTCCAAATTCAGCTTTTTCGTCATCATGTGCAGATTGACGAAATACATCACTACTGCCACAACCACCATGAATAATAACGTCAGATTCATTGTCGGTGACAAAAATCCGAAAATAGTAAACTCTTCATGACCTTTAATNTTACTCATCATCCTGCCATACATTGGTATCATGGCAATNCGTATAAATATCTGCAAAATGAATTGTACCNCAAAATACGCTANGATAGCTCCGATAATGCGGTGTTTTGCATAGAGCTGTCCAAGCGACACACATCCCAGAACCGTAATGACATTTGAAATAACTGCAATGATATAGTAAAAAATCATATATACAATGTACAGACCCATACTAATGCCGAATGCATCTTTAAAACCGGTAAAAACTGATGAGATTTCTTCATAAATTTCCCTGCGGGCTTCTTCAATATCGTAAATATTCGTATAACCTGCTTCTGCTATAGCAATGGATATAATGTGGTTCAGACCCACATTTATGATAATAAACACGGTAACTGCCGTTGCTAAAGTCATAAGCATAACAGCGATAAATGATGAAATGATTTTGACATTCAATATCTTTTGTGTGGAAACNGGAAGCGTGTGCGTCAGGTATCCGTTATCACTATAACAGGTTTTGTAAAAACGAACTGCCATGACTATCATTATGCCCAAGGAGCAGCCTATAATGCCAAAATAGTACATTAATATCGAAAGTATAAGTGAAGACATTGAGAATCCCCTAAATGCATCATCATACCTCGGATTAATTGATAATATAACGCCACAAGCCAAAGCCGTAGTTCCAACCAGTACAACCAGCATGATCAGTATAGGGAAACGAAATCCCTTCCATTCGTATTTGAAAAGCTTTCCTAACATGCGTACACCTCCCTGAAATAAGCGTCTAACGATTTACCCGTCTGTCTTCTGATTGATTCAGCGGATGTATACAGCATAATAGAACCGTTTTTCATGAAAATCACATCATTAAGTATATTTTCTATATCTGATATCAAATGGGTAGACAAAATAATCGTCGAACCGGGATTGTAGTTGGTGACAATAGTGCGCAGAATATAATCCCTCGCAGCAGGGTCAACACCGGCAATCGGCTCATCAAGTATATAAAGCTCCGCATTTCTGCTCATGACAAGTATCAACTGTACCTTTTCTTTAGTTCCTTTTGAAAGCGTTTTTAAACGCGCTTCCATATTGATACCAAGCGCACCCAGCATCTGATAAGCTTTTTCTTTTGAAAAATCTTCATAGAAATCCGCAAAATATTCGACCATCTGAAATACTTTCATGCTATTGTCCAGATAAGTACGCTCAGGAAGATAAGAAATAACCTTCTTAGTTTCGGCACACGGATTCATACCGTTTATGAGTACACTCCCACTCGTCGGTGCCAAAAGACCGTTTATCATCTTTATTAACGTGGTTTTACCACATCCGTTCGGACCAAGCAGACCTATGATTCTCCCTCTCGGTACAATCAGACTCATGTGAAATACAGACATATAGCTGCCCATCCCCGGATACCGCTTGCAGAGGTCGTTGAGCTCCAAAAGAGGAGCGGAGGGGAAATCATTGTTTGTATACATCTGATTCGGTTGTGTGTAAAGCGGAGTGTTATTATCCATCCTCTTTCCTCCTGTTACGTATAATATAATTAATCAGTTAAAATCTTCTGCAATGTTTCCATCAGGCTCGGAACATCAATCGGTTTAGCCACATGGTCGTTCATTCCTGCATCAAAGGCACGCTGCCTGTCTTCCTCAAAGGCGTTGGCAGTCATTGCTACAATCGGGATATTTGCCTTGGCGGGGTCATCAAGCGCACGGATTCTCCGGGTAGCCTCATAGCCATCCATTACAGGCATCTGAATATCCATCAGAATCAGGTCGTATGTGCCTGCCTGCACTGTTTCAATCCTCTCGACAGCCTCTGTTCCGTCATCCGCAGTATCAATAACCATACCGGCTTCCTCCAGAATCGCTCTGGCAATTTCCTGGTTTATCTCATTGTCTTCTACCAGCAGGATTTTTTTACCGGAAAGAAAAGGTGTTGACGTATCCTGCTCCTCAATTTCCTCCGTCTTCCTGTACGGCGCCGTAAGAATCTCCCGAAGTTCTGACAGGAACAGTGGTTTGGAGCAAAATGCCGTAACGCCGGCGGCTTTTGCATCCTCCTCAATATCAGCCCAATCATATGCCGTGCTGATAATAATGATTGCCTCATCCCCAACGATTCTGCGCAGGCGTCTGGCCGTCTCGATACCGTTAAGATCAGGAATCAGCCAGTCAATCAGGAATGCGCTGAATGGCTCATTTTGTTCCTTGGCAAATTCCGCCCGGATGGCAGCCTCCTCTCCCCGCGTTGTCCAGTCAACACGCATACCAATAGATGCGAACATTTTGCTCACGCTTGTGCAGGTATGGACATCATCATCCACGACCAATGCACGAAGACCTTTTAAATGCTCCATGTATTCCATATATTCCATATCGTCGCTGTCGTTTTTGACACGGAACCGGAAAGAAACCACGAATTCTGAGCCCTTCCCTTCCTCGCTGGTCACAGTAATAGTTCCTTTCATCATATCAACGATATTTTTGGTAATGGCAAGTCCCAGTCCTGTTCCCTGAATACCACTGACGGTAGAGGTTTGCTCCCTTTCAAAAGGCTCAAACACGTGCTCTAAAAATTCTTTGCTCATACCGATACCGTTATCCTTAATCCTGAACTGATATGAAGCGTATCCTGCCTGAGCATCATCTGTCTGAATAATGCGGACGCTGACGCTTCCCCCGGACTTGGTGTATTTCATAGCGTTACTGAGGATATTCAGCAACACCTGATTCAAGCGAAGCTTGTCACAGATAATCGTCTCATTAGTAACATCCAGCGTATCAAAATGGAGCGAAAGCTGTTTAGACCTTACATCTGACTGCACAATGGTTTTCAGGTCATGCAAAATCTCAGGGAGACTCACCTCGTCCTCTTCAATCTTGACCTTTCCGCTCTCAATGCGGCTCATATCCAATATATCGTTAATCAGACTCAGCAAATGCTTGCTGGATGTAAGAATTTTACCGAGATAACTTTTTATCTGTTCCTTATTTTCAATATGACTTACCGCCAAAGTTGTAAATCCGATAATCGCATTCATCGGGGTACGGATATCATGTGACATATTGTTAAGGAATGTAGTCTTGGCAATATTCGCATGCTGCGCTTCCGCAAGAGCCTCCTCCAGAATTGCTTTCTGTTCCTGCTCCTTGCGGACAATTTCATCAATATTCCTGAATCCGATAAGGAAAAAGTCGCCTCTGCGCCCGCCGCTTTCATCCTCTGTCAAGTCTGTTACGCAGGTGAACTGATAAATATGTATTACCCCGCCTGTCTGCACCCGATAGGTTCCTGAGTATTCCGTGCCGGAATTCAATTTNTCAGCAATTNGCTCCAACGCAAGAGCCTCCGNCAANCCCTGCCTGTCTTCATGAAAAACATAGTTATCAATATACCGNTGAATAATCTCNGNATAAGAAAATTCTTTTTGGTAATCCTGTTCCAATCNGTCGTCAGAGCTATATTCGGTCGTTTTTATAATTCTGGCAGACGCATTACGCGCATTGACGCCATAGACATTAATATAGTCGCGGCTCAGGGCATTGACAATAGCAAGCTGTTCCTCCAGCTCCTGATTTGCGCGTTCGGTGGTATGAAGGATTTTTTTGTTCCACCGTGAGCGCAGTAAAAGGATTACAATAACGCCAATGCCAAAGGTAAACAACAGCACCACCATTAACATTAACCACGGATGAGCCCTCATATACTGACTAAGCGACACATTCATAAGCGTGTTCGCGGTATATTTTGTGATGATCTGATTCATCGAATCATCCGGCATCTGGTGAATGCATTTGTTCAATATGGTAATTAACTCGTGATCGCAACTGTTTCTGACATACATTTTAAAGTCAAAGCTCATGGAATTGACTATACTGAATTGCAGAGACGCCGTAGGATCTTCATTTACAAATGACTGTGCCGTATAGGTATAAACATACGTAGCATCCGCATTTCCGTCAAGAACTGCTTCTAATGCGCTTTCTCTTGTCGGGCAGCTCAGAACTTTGGCATTTCCTATCAAGTCTCTCTCAATCGGCATATCACCCTGCGCGTCCGCCACAGCCAAAGTATCAATTTCACCGTCAAAATCTTTTCTTGTTACCAGAGCCATACCGGTGCTCATATATGCATCTGTATAAAATCCGTTACTTTGATGTTCTTCTGTTTTCGACTGGAACTGCCGCCAGTCAATGACTACATCTACGCTGTTATTATCAGCCATGTTGTAATAGTCCGACCGGTTCTCCGGTACCACAATCTCATAAGGCAGACCGGCAAGCTCCATGAGCTCTGCAAAGTATTCCGGCAAAATTCCCTTTAATTCACCGTTCTCCACATAGGAATAGGGCTTTCTATCACTCATGGAAGTAACGGTAATTTTTTTCTCTCCGGAAACTACATCCTGAATATAGGCAAGTTCTCTGTCAGTAAATTCAAAAGCCGATGAATAAGTGTTTCCGTAATATTTGTAAAACAGGTTGTTTGACCAGTCTCCTTCATTGATATTCATCTGGTCAATGGCATAATTGATTTCGGCAAGCAGCTCTCTATCGCCTTTTCTCACAATAGCATAAAAATAATCTGTTTCAATCACGTCCAGCGTTTTTTCATTTTCAGGCTTTCGAAGATTACTTGAGAGGATAGCGTCAATCTCTCCTCTTTGCAGCGCTTCCGCCATCTGACCGGCATCCGCATACTCCACTGCCTGATAAGAGAATCCGTTTTTCCCTGCAAATTCAGCCAGGCTGTCATTTTGACTGCTTCCGGGCACAACACCTACTCTAATACCCTCATAGGTAGCATAATTACCTGAGAGCAGACTGGTGTTATTTGCCCGAATGGACAGAACTGTACTGTTTCTTCCGATTGGTAGGGAAAAATCGAATTTTTCTTCCCGATCAGGTGTTTTTCTGGCGGATGTCACCACATCAATCTCGCCGTTTTCCAGCATAGTGAGCATATCTCCCCATGCCTGGTCATATCCGCTGAATATAAAGTTCAGATGTGAATATTGGGAAACAAGTTCCAAAAATTCCACGCCATACCCCGTAAGGCTGCCGTGCTCATCTTCCATATGGTATCCGTCAAAATAGAAAACGCCCGCTTTAACTGTCCTGTTATTTCCCTGTTCCTCAGCATTTACCGCAAAGTTCGGTAATAGGAGCAAAAAGCATACCGTTAATGCAATTATTCTTTTTCCGATCCTTGTATTTATTTTCAACATCCTTAGTCTTTCTTCCCTTCGGTTTCTATTAATATCTTCCGCAAAAAACAGTATATACTAATTACGGAAAATATACAAGAGATTAGGTGCCAAGACATTAAAAAACCCCCGAAACCATAACGATTCCGGGGGGAAGAATCCATTGATATTAATCCGTCCCATATCTTCGCCTGCTTATATAAACTCTCGTTCTTTGAGGAACCGATAATTTATAAATTCCCTTAATTATAACCAAGACAAAATTCCATCTATATCCGGTGTCATGGGACTACCCTGCCCTTTTTCGTATTCACTAAGATAGTTCTGACAGGCATTTATAATCTTGCTTTCATTCTTATCCAAAATACTTTTTACCATTACCAGATAAGCGTTTTGCGATATTTTGTATGGATGTACGTACTTTCTATCCATCGGAAACAGCTTAATGTAATGCACTCCGTGCCTTTTCCCCGGCTTTGTAAAAGCGTTAGGCGGTAATGGGAAATACTGACTTTTTGGTACACTTATAGATATGTTGGAACGAAGAGGAACCACGAAGGTATGCTTCTGCCCTTTATATACTAAATCGACAATCAAAACACATGGTCTGCCTTGTTTATCATAAAGTAATTCTCTATCTGTTCCATTCTTTTTACATTGTGCAAAAAAATCTTTTTCAACTGTAACCAACTGCATCCTTTGTATCCCCTAAAACAGTATAAGCCGCCATGCAGGCAGCTTATACACATACTAATGAATGATATTCTAAATTCAAGTCCCGTCATTCGCGGAGACCAAACATACTAATGAATGATATTCTAAATTCAAGTCCCGTCATTCGCGGAGACCAAACATACAAGTGAATAATATTCTGAGCGTTATTCGCGCCGAACAAATTTCTTTGTTCACTTATAGTATACGCAATTCTCATATCTTAGTCAACCATTTTTGTTAAATAGGATTGACATTAAATGACATCGTGATTATACTACTACACTATTCCCTGTGCCTTCATAGCCTCAGCCACTTTCAGGAAGCCTGCAATATTAGCTCCGGCTACATAGTTGCCTTCCATGCCGTATTTCTTGGAAGCTTCGTCCAGGTTGTGGAAGATATTTACCATAATTCCCTGCAGTTTGGAGTCAACCTCTTCGAATGTCCATGAAAGTCTCTCGGAGTTCTGGCTCATTTCAAGTGCGGAGGTAGCAACACCGCCTGCATTGGAAGCTTTGCCGGGGCAGAACAGAACGCCGTTCTTCTGCAAGTATTCCGTAGCGTCTAAGGTGGTAGGCATATTAGCTCCTTCTGCTACTGCAAAGCAGCCGTTTGCTACAAGAGCTTTAGCATCGTCTAAGTTAAGTTCGTTCTGTGTTGCGCAAGGAAGAGCGACATCGCACTTCACGCTCCATACGCCTTTGCCCTCATGGTACTCAGCGCTCGGTCTTGCTGCCGCATACTCTGTCAGGCGTGCACGCTTAACTTCTTTTACTTCTTTCAGCAATGCTACATCGATTCCTTCAGAATCATAAATCCAACCTGTAGAATCAGAGCAGGTAACAGGCTTAGCGCCTAACTGCTGTGCTTTCTGAATTGCATAGATAGCAACATTTCCTGCACCGGATACAACAACAGTCTTACCCGCGATATCTTTTCCGTTGCATTTTAACATTTCTGCTGTCAGATACAGAAGACCGTAACCGGTTGCTTCCGTTCTTGCAAGAGAGCCGCCATATGTAAGCCCCTTGCCTGTAAGAACACCTTCATACAGATTGCGGATTCTCTTATACTGACCAAACATAAATCCGATTTCGCGTCCGCCTACACCGATATCACCTGCAGGTACATCTGTATCGGCACCGATATGTTTGCAAAGCTCTGTCATGAAACTCTGGCAGAATGCCATTACTTCTCTGTCAGATTTACCCTTAGGATCAAAATCAGAACCACCTTTACCGCCGCCAATCGGAAGTCCTGTCAGGGAATTCTTGAAAATCTGCTCGAATCCCAAAAACTTAATAATACCCAGATTAACTGACGGATGGAATCTCAAACCGCCCTTATAGGGGCCGATGGCGCTATTGAACTGCACGCGGAAGCCGTTATTAACCTGAACCTGTCCTTTATCATCTACCCACGGAACGCGGAACTGAACGATTCTTTCAGGAACCGTCAGCCTTTCAAGCAAAGCATCTTTTCTATATGCTTCTTCATCTGCTTCAATCACAACGCGAAGTGACTCCAATACTTCTTTTACTGCCTGATGGAACTCCGGCTGCGCAGGATTTTTCGCTACTACCAAGTCATAAACCTCATCAACATATGACATTTTTCATGTCCTCCTTTAACTGTAATATGCACAAACATTTTCCGGTCAGTCTTTTCTTTCTACACTGACTATATTGTCCACGTTCCATTATAGTATGTCGTTTAAAAATCCACAAGCCTGATTTTATATGTTAATACATAAAAATTTTATGTGGTTTTTTATACAATTTGTACAATAATGCACAAATAATTGTATACATGCATACAATTAAAGATAATCTTTCATCTGTTCAATGCTTTTTTCTTCAAAGTCCATTAGCTCTCTCGCCAATTCCACTGAGCGTTCCCTTGCCAGCGTATTGTGCTTAACAGTTTTATACATACTTGTAAGCCCCCTATTAGAACCCTGTATCATCATTTCCGCCAGATGACTTGTACTGGTATTAAGCATGGTCCCTAAATGAATGCTGCCGCGCAGCGCCATATCCGCAGCCTGATTGCTTCGATATGGGCTGCTTTGTTCTTCTACAAGCTGTTCTACCGCATCGTTATGGATCCTGGCATATCCGATAGACTGCTTAGAAAGCTTCAATGTAAACTCATCATCCGATACTTTATCTAAAATAGTGTCTATGGTCGTCATTGCTATGTGCGTACTCTTTTGTATTTCTTTTAAAATCATAATATCATCCTGCTTCATTATTACCTCCTTATAAATAAAAAGAGCATAGGTTTTTTCCTACACTCTTTACTATTGCCATATTTTGTTTACTTTAGTCTGTTTACTCCACATAATCTGATTTTACATAGGCAACATGACCGTTATATCTTATTTTGGTCCATCCGTCATCCTGTTGCTCTATCAGATCCAGCTTATCGCCTCTATAGGCAAGTCCAAGCTTCTCACTCGTCTCGCTGGCTTCGCTTCTGATTCTGACATTGGCGGTTGCCGTAACGGTTCCCGTTACNGCATCAGAGCCAANCTGAGTANTAGCCGGAGTCTCTGTTTCAGTCCCTGTATNNACTTCGGCGAACTCAACGTCTTCCAGATACATGCTCTTGATATAAGCGTCCTTACCTTCATACTCGACTTTGCTCCANCCGTTATCTATCTTCTCAATCAGNTTGAATTCATCGCCAATTGCCGCTTTACCNAGCTTATCAGCCGTCTCGCTGTCTGATGAACGTATATTCACGACATCTATTGCTTTCACCTTTGTTACGACAGTGACTGTTTGAGGACCATCTTCGCCGGCAGATTCAGCGTTTTCTTCTTCATTTTCCGAAACATTGCTTTCTTCTGCCAACAGCAGCATCTCTCCTACTTTTTTCTCGATTTCCGCCTTAAAGTCGGCAAGAAACTGTTTCAGTTCTTCGTCTTCGGCNACCATATTATTATATTCTACATTAATCTTATTACTTAAGTCTATGACATCATCCTGCAGACTGGCAATTCTCATATATTCCAACTCGTCTGCATCGCCGTTATCACTGTTACAGATATAATACCTGCCGCTTTCGTCTACGCATACATAATAAACTTCCATACCCGGAATCGGATTATCATAATCATTAAATTTTTCCTTCAAAGATATATACACAAGATATGAGTTCTCTACTGGGCCGGGCTTAGTATATATGTCCAATGTAGGAAAAGACTCCAGATATTTACTGGTCTCCTCGATCTTAATCGCCTCTTGGTCGTCAAGAACATCCACNAGGGTGTAAATCGTATCCATATCGCCTATAACCTGNGCTGCATAATANTTCTCAATGAGTTCCTTAATCTCCGGATTATCATTCTCTTTAAGCAGTATTTCCTGAACGTCCTCGGATTCTCCTTTGTTCTCCTCATCTTCCACTATATAATTTACTTCAACATCTACTCCTTGCTCTTCTTCCCTCTTATTGGCGCTGACTGAAATAGCAACGGTGATTATTACGCAGAATGCTAAAAGTACAGGCATGACAATTTTGGAATTNTTTACAAACCAGCTCTTTAGCTCTTCTATTTTCTCCATAAGGTTCCCCTTTTTATCGCTGTTTGACGTATTCATTATCTACAACCTTTCTTTTGCTAAAAAAATGATGCAAATGCACCCGACAGGAATCGAACCTGCATCAAAGGCGTCGGAGGCCTACGTTCTATCCGTTAGACTACGGGTGCATATGTTACAAATTTGTTACATCATCTTACTCATAATACCATATATACTGCATATTGTCCAGTAAAANTGAAAAGGTAAGATTTTACTTATATAGTAGCTACTTGCAGAACTCAATATTTTCAAAATGTAGTTGTGCAATATATGCAAAGCATAAGCAGGTGCTCTGCCGCTGTNGTCCACTGAAAGTGGACTTGTACTTTAGGCTGCGTGTTTTGCAGCCTTATGTACCGCTACTGGCGGCAATGCAGCGAGAGCGTGCCTGCGTTGATTTGCATATATTGTACAACGGACTGTTTGAAAAATAAGTTTTTCAATTATACCACTTATATAATATGCTATAAAATGGTTATTTTTTCCAAAACTCTGTCATAATGGTANACATTGTAGGANAGTCTTTCTTCCGGTTCCACCTGNCTGTCGTTGACTTCTTTTACCATTTCTTTGAAAAAATCTTTTTCGGTCATTCCATCGTCCGGCACCAGAAGCACTTCATGGACTGAGCTTGGCAGAATAATCAGGTTCTTATTAAGNTTCCCTGCCAATTCTTTCAGTGACTCCGCATATAAAAGCGCTGACGCCCCGTAAAGNCTTTCACGGTTGCTGAGTACATACATGGATACTTCCGGTTCCTGTTCAGATACAGTGTATGCTACNGAATTCTGTGTTAGAATCTCACTTATTATCTGNTTAATCGGAAGCATTTCTTCGGGTCTTAGCCTGAGCATGTTTTTCCTGGCATTTTCATACAAAACCGACTTACCTATCTTCCACATATTAAGATGACTGTTCCTTATCAGAATCGTAGCTTTTCCGAAGCGTTCATCTTCAAAAGAATAGTAAAAAACAAGCGCAAGATCATTCCATTCAATGTATGGAACATCCGTAAGAAGATTCCTATTGCTTTCCCTATGTATAAGTTTATAAAGCACTCTGTCCTTCACGCGCTCGAAATGTGTGAAAAACTCCATGTCCATGCGGATTTCTCTGGCGTTCTTCTGATAAACGCACAGGATATCATATACAATATCGCCAAACGACCTGCCTTCCTCATAATCACCATAAAGTTCATCAATATAGATGGCGGGCGATACATTGCTTCCTTTTTTGTTAATCATAATGGCATGAAGGCATACGCCGTTGTTCTTGGTGACTTCCTTATATGCCGCATCATAACCGGCACCCATTGATTCCTTAAGCGCTTTGCATATCTTATTTCCGAATTCTTCTATTGTAATATTTACAGTATTTGTTTTATCTATCATATTGTCCTCTCTTTCCATTCTCTCCGGACAATATTTTGTTTAAAAATCGTCGCTTGACATCGTATTTCCTATATAAAAAGGAAAAATTTTACCGCAAAAAAAGACAATGGTTCTTCGCGATTCCATTGTCTTATAGGCTTATAGTAAAATAGCAGGTATTATAACTTGAATTACACTCTGGAGAGATACTCTCCGGTTCTGGTATCAATCTTAATCACTTCACCCTGATTAACAAATAAAGGTACCATAACCTTAGCTCCGGTCTCTACAATCGCTGGCTTGGAAGCGCCTGTAGCGGTATCGCCCTTGAAGCCCGGCTCTGTATCGGTAATCTCAAGTTCTACGAATAACGGCGGTTCGATCGCAAAAACATTGCCATTGTAGGAGCATACTTTAACCATTTCATTCTCTTTAACGAATTTCAAAGCGTCGCCCACGGTATCTCCGTTCAAAGCAACCTGATCATAGGTCTCTGTATCCATAAAGTTGTACAAATCGCCGTCTGAATATAAATACTGCATATCTTTTCTATCAATTCGTGCCTGTGGGCATTTCTCAGTAGGTCTGAAGGTTCTCTCTACAACACCCCCATTGATAACGTTTTTCAGCTTAGTTCTGACAAACGCCGCACCCTTTCCGGGCTTTACATGCTGAAACTCGATAATCTGATAAACACTGCCTTCTAATTCAATGGTAATGCCATTCCTGAAATCGCCTGCCGATATCATAAAATAATCCTCCTAAATTTTCACAAATATAATTCCTATTTAGTTTATACTATAAATTTCCTTTTTTCAACCTCAAATACTAAAAAAGTTAAAATTTATTGTGTTCAAAAGCCTCTATTTTATAAAAACAGCATCATATTGCTCATTTCCATCACTATACAGACCGGTCATAATCAAATCAGCATCATTATAACAGATTCGTCTGTTTTCACAAAAAAGTGCAAAAATTCCTTCTTCCGACAATTTTGTCAAATCATCTTTATTAAAGCTGTCCGCAATATAAACCGGCGTCATTTTCAGCAGAATCTCACTACAGCTTAATTCCCTGCCATAGCATACCAAATCACTGACAGAGCTCCTGCAAAGGCCGTCCTTCGTATCAAGATACGGCGTGCGTATCTCTCCCTCTGAATATGCATAATAATAGGATTGGGCACTGTTCAATGCATAGTCGTGAAGATATACTATGCCAAGCGGTCCTGTGTACTGTATACTTGAAACAGGATAAATCACAGAACCTGATTTATCATAA
>JAAUZS010000056.1 GCA_014804495.1 Lachnospiraceae bacterium
ATGAACAAAATAAGTTCGGATATTTAGAGGCTGTCTATCAATCATTAAAAAAGAATAATGAATTGCCAAGTCGAGACAACTAAAGTAAGAGTGTTTTACTGCTGATTTTATTCCCTATATAGTTGTAATACTCTGTCTACCATCCGCTCTTTACTATATTTACATGCGCTTTCTGCAATCTTCTCTCTCCGCATTTCTGCATTTTCTATACGTTGAATCGCATCAATATATGCTTCCGGCTTATTTTCACTCAGTACAATCCCGCTCTCCGTGTCCACCAATTCTTTTACTGCACTGGTATCCAGTGCAATAACCGGAGTGCCACACGCCATTGCCTCTACGGTAACCAGCGAAAAAGATTCTTCCATAGAAGGATTGATAAATATCTGTGATGAAGAATATAAAATTGCCAGTTCTTCTTTACTCTCCACGCGCACTAATCCTATAATGCTTTTCGGCATTCTTTTAATCTGTCTTGGGGTGAGTCCAACTAAAACAATAATATATTTCTCAGGTATCTGCTCCGCCAAGCTAATAAATAAATCCAACCCCTTGCGTTTTTCCCATATACTGGCAACTCCAAGTAGTATTTTTTTATTTGATGGAATATTATACTTATGCAATACATCACGAAGTTGGCGTATATCCTGACAGGGATGAAATATGCCGATATCAATTCCGTTATTTATTACATTAACCTGCATGGTATTAAAAAATGAGGCTTTTACCAGATCTTTCATCCATTCAGAAGGTGTTATAATAACTAGGCTTTCAAGCGCTGTGAACATCGCCTTCTTCCGTCGGTAATTCAATGAAGATGCGTCGAAACAAAGACTAATGGGATATTGGGACTTTTGAGGGCATTTATAACATCCTCTTTTCCACTTATCACATTCCGCCATTACAAAGTAGGGGCAATGACCGGTAAAAGGCCAACAATCATGAAAAGTCCAGTAAATTTTTCCTTTGAACTCATTATCCAAATATCGGAATAATAGCGGCAAGTTAAGATAGTACCCATGTAAGTTATGCAAATGAATAATATCAGGTTTTTCTTCTCTCAATCTTTTTATCAGTTTTTTAGTAGAAAAAAAAGAGCCATACCCCTGACAGTCGAATAAAACAGTCAAAACCACATGCGTCCAAAAAGAAAAGAAATTACCAAATTTTTCACATTTTAAATCGGTATATACTTTTCTTCGTCCAACAAAGGAAATCGTATCATATCCTTCACGCTGTGCTGCCAACTGAATATCATGCATGATTTGCCCTGTACTGGTATTGCATACCGTATTAATTTGCACAATCTTCTTATTAATTTTCATCAGTTCCTGCGCTTACCTCTTCCAATTCCCGGATTCTCTTATCTAAAATCCCAATTTCCTGTACTAACGATCGTATTTTCATATTCTGCCTTGAAGCAATAGAAGTCAATGCCATCATAATCATAAGCATAAAACCAATGCACATGATAAAAAGACCATTCATATTATCCTCAATCCCAAAGATGTGGATAATATAGGTCAGCAGTTCCGGAAATATTACAAATAGACCCATAACCGCACCTGACAGCAACCATAACAATGTATATTTCAGATTTAGCGCCCTGTTCTTCAGAAAGTATAATATCAAAATGAAATAGCATATTACTGCTGCAATCAACGTAATCCTTAAAATAGGAGGAATCATACTACAACCATACCCTTTCTAAGTCTGAGCACTTGAACCATCGGGCTCAGACTTTACTTCTCCTGATTCCATAGCTTAACCGGCATACAAGTATTGCCAAAGTAACCTTTATCATATAATAAACAGATTTACGAAATGTAATCGAGCTTTTCCCACTTTCCCTTGCGCGCATCTGAACAGGAACTTCAGTAATCCTGCCTCTGTTCATTATCGCAGTTACAATTGCTTCCGGTTCAGGATAATCAGTAGGATAGTCCCTAACATAGATATCAATGAATTTCTTATTGACAGCGCGGTAGCCGCTTGTTACATCCATAATCTTCTTACCGGTTGTCAGCAGTATTAAGAAGCTTAAGATTTTGATTCCAATCCGTCTTGTCACGGAAGACTGAAATCCTTCCTTTTCCAAAAATCGCGAGCCAATTACAATATCAGCCTCATTATTCAAAATAGGCGGAAGCATGTCCTTCAGATAAGCTATATCATGCTGCCCATCTCCGTCCATCTGTACCGCAACATCATAGCCGTTTCTCTGCGCATAGACATACCCCGCCTGCACCGCGCCGCCTATTCCTAAATTGATTGGCAGATTAAGATACTGAAAATGCCGTTCCTGACATATCTTTACAGTATTATCGGTAGAACCGTCATTAATAATCAGGTAATCATAATTTGATTCCTGAGCCATTAAATGGTCTATAACATTCTCAATATTCTGGGATTCGTTATATGCCGGAATAATCACCAAAATCTTAGCATTCTGTTCCACAAAACCTGCCTCCGTATCATGCAAGACATCTCATTATGAACAGTTTAAACTGATTCCGCATAAAAAGCAATGAAGAATTATAAATTAATCCCACATAAATAGATTTACTAAAACCTTCTATTGAACCACCAAATAACTACTAACCGCATAAACCGTCACCCCGTTAAAATCTAACTGCGACCATCCGTTATCGCCTACAGCCGTTCTAATCAGATACTCTCCATTGTGCAGAACCCCCACTACAGTGTCCGCACTTGCTGTACTTGGCTCTGTTCTTAAGTTCGTCTCAATCTTGGCAGTCACCTGCTCATATACAGGCGTATAAACAGGTCCCTGCGGCGGTGCCTGCTGCCCGGTATCCGCCATATCGGTAGTCAGATAGCTGGTGACTGCATACAAGGTCTGTCCGTTGTATATTACTCTTGACCAGCCGTTATGTCCGATGCCCGTTCGTGTAGCGGTATCTCCATGCATAAGCTTAGTCACAATCGAAGCGTCATTCAACGTACTTGGCTCGGAACGCAGATTGGTTTCCTGCTTGGCTGTCACGGTCTCATTAACTTCCGTAAAAATAATTCCTACTTCCGGATTGGCTTCAACCGTCTCAGGAGGCGTTTCGTCTTTTGCCTCAGCCTCCTGAAGATATCCAAAATAAGCAATATTAACATCCGTCTTTTTAGATATGCCTGCTACGATTCCCTGTCCGGTATACTGCCACATGGCATGAGTGCCTGCGTAACTAGATGCAGTGGTCTGTGGGTAAGGCTGGCTGGGATACTGTGCTACCCATATTTTATATCTTGAAGAAAGAGTATCCGTATTCCACTGTGCATTGCCTTCAAGTTCTCCTTTGGAGGCATAGAACATAGGGGTATAACCTGCAGCCGATATTTCATCAAGAAATGCACATGCAAGATCAGTTCTTGTAGAAGCATCCAGACCATACTGTCTGCTGTCCGTTGACTGAAAGTCCTCGCAGTTATAAGCCACCGGGTATGTAATCCTGTATTTTGCAATGATATCCTTGGTAAATGCAGCTTCCGCCCTTGCTTCTTCTTTTGTGACAGCCGAAGAAAAGAAGTATGCTCCAATCTTGATTCCTGCTGCCTGTGCTTCCTGCATATTATATCTGGCAGTAGGATCTTCAAAAATCTCGCCCGTGGATTTAGCCCTGTATCCCACACGGATCATGGCAAATTCCACACCTGACTCCTTGACCTTACTCCAGTCAATAGTTCCCTGGTATTTAGATACATCTATCCCTATAGTAACACCTGAAATCTCATTCTCGTTAATAGCAGCTACGGTCACTTCCGCACCGCTTCCTTCATTGCCTACAGTTTCAAAGTTCTGAGGATCCTGCTCGTCATCCAGCGCACCTACGGAAACTTCCTCCTGAACATCAGAAACCCCGGTTAAGTCCAACGCCGCATCCTGTTCATTGGCTCCGGTTTCGTCTGTGTTCTCTGCATCTCCATTTCCTAGAGTCGTTTCTATATTATCCGCTCCATCTGATAATTGGGATTCTTCATTTTCGATCAATTCAGCCTGCATTTGCATATTTTCCCGTGGGCTTCCGGCGCTTCTCACTAAAGTTATACATACTATAATTATCGCGATTATGCCTGCTACTCCGACTGCCGCCATGCCAAACAGAATTTTTCTCCTGTCTATGCCTTCCAGATCAAAATCCATGTCATCTTCATCGTCGTCATCATCTGATTCCCAGTCAGCTTCATCATAATCATTATCTGATTCCCAATCATCCTCGTCATAACCATAATCATCCCGGTATTCATCAGCTTCCGATTCGGCCTCGTCCCATTCCGAATCTTCCACATCTAAATCCAGGATTTCTTCATTCTGCGCTTTTTTAGTAGAATCTGTTTTTCTTCTCGTATATCTTTTCACATTAATTTCCCTGCTGCTTTCTCAACCTGCGATTATTTTTCCGGCATCCTTGTGATTTTATTTAGGCAATTGCCTAAAATAATATATAACATAAAGAAGCAATGATGTCAATCGCCTTTCCGGCATGGAAAAATGATTCTTTCTATACGATCCTTTCTACATATAATTTATGCAATTTTTCTATATGTGATTCTTTCTATATATGATTTGTCCAATCAAGCACCTTACAGCAGCAATTACAAGACATACCCCAATGATAAGAGCCGTATATTGCCCAAATCCTTCCCAATCATTTCTATATACCCTGCCTATAAAGGGAATTACTAATACNGTAAAAATATACCAGAANGCAGGAATAATAAGTTTCAGAGAAAACTTGGGCGCATTNTCCTGCTGTAAAAAACAAGTTTCATTGTAAGAATTTATTTCAGAATGTATGAATACACGCCGGCAGAAGAAATCTGCTAAAGGATATGCAGCACACATAAANGAAAAATAAGTTGCGGTNCCAATAATGGTGTGCAGTCTGTCCTGCGTAAGTATACNNCCTATTAAATCCANCTTTTCAAGTGCTATAGGAACATAAATTGAAGCCGTAATACGTATTCCGTTNACAAAGATTGTGAACACATATGAAAAGATAATGCTGAAACCNAACCACATATATCCTGACCGCGCGGACTTAATACGATATAAAAAAGAAAAAATAAGCATCAGAAAGATTATTAACATAAACCTGCAGCCGGAGCATGTAGGAGCAATTAAAAATCTATAAAAATAATTTNCATATCCCATATGCGGAAGGTATTCAAAACGAATGCCGCTAAGGACACTGACCCACCATTCGGTGGGGGCCAGTATCCAGCAAAGAGCATCGCTATCGCTAATCTTACTGATATATCTCATTACAAAAGCAATAATGATTGTCAGAAGGTAAAGNGGCAAATATTTTTTAATAGTAGTCATGTTTTGAAATAATTTCATGCGTCAGCCTCTTTCTTATGGCAGAAATTAGGTTATGCAGTCCGTTCNGTCTTTTTTCTGAACAAAATCGGCATAAANACAAGTATCAGCAATGCGGCAAAAAGAATCACTTCTTCCGGCTCTGAGCCTATTCTGAAACCNACTGCCAGATTGGANACCTCAAGNGGAAGATTCTGCGGCTGNTTGACATCAGTGCTTTCGCCATCGGGATTNCTTACAACGTCTAATACNGCAATAAAAGAAGTATATGGAGTTATCATACTATAGTTTAATCCAATCTGCGTAACTTCTTCCTGTACATCAGGGTTATCGCCGCCCACGCCNTAATCAGTCAGGCGCTCCACACGCTTGCGTGCCCACAGATAACCGAGCGCATCATTTTCTCCTGCTATGGCATCCGCAACGGAAATGCTCTGTGAGTATGCTCCCCCGCCTGTCATTCCACTGATGTTAATGGTTCCTGTCGCCTCTCCATTCCATTTACCAAGCAGGACTATGGGTTTATTTGCATAAAGAGTAGGCAATATGGNCGGTTCAACATCATAGGCGTCAAAACCTTCAAATGACACCTTAATATCAGTCAGGATAGGCGACTGTATGTATGTGCGGAATTTTTCTGCNATCTCATCAGCCTCTTCTTCCTCNGTTACGATGAATGGCTCTCCCTGGCCGATTGTGGCAATTCCTTCAATCAGTCTACGGTTTACGGCTCTGCCGATTCCAAAGGAAAAGAACTCAGCCTTATCCATATTATCATTGACAATNTCAAACACTTCAGCTTCGCCATATACATATCCATCGGATATAATTACTATATTACGTGCAACATCATTATCAGCCGGCGTACTCAGAGCATCTTTAAGCGCTTCNGCAATCTCAGTGCCCCCGGCGCCCTGCTGCTCACTGATCATTTTTACGGCCTTCTTAATATTTTCTTCAGTTGCNGGAACTGAGCGGTTCGCCATTTTATATGATGTTCCCGAAAACAAAATCAGGTTAAAAGTGTCTGTTTCCCGCAATCCCGAAACAAGGTTGTTAATCAGCTTCTTAGCAGTATCCAAAGGGAATCCGGACATAGAACCGGATACATCCANAACAAAAATATATTCTCTGGGCGGAATTTCCTCGATTTCGTAACGTTCCGGCGGCTGTATCATAAGCATAAAGACGTTTTCATTTTCGCCTTTATTCACAATCAGACCTGTTCCGATTTCATCTCCGGTAAGCCTATAATCAAGAATGAAATCTCGATTCCCTGCATAGTCTGACGGATCCGCAAGTGTAATGTGNGCGCTTGTATTTTCAGTCCAGTCAATATTAATGCTGTGCGAACTGCTCTCAAGAGACGTAATAGGTACNGCAGATGCAACGGTTACATCAATATCATATTCATCCGTCGGGGGCGTGCCTTCGGAAAGATATGGAGTTCCTACCCACTCTTCCCTGCCGCCGCAGTCGTCTATAAGCGGACTTACATAACGCGGACCGACAACNGTAGGAAAAACNAACTGNTAGTTTCCATCNATTGGCGTAATCATCTCAGTATAATGCAGCTCAATGCTGACCACGTCGCCCGGCATGATATTAGCTACATCCATAGTGAAAACATTTGATCTTTCCTCGGAAAGCATNGAAGCGCTTTTGCCTTCACTTTTAGCAGCCTCAAATTCCTCTTCNGCCTCTTCTTTTTCCTTAATTACNGCCGTCACGAGCTGGTTACCAATCTGCATTTGCATACCGTGTATNGTGACCTTAGTNGAGGCCGGAAAGACATACTGCGCATTGATAGGTTTCGTTCCTTCATTTGCATAGGTCTGCACTACATATGTGTCTGCAATCATTCCGTTTATCGTCGCCTTAACACTGGTCTTTTTTAAGGGGAAGCAGTCCACTCCCAC
This sequence comes from Lachnospiraceae bacterium, assembly GCA_014804495.1. Lineage (GTDB taxonomy): Bacteria > Bacillota > Clostridia > Lachnospirales > Lachnospiraceae > UBA3282. The sequence continues at coordinate 7,252 of JAAUZS010000056.1, forward strand.
TTCCTCGCTCTCCACATAAAAATACGGTGCGTAGGTTTTGTCTTCATCTTCCGTCTCGCTTTCTTCTGCATGAACTACAGGCATATAGCTCATTAGAAGCAAAAGTACGGAAAAAATACATAATAATCTTCTTTTCTTCTTCATTTTAAATTTTATCCTCCATTCTTACTCAGCTCTTGAGTTTGTATATGTATAAACGATACAACAGTGTTTACGTCAATCGCTTCTGAGGATATGATATAATAGGAAAGCATCATAGCTGCATCATTTTTGCATCAAAAGAGCATAACTTTTGAATCAAAGTGGCATCATTTTTGCATCAAAGTTGCATCATGACTGGAAAATGTACAAT
>JAAUZS010000057.1 GCA_014804495.1 Lachnospiraceae bacterium
TCATCAAATGTACGGCGGATATAATCAAAAATCTTTTCCCCATACTGAGTCATATCGTTTTCGCCCAACCTGATTTTCTGCTCCAGCCACATAAGAATCAGGGTCATCTCTTCCTCACCCGGAATGTAGTCTTCAATAAGCCCCGGCTTAAATCCCGGAAGAGTACAAAGTACCGCTTCTTCCAGATATTTACAACTCTCCTCCGTATTTCCATGATGCTCTTCTGCCAGAATTGCCTTTATTTTGCATATGTACTGCCTGTGAAGGGCTTGTTCCGCAGCTTCCGATCCTTCATAATAGCGGATGCCTTCTGCTGCGCTTTCATACTCTCCATTATCCAAATTGGTTTCTATCATTTCCCGCAGATAATAGATTTTATAAGCATCCCAATCCGTAAGGACTTCCATCTTATTCATGGATTTCCCGGTCCTCTCCAATATTCTTTCCATCACAAAATAGTCCGGAATCCGCTCCCCGCGTTCCATCCTGTCCAAAGTGATTGCAGAGCATACGCCGAAGCATAATTTCTCCGGCTCTATATTCTTTTTTTGACGCAGGTAGCGTACCTGCTTTCCGAGTTCTTTCTTTTTCATATGTATTACTCCAATATCTCAGGCTGTGAAGTTATCTCTTCATATAAGACTACAAATCTTATTATTCCTTACCTAAAATACTTCATCACCTGCTCCTTTGAAATATTACTGTAATCTTCATTCTTTATGACAGCCTGATAAACCGTATCGGAATCAGGCAGTAAAAGGCTCAGCGAGATTACGAGAGCACGTAGGCCATCCTCGCGGCCTTCTTCTCTTCCTTTTATTCTTCCTTCTTCTCGTCCATCTTCAATAAGTTCCTTAATTGCTTTGCACATATCTACTTTCCCATCCTTTCCAGTATAATTATCTTTCGCCTCTACCAATTCTGAAGCGTTCGTATAATTCACCACTATATCATAAGCATCTTCTTCCATGTTGCTATAGTATTCATCACTTTCCACAAGTTTTTCAAGTGCCTTCTTATCCTCCGAACACCTGATGAAGTCAAACACCTGCCGCACATCCGTCTTAAATACACTCGTATCTTTAATTTTTCTTATTTCAACCAGATTAATTCGATAATCAGGCACCATACCTATTATTTTCTCCGGTATATCCACAAAATCTATCATTTCATGCAACGATTCGGGTCCGTCCCATTCCTCTACACCGGAATAAAGAAAGAATGTTACCACAGGATGCATACGGCTTTCCTTTAGGAATCCGTATAAATATTCTCCTCTTCTTAGTCCTTTAGGCTTTTTTCGGACTTCTCTGCGTATCTTTGCAGCCTGCTTCTCATATTCTCCCACATCATACGCCATGTTTCTGAGCGGCATTGAATAATCTATGCTCTCCTGATTCTCGATTCCTATAATTGCAAAATTTACCCCGAACGCAGCTTTTCTTAGAGCATCACGAATTTTTATTTTTCTTCTTTCCTTTTTAAAGCTTCTCTTCTTTAGGTTCCTCCTTCTGATAAGCCTCGGCTCACTCAGGAAACCTATTTGCGTATCAAGTTCATGCAGATCAGATCCGGTCACTATCTGTCTGCCCCCACAGCCAATACCGTTGATAATATCTGCATAACGGTCATTGTCTGCAAAGTATCCTTTCCATTCAATGTCTTGTGTCATATTCAATTCCTCCTGTGTTCCCGCAGGAGTTTCTTAGAAAACCCCTGCTTTTTTAGTTATGTGTGATTATAAGCATGGATTTTCTGAATTTTAGGCCGATACTGACTCGATATCCCATCAGCCACGTGAATTGTCATTACGACAAAAGAATTCTTTTGAAATACAAAGCTACAAGTATGCTACTTTATATATAGAAAATATGCTTTGAACGAAGTATAGCACACTTTTATTCAAAATGCAAACACTTCTCAAATCATATTTGTTGTTTATATTGATTTTCCTTACGCAAAATGATATATTTATCTGGCAAAGTGTTCTTTTTAGTAAATTATTTAAAGGAGTACCTTTCATGGATAAATTTACATGCGGTTTTATCGGACTTGGACTTATCGGCGGTTCGCTTGCCAAAGCGATTCATAATAAATTACCGGAAGCACATCTTATTGCTTATGATACAAACACGGCTTCTTTAGAGCTCGCCATTGAGGAAGGAGTTATTCAGGAAAGCTTTTCCCATATCGGAGAAGAGTTTGGTGCATGTAATTATATATTCTTATGTGCTCCTGTATCGCACAACGATGAAAATCTTCTTGCAATTAAAAAGCACCTGTCACCGGATGCCGTATTAACTGACGTCGGCAGCGTGAAAACAGGTATTCATGAACATATTGCCTCAATAGGAATGGAAAAACAGTTCATCGGCGGTCATCCGATGGCAGGCTCAGAGAGGTTTGGTTATGCTAATTCCAAAGCGAATCTTTTTGAAAACGCTTATTATATATTGACGCCTACTGACGAAACTTCAACAGAGAAAATATCTGCATATCAGACTTTAGTTCAGACAATCGGCGCCATTCCGCTTGTGCTGACATACAGCCAGCATGATTATGTGACTGCGGCAATCTCCCATCTGCCTCATGTTATTGCCGCTTCGCTGGTAAATCTTGTGAAGGATTCAGATTCTAAAGAAGGAATAATGAAAATGATTGCTGCCGGAGGTTTTAAAGATATTACGAGGATTGCTTCCTCTTCTCCCGTGATGTGGCAGCAGATATGTCTGACAAATACAGAAAATATTTCTGCTTTATTAAAGCAATATATTCAGAGTCTAACATTATTTCAGCAAACGCTTGACAATGGAGATTCCAGTCTTCTCTATAATTTTTTTGATAATGCGAGAGCTTACCGGGAATCATTTATCGATGCTTCCAGCGGTCCGATTAAAACAGAATATGTTATTACGGTAGATATTGCCGACAAACCCGGCGCTATCGCAGCTATTGCCTCCCTGCTTGCCATGCATGACATAAGCATCAAAAATATCGGCATTAATCACAACAGGGAGCTTGCAGAAGGCGCTCTTAGAATAGAATTTTATGAAAAAACCGCCACCGCAAATGCGACAAAGGTTCTAAAAGAACACGGATACGGTATTCATACGAAAGAATAAACTCAAAAATGTATTCCGCGTACTAACATATGAACATCGCATCCCCAAAACTGAAAAATCTATATCTCTCCCGAATCGCTTCTTCATAAGCACACAGCACATTCTCCCTGCCTGCCAGCGCCGATACGAGCATAAGTAACGTCGATTCCGGCAGATGGAAATTCGTAATCAAGGCATCCAGCACTTTGAAACGATATCCCGGATAAATGAAAATTTCAGTATCGCCGCAGCACTCTGTCAGCTTTCCATTCTCATCCGCGGCACTCTCTATTGTTCTACAGCTTGTCGTTCCAACACATATGACTCTGTGACCACTCTCTTTTGCCTTGTTAATTTTCTGCGCCGCTTCTTTTGACACCTGATAGTATTCCGAATGCATATGATGTTCCAGGATGTTCTCCGCCTTTACAGGGCGGAATGTACCAAGCCCCACATGCAGGGTGACATATGCTATTTCTACTCCCTTTTTCTCTATTTGTTCAAGCAAAGCGCGTGTGAAATGCAATCCGGCAGTCGGCGCTGCCGCAGAACCTTCATATTTTGCATATACAGTCTGATATCTGTTCCTGTCATTAAGCTTATGCGTAATATAAGGCGGAAGAGGCATCTCGCCAAGTTTATCGAGAACCTCTTCAAAAATACCCTCATATGAAAATTGTATCAGTCTGTTTCCCTCATCTACAATTTCCAACACTTCTGCTTTAAGCACTCCGTCACCGAATACAAGCTTCATACCCGGTCTTGCCTTTTTACCCGGTTTAACCAATGTTTCCCAGATGTCGTTTTGTCTTCTTTTCAAAAGAAGCACTTCAACCGACGCACCTGTATCTTCTCTGATTCCCATCAGCCTTGCGGGAATTACCTTCGTATCATTTAATACAAGGCAATCCCCCGGCTGCAGATAATCATTAATCTCATGAAAAATGTGGTGCTCGGTTTCTCCTGTCGCCTTATTAAGAAGAAGCAGTCTTGAATTTGAGCGTTCCTCTAATGGGTCCTGTGCAATCAGTTCCTGCGGCAGGTCAAAGTAAAAATCTGATTTTTTAAATTCTTTTTTTTCCATCAAAACTCTATCTCTTTATCATTCTTATACTTTTTATAAATCTGCATTTTTCAGGAATGCTACATATCCTCTTTTTGTCTCATAAACATCCGCTTTGCTGGTAGCCTCCCACGGAGCATGCATATTTAATACTGCAACGCCGCTGTCAATGACATTCATTCCGTATAATGCAAGAATATAAGCGATTGTTCCGCCGCCGCCCAAATCTACCTTGCCAAGTTCAGCGGTCTGGAAATTAATTTTTTCTTTCTCAAATATATCCCTTATGTGTGCAAGATATTCCGCATTGGCATCATTGGAACCTGATTTACCTCTGGAGCCCGTAAACTTATTGAATACCATTCCGCCGCCAAGATATGCCACGTTTTTCTTATCAAAGCTTGAAGCAAAGCCCGGGTCATATGCACTGCTGACATCAGATGAAAGCATGCATGATTTAGAAAGGCATCTTCTTAAGTTAAGCTCGCTGTATTCGCCTGTCAGATTCATTACCTCCGCTACGGCATTTTCAAAGAATTTAGACTGCATTCCTGTAGCGCCGACGCTGCCGATTTCTTCCTTATCCACAAGAATGCAGCATGCCGTTCTCTTAGTCTTTTCAACTTCGAGCATAGCCTTTAATGAAGAAAATGCGCACACCCTGTCATCCTGTCCGTAAGCAAGAATCATGCTTCTGTCAAAGCCTGCTTCTCTTGCGCTTCCCGCAGGAACGACTTCCAGTTCTGCTGAAATGAAATCTTCCTCTTCTATATCATAAGATTCCTTCAAAATAGAGAGAATACCGCTTTTAACTGCATCTTTTCCGGAGTTTTCTTTTGATTCGTCATCGTCTCCTTTTTTATCTTTCTTGTCCTTTTTATCAATTACCAAGGGCTTATTGCCTATGATAATATCCAGTGCTTCACCCTCAATTACTTTAGACGCCTTCTTTTCAAGCTGCTCCTGTGCCAAGTGAATCAGCAGGTCGGATACGAAAAATACAGGGTCATCCTCGTTCTCTCCTACGTTCACCTCAATCGTTGTACCGTCTTTTTTCACAACAACACCATGAATTGCAAGAGGAATCGTTACCCACTGATATTTCTTAACGCCGCCATAGTAATGTGTATCAAGATATGCAAAACCGCCGTCTTCATACAATGGATTCTGCTTCACGTCTAAACGTGGAGAATCAATATGTGCGCCCAGAATATTAAGGCCCTCCGCCATATCTTTTTCTCCTATCCTAAACATTACAATAGACTTATTCATCCATACCGAATATACTTTATCACCACATTTTAATGCAGTCTTATTCTTTATAAGAGTATTCAGCTCCTGATATCCTGCCTTCTCAATCTGGTTTACAATCGTATCTATACATTCCCTCTCTGTCTTTCCGTTATTCAGAAAGTCAATATACTCCTTCGCAAAAACATCCACTTCTTTAAGCTGTTTACTACTAAAAGTCTCCCACGTATTCTTATGCTCCATGATTCTAATCTCCTTTTCTTACTCTCTTACTTTAGCTTTCTAAATGATTAAAACTATTATTTCTAAATCCTAACTTCTCAACTCAATTCCCATTCCTTCCAGTCCGTTGAGAATCTTCTTCATGACGCCGCTCACATCCGCTTCTTCAAGCGTCCTGTCTTTGGCACGGAAGGTTATGGAATAGGCTACAGACTTATATCCTTCCTTTATCTGACTGCCCTCATAAATATCGAACAACTTATATTCTTCCAATATCTTTCCGCCACGCTGCACAATCATAGCTTCAATCTGTCCGGCTAAAATGTTCTTGGGAACAACCATACTGATATCCCTTGATACGGCAGGATATTTTGCAACGCCCACATATTTTCTGTCGAAAGATGCGAATGGCAGAATCTCCGGCATATCCAATACAGCCACATAAGCTTTGGTGCCTAAATCATAATTATCACATACCTCAGGATGTACTTCGCCTAAAAATCCAACTACTTTTCCGTCATAACAGATATTCGCCTGACGTCCCGGATGCAGGAAGTTTTTACCTGCATTAGGATCATATACTGCTTTCTTATTCATTCCTATGCTGTCAAAGAATTCTTCTACTACACCCTTCATGGTAAAGAAATCGCCTTCTCCATACATTCCAAGCGTAAACTGCATTCTCTCATCCGGCAGCTCATCAAGCGGCAGGTTCTTCGGAATATAAATATTTCCAAGTTCATAAAGGCGTACGTCCTTATTTCTTCTGTTATAATTAGTAGCAAGGCTCGTCAACATACCGTTTAAGGATACGGTTCTCATAATGGAGAAGTCTTCGCCAAGCGGATTGGAAATCGTTATTGCCCTTCTTTGCGCATCATCTTTATCCAGAAGCAGCTTATCAAACACCTTAGGACTTTCAAAAGAATAACACATACCCTGTGAAAAACCGCAGTATTCGGCAATATCTCTTGCTTTCTGCTCAATCCTAAGCTTAAATGATAATTTACCCGTAGTAGCTTCACCATTCGGCAGCGTCATAGGAATTTTATCATATCCATAGAAACGAGCCACTTCCTCTGCTATATCTGCTATTCCCTCTAAGTCCTGCCTGAATGACGGAATAATAAGCATCTTCGTGCCGTCATCTGATGTTTCAAGTTCAAGTTCCAGTCTTGCAAAGATTTCTTCCATTTCTTTCTCGGAAACCTCTGTTCCAAGCAGGTTATTGATGCGTTCGCTGTCAAATTTTATTTTTCTGAGTTCTTTAAGCGGTACACATACGTCCGCCATACCGCCTACTACCTCGCCGCAGCCAAGCTCCTGAATCAACTGACAGGCTCTGTCAATTGCTGCCTGCGCATTGCGTGGGTCAAGACCTTTTTCAAAAATTCCCGAAGCATCTGTACGAAGCCCCAGTCTCTTAGCAGATTTTCTGATATTGGCACCGTTGAATGTAGCGGCTTCAAACAAAACCGTCTTTACATTGTCTGTAATCTTGGAGTTTTCTCCGCCCATGATACCTGCAATGCCGATTTCTTTCTCAGCGTCACAGATCATCAGCATCTCGCTGTCAAGATTTCTCATCTGCCCATCCAAAGTCTGGAATACATCTCCGTCTTTAGCACGTCTTACTATAATCTCATGACCTTCAACAGTGTCTAAATCATAGGCATGCATCGGCTGTCCGTACTCCTCCATAACATAATTAGTTATGTCAACCAAATTATTGATTGGACGGATTCCGCTTGCCGCCAGTCTGCGCTGCATCCATTTCGGAGACGGTTCAATTTTGATATTGGTGCAGACTCTTGCACAATAACGTGGGCAAAGGTCTGTATCTTCCACCTTGACGCTGATATAGTCTTCCACTTTTTCGTTATTAGCCTTAACTTCAACCTTAGGCGCGATAAAAGGTTTCTTAAATGTAGCTGCAGCCTCTCTGGCAACTCCAAGTACGCTATAGCAGTCTACCCTGTTAGATGTTATTTCATACTCAAATACGGTATCCCTAAGTCCGAGCGCTTCTACCGCATCTTCACCGACTTTTGCATCCTCCGGGAAAATATAAATGCCAAGCTCCGGAGCTTCCGGATACATATCCCTGCTTGAGCCGAGTTCTTCAATGGAGCACATCATTCCGTTAGAAGGAACGCCCCTGAGGCTGCCTGCCTTAATTACAATACCGTCCTCCGGCAGTGGTCCGCCGTCATGTCCTCCGGCGACTTTACCACCGTCTAATACAACCGGCACCTTATCTCCTTCTTTAACATTCGGCGCGCCGGTAACAATCTGAATTTCTTCAGATCCGATATTTACCTGGCAGACAATAAGCTTATCCGCATCGGGATGCTTCTCAATTTTTACAATCTGCCCAATTACAATCTTTTCCAGATTCTTATCCATTCTTTCATAAGTTTCCACTTTCGTTCCGGTAAGAGTCATGGCGTCCGCATATTCTTTATCCTCACATGAAAGTTCCGGTACATATGCCTTAATCCACGATAATGCTGTATTCATATATTTCGATTCCTTTCTTTATTTTTTACACTAGAATTGCCTCAAAAACCTCACATCATTCTCATAAAGAAGTCTCATATCGTCAATCTCATATTTAAGCAATGCGATACGTTCCAACCCGATTCCAAATGCAAATCCTGTATATTTTTCCGGATCTATTTTGCTCATACGCAGTACATTCGGATGAACCATGCCGCATCCTAATATCTCAATCCAGCCGGAGCCTTTACAGAAACGACATCCGCTTCCGCCGCATTTAAAGCAGCTTACATCCATCTCGGCACTAGGCTCTGTGAAGTTAAAATGGTGCGGTCTGAACTTTACCTTCGTTTCTTCCCCGAACAGCTCCTTTGCAAACTCTGCTAAAGTGCCCTTTAAATCTGCAAACGTAATATGTTTATCAATTACAAGACCCTCTATCTGATGGAAAGAAGGCGAATGTGTCGCATCAACTTCATCAGAACGGAATACCCTTCCTGGTGCAAGCATACGGATAGGCAGCTTTCCTTTTTCCATCTCATGCACCTGCGTACCCGAAGTCTGGGTGCGAAGTAAAAAGTCACCATTAATATAGAACGTGTCCTGTTCATCCTTTGCAGGATGGTCTGCCGGAATATTCAGGGCTTCAAAATTATAGTAATCTGTCTCGATTTCAGGACCTTCCACTACCTCATAACCCATACCGACGAAGATTCTTTCTACCTCTTCCATGGCAATCGTATTCGGGTGGCGATGCCCTATTGTATTCTTTTTGGCAGGCAGTGTTACATCGATTACTTCTGCTTTCATCTGAGCTTCCCTTGCCGCTTTTTCCATCTTGGCGATTGCAGTCTCAAGAATACCCTCAATCTGCTCCCGAGTTTCATTCACCAGTTGTCCTACCTTCGGTCTATCCTCCGGTGCAACATCTTTCATGCTTTTTAATACGCTTGTCAGTTCTCCCTTTTTACCCAAAAAATTGACACGCACCTCATTCAATTTCTCCAAAGCATCACTTGACTCAATCTGACGCAGTGCTTCGGCTTTAATCTGTTCCAGCTTCTCTTTCATGCTCTCTTTTCCTTTCATAATTTTTCGTTAAAAAATCCCATGTGCTTATACAACACATGGGACGAAATAATCCGCGGTACCACCCAAATTTCCTGTCCATCTACAACTAAAAAAGAACAGACTCTCTACGCGTAACGTGCTCTTTACGTCTCAAGCTACTGAACCATATATGTATCATACGGCCTTTCACCCAAGCAGCTCCGGCGGGAAATTCGGGACACTATCTGAACTTAAGGAAGCTTGCAGCCGATGACTTCCTCTCTCTGTAAGAAAATACTACCCTACTGACACCTTCATAGCCTTTTGTTTATTTCACTTTATTCTAATGAGTTTTGCCCGACTTGTCAAGCCATCCGAATAAAAATTTATATACAGGTCCAAAATAGCGGTTAATGTGCGCACCAATCAAAAGTATGTACATCACCATATAAAAATAAAACATCAAAATGACCACAGTAGTCAAACTTCCATATGTGCCAAACCCATTAAAGTTCTCAACGTATGCAGCAAAAACATAAGATGCAATACTCCATACTACTGCTGAAAAAACAGCACCCGGAAGCTGCTTCTTATATTTCAGTTTAACGGCCGGCACGAAAGAATATATGAGCGCAAAAATCAAGGTCAGTATCAACCATGAGAATATGAATCTAAAGTGCATAATGAACTGTACGATAACCTGTAACTGTGGAAAATCCTTAAGCGCCACATTGACTATGACATTACCGAATACCATGACGAAAACGGCAAGAATGATTGCAATTAACATTATAACCGTATAAAAGCATGCAACCAGACGAAGCAGCAGATAGTTTCGCTTCTCTTCTATATCGTTCACTTCATTGAGCCCCCGTATCAGCGCAAGCATAGCTTTTGCAGCTGACCAGATGGCTACAATGGCAAATATCGTAATAGTTCCTGTAGATTTTGAATATACATCATATACCACTTTTACTACGAAATCGTCTATGGCATTGGGTAAAACCCTCATGATAGCCGTTATCAGATTTTCCGCAGTCAATGTTGTAAACGGCAAAATCGCGCATAACGCCATTAACAACGGAACAAGTGACAAAAACAGAAAGAATGCAGAGCTTGCTGCAAACGCGCTTATGTTTTTGCGTGTCATCTGTTTGGAAAAATCTCTGAAAATAAAATATAACCTGACTATTGTTTTCATTCTTACACCCCTGCATATCTCAAGCCGCACTTGCTTTAACTATTTACCTCGCAGTCAGAAAAGAAACTCTTAAGTATTTCCGTGTAGCCATATCCCCGGTTTCCCATCTCTTTGGCGCAATTTTGTGACATGCCAACGCCATGTCCGTAACCACCGCCAACCAGAGTATATCCTACCATATCTTCACCCGTTTTGTCAGCATTTATTATTAAAAATGCACTTGGCAGAAACTTTCCTGTCGCTACACTGCTTCCATCCTGCCTGATAACCTTGCTTTCTTCGTTACATAAAATACGCCGTATATTATATTCTGAAATTACCTTTATAACTTCCTTGCTTCCGGTAATAATCATTTCATCAGCTATACCGCCTGCACCTCTTTTACTTATTTGAATATCCTTAAGTTTCCCTATTTCTTCTATTTCTTCCGATACGTAATAGTACTCTCCCTCTTTACCTTTTCTTACAAGAATCAGCGATGCATTGACATTATATCGCTCCTTAATTCTTTCTAACAGCGCTGCTGTATCTATCTGTTCTACTTCATACTGCCACCTGTACCACGGCTCATTACTTTCAAAATCAGCTTCGTCCGCACTGCAAATATATGCAGCAAAATTTTCTTCCTGCTCCATCTCTTCTGCACTCTGCGAAATCTGACTGCCTTCCTTTGGCTCAAGCTTTCCTGCCTGAATATATTCTATCGCCTGTCCATTTCCGGTTTTCCATATATTAGTATCCGTACCGTAACCGCAGGAAGTTGAATAATAATAATTTTCCGCAAGTTCACCCTGATGGTACAGTACCATCCCGCTTGTTTCCTTTACTGCCGTAGTCGTTGCGGAATTCTCTGCAATATTATGATAGACCTGATAGGATGTAGTATCATCCAGGTGTGCACCGAATGCAGGCAGTCCGGCATGCAATATGAATCTGGCTGCATAGGTTCTGGCACATACCGCCTGAGCTTTCAATGCCTCGATAGGATAATATGACGGCATCTCACTCGGCACCACTGCATATAAATATTCCTCTAACGGCAGTTCATTTATAATCACCATTCCCTGGGCTGTCTTATAGAATTCCAGACTTCCCCTGTATAAATTATTTTCCTTAGCCACACCCTCTATGTCCAGTTTGACCATGTCAGTCAGTGCTGCGCTCTGAAATGAAATTCTTTCACCTTCTTTCATTTCATCTGCCTTTATTCCGGTCTGCTGTCCATCCACTGTAACAACCGCCTCGTCATAATAGTAACTTCCGTTTCCGGTATTTTTAAGCAGCACACGGATTTGGTCTGTTTCACCTTCTCTGGAAACAAGGGCGGCGCAGATTTTATCATTCCATACGACAAAATCCGTATAGTCATATCCAATCATCAAATCTGATTTTTTCTTAGATTCAAGCGTACCGTATAACTTATATATCTCTAAATTATCTTCTGTTTCATATGTGCCGTATCCTTCTATTTCTATTGAACCATCAGATACACTTAGCAGTTTACCGCGGATTTTATCCGGTTTCTGCTGTTGTTTTATGAGTATACCATTCTCAAACGTAAGATCAGCAATGCTCTCTCTTACTGCCGCCCTGGCCACATCTGAATCAGACGGTATGGTAAAAGCAATTTGATGATAAAAACACTCCATTAATGTTCCATTTCCACTTTCAGAATCACTTCCGTTATTTATTTCCATTACCCATACATTTTCCAGAATTGTTTCTTCAGGCAGCACTCGTGTACAGGTAAGAAGCTGTTCTCCCTTAACATAAACCTCTTCCTTAGAAAATGCCGCATCCTTAAATGACGAAGACAAGTATTCATACTCACCGTTCTGGGTATATAGCTTCCTGTTTTGCTCATCTACTTTTATAATGAACACCGTCGTCTTCCATATAGAAGAATCTGTATCAAGATATGCCAGCATAAATTTATATGCCTCGTACCAGTCTTCCTTCATAAATATGTAAGAATCCTCATATTTTTCTGCAAACTCAGGAATATCCATATCCGAGCCGCCTATTTGTTCGTATATGCTTCTATACTGTCCGTATGTAAGTTCACTCTGTTCTGCGTCCGTACTTTCCGATGCCATTTCCGCTCCATTATCAGATTCTTCAAACTCTATCGATACTCCCAACGCCTGAATCAGTATACATACATCTTCTATGCTTATTCCTTCTCCCTGCGGCGTTTCCTTTTTTGTCTCAAGGCCGCTCAGCCAAATCATAAAAAGAATTGCCATTCCCGCCAGAATACATAGCAATTTCATTAAATTTTTTATGTCTCTGCTTTTCAGATTTCTATTCATTAACTAAATAAAATTCTCCCTTCTCAACCAGCAAATTTACCCTGACCACACTTTTTATATATTATGTGTATGTATGACAGAAAATGCACTTCTTAAATAGTTAATAAAAAGCAGCCATTATAGCTGCTTTTACTATCAGATGCGGCTCGCACATAAGACACTTCTTTTACATACCCCCGAAATGCCGGATCTTGTATTTTGACTCCTAGCAACAGCTAGGTGGGTAACCGCAATCACGCTTCTGCCTTCCCCTGCACAAAGTCCGTAATGACCGAGGGCTTGACATCCACATGAAGATATAGGAATCCCGTTTAAAGTAACTGTAGGTTCAAAATAACAAGAATTATCGAACATTCCAGGTTAATTCCATTATATCCAATATGAAGTTAAAATACAACAAAAGAAACCTTTTTATTAAAAGTTTTTATAATATTTATTAAGATTTCTTTAAACTTATCGCATCTTATTGAACCTATGCATTTATCAAGTTATAATCAAATGTAATATCTTTGGAAACTATATAGGAGTCACCATAAATAATGCATAAATGAACCGAGGTCGGAATATGGACAACACCAACAAAAAAACTCTTATGAATAAGCGCGAGACAGACTGGTTTCGCGGAATTGCTGCGTTAATGGTGGTATTATCTCATTACGGTCATTGGTTGAAGGATATATTGTCATTAGAAGGTATGGCTGAAACTTTTTGTTTAGCTCTGACAAAACTGGGGATTTACGGCGTAGATATTTTTTTCCTTTTTTCAGGATATGCCATGGTAAAATCCCTCGGTAACAGGAAAATGAACTGGCAGTTTATATGGAAAAGGATAAAGAATGTATTTATTCCATATATAATCGTAATAGGCGTCATTGAACTGCTTTCCGGAAACCTGACTTCAATTCATGAGTTCTGGCTTTTTATAAGCGGTTATAAATACTGGTATATGTGCATATTATTCATATTTTATATAGGATTTATAGTTATCTATGCAATAATCCGGGTTAAAGGAATCAGAGTAATAGCTTTTTGTGTTTTCACATATGCTTTATGCTATAAGCTTTATCAATATGAGATGTCCCCATTCTGGTATGTATCTAATATCGCTTTCGCTATAGGCATAATCGCAGGTGAATATGAAGATACAGCCAAAAAGATTGTTGACAAGGTGTGGATTCCTATGACTGTTCTACTGTCAATCGGCATGGCATTTGTCATAAAATGGGGACTGGAAGGCGGCGTCAATTGGGGCGGAAAACCCGAAGATTATCAGATATGGGTGCAAATCGGCGCGACTGTTATCTGGACTCTGCTTATATTGATTCTTGCCTCAAAATGCCGTATAAAGGAAGTTATATTTACCTTTTTGGGTAGGCATTCCCTTTACATATATCTTACGCATGTGTTTGTAGCAATGAGATGCATAAATTTCTCTAAAATTGATTCTATATCGGTCAGATTCATAATAAGTCCGATATGCATTGTTTTTGTGGCGTTTTTATGTAATCTGATTATATCCGGCATGTGGAAGTTAATTTCCATGTCAGCCTCTATAATAAAGAAATATAAATAACTTGTATTCCAATATGAAAATTTTGGGTTCATTTTAAAATTCCTCTTTCGCACTATTTTGCTTGCATAATATCAATTTACACTGTATACTTTATCATGCAATAATACTAGAAAAAGGAGAATATACCAAATGAAAAAAATATCATTGATTCTTACATTAACCCTCTCCCTCCTACTCTATGGATGCGGCAGCCAGGACGTCAATCATAATGGTGTCACATCTGTTTCAACAGTTAAATCAGCTCTTTATGGCAATTCTGATGCACTTATTCAAGCGCAGGTTCAGTCAGGTAATGATCGACTGGAAGTAATTGCCAAAACCGATATCTCCGATACGGATTCTGATATTGAAATCACAGCATCGAACGATAATGACAATTTATATGTTAATAACAACGAAAATCAGAATGCCTCAGCAGATGCGGCAGAAGAAATCAAAACCGGATTTATCAAGTTTTCCGCCACAAATGAACATAATGTTTTGGGACACACGGTTAAAGAATACGAAGCGCCCAGAATAATGTATGTAATTAACTCCGTGAACATAAGAAAAGGACCTTCGACAGCCTATGAAAAAGTCGGCACACTGAACAGCGGACAGGCAGTCATCGTACTTGGACAGGCAGATACTAACTGGTACGAAATTGCTTACGGCGCAAATAATGAACTCAGGGGCTTTGTCAGTAATAAATATCTGAAAGAAAACAACATCGAAACCGCCATACCAACGGATGATGCTTTTACGGCGTTACTGCAGAGTTTTCAGGCTCAGGGCATTACGCTTACAGAAGAACAGCTGAACGCGCTTATTGCTGCATGGGAAAGCATGCAGGCGGCTGCTAATACTCCCGTTCCTCAGACTCCTGCACAGCCAGCAACTCCCACAGTACCGGCAGTTCCCGAGACAGCTCTCATACCTGATGTAAGAAATACCGCAGGATTAATTCTCGTGGGAGACTCCCGTTTCGTACAGATGCAGGAAAGCGTAGGCGCTAACTACTGTACATGGATTGCAGAAGGTGGCAAGGGATATACATGGTTTGAAGAAAAAGCAATTCCACGTATTGATAACTGTGTAGGAAATGGTTCCAAAATATTAATAAACCTTGGTGTCAACGATACCGGAAACCTTCAGAAATATATTACTCTTGTGAATGCAAAAGCCGCTGAATGGACAGCTTTGGGTGCAACCGTTTATTATGCTTCAGTAAATCCTGTTTGGGAAAACAGATATGTTACAGAGGAACAGGTAGTATATTTTAACACTCAGATGCAGAATAATCTGGCTCCCTATGTCCACTGGATAGACAGCCACACCTATCTTACTTCTGTCGGATATAAACTGGTAGACGGACTTCATTATAGCAAGGAAACCTATCAGGTTATATACGCTTACTTAATGAGCTGTATGTTGTAAAAGTACATATTGTTTAACTTGGATTATATTCATAACTTATAAAAAACGGAACTGTTGCTTTGTAGATTATTTATCTACTTTCGCAACAGTTCCTTTTATTGCATTGGCTTTATTAGTTTGCCAATATCAGTTTTATTATTTCTCAGGTCCAGCAGACACCAATGCTTTTCCAGCGTCGTTGCCTTCGTATTTTGCAAAGTTCTTAACGAATCTGCCGGCTAAGTCTTTTGCTTTAGTCTCCCATTCAGAAACGTCTGCATAAGTATCACGAGGATCAAGGATTGCAGGATCAACGCCCGGAAGCTCTGTAGGAACTTCAAAATTGAAGAGCGGAATCTTCTTTGTCGGAGCATTGTTAATGTCGCCATTTAAGATTGCATCGATGATTCCACGGGTATCCTTAATGGAAATTCTCTTTCCTGTTCCGTTCCAGCCTGTGTTTACAAGATATGCTTTCGCACCGCTCTTCTGCATTTTCTTAACCAGTTCTTCTGCATACTTGGTCGGATGAAGCTCTAAGAATGCCTGACCGAAACAAGCGGAGAATGTAGGTGTAGGCTCTGTAATTCCTCTCTCTGTACCAGCCAGCTTAGCTGTAAATCCGGAAAGGAAATAGTACTGTGTCTGCTCAGGTGTCAGAATTGATACAGGAGGCAGTACACCAAATGCATCTGCTGATAAGAAGATTACGTTCTTAGCATCAGGAGCTGCAGATACAGGTTTTACGATATTGTTAATATGGTTAATCGGATAAGATACACGAGTATTCTCGGTTACACTCTTATCTTTGAA
Source organism: Lachnospiraceae bacterium (assembly GCA_014804495.1). Classification (GTDB taxonomy): domain Bacteria; phylum Bacillota; class Clostridia; order Lachnospirales; family Lachnospiraceae; genus UBA3282. The sequence continues at coordinate 16,481 of JAAUZS010000057.1, forward strand.
ATCAATCTTTCCGTTTGCATCCAGAGTAACGTTCTCAAGAAGAGCGTCACGCTTGATCGCATTGTAGATATCCGGCTCGGAATCCTTGTCCAGATCAATAACCTTCGCATAGCATCCGCCTTCAAAGTTAAATACGCCGTTGTCATCCCAGCCGTGCTCATCATCACCGATGAGAAGACGCTTCGGGTCGGTAGAAAGTGTTGTCTTACCTGTTCCGGAAAGTCCGAAGAAGATAGCTGTATTTTCACCATTCATGTCTGTATTTGCTGAACAGTGCATGGAAGCAATACCCTTAAGAGGCAGGTAGTAGTTCATCATTGAGAACATACCTTTCTTCATTTCTCCGCCGTACCATGTATTGATGATAACCTGCTCGCGGCTGGTAATATTGAAAGCAACACAGGTTTCGGAGTTAAGACCTAACTCTTTATAATTATCAACTTTTGCCTTGGAAGCGTTATAAACAACGAAATCAGGCTCGAAATCAGCCAGTTCTGCATCAGAAGGCTGAATAAACATATTCTTAATGAAATGTGCCTGCCATGCAACTTCAACGATGAAACGTACTGCCATACGGGTATCTTTGTTTGCACCACAGAATGCATCTACTACAAAAAGACGCTTGTCGCAAAGTTCTTTCTTAGCTATTTCCTTAACGGTAGCCCATACATCTTCTGACATAGGATGGTTGTCGTTCTTGTACTCATCTGACGTCCACCATACTGTATCTTTGGAATTTGCGTCCATAACGATGTACTTATCTTTAGGAGAACGGCCTGTGTAAATACCAGTCATTACATTAACTGCTCCAAGCTCACTTTCCTGTCCAACTTCAAAGCCTTCCAGACCTGCTTTTGTCTCTTCTTCGAATAACATTTCGTAAGAAGGGTTGTGAACGATTTCTTTGACACCGGTAATGCCATACTTGCTTAAATCAATTGCCATTTTTTTAACCTCTCTTCTTTCATAATTATAGTTGATATATAGAACCTATTATCACACTTATATATATTTATACCATATTTAGGCAGATAAGTAAATACAAACACTTTTAATTTTATGCTTGCAATCCTTTCCATTTTCTGATATTATATAAACGTTGTGTAAGCGGAATAAGAATTAACCGTATTGTTAGGAGGTGCAAAGATGGCAAAATGTGATATTTGTGGTAAGGGAGCTCATTTCGGAAACAATGTAAGCCATTCGCATAGAAGGTCCAACAGAATCTGGCATTCTAATGTAAAAAGAGTTAAATGCAAAGTAAATGGTGCAGCTAAGAGATTGCATGTATGTACTCAGTGCCTGAAGTCCGGAAAAGTTGAAAGAGCTTAAATTTAAATTTATTAGGTAATCGAAAAAGACCAATCTTTACGATAGGTCTTTTTTTGTGTGAATAGCTTATTTTCCAGCCTGTAAGTTTGGGCATACGCCCAAACTTGCAATTGAAAAATCTCTGATTTTTCAATTTATGCTCTTTTCTCTGTATCAAAACTTCGTTTCAGATTCTCATATTCACTGTTGATCATCTGTATGATTTCCTTATCTCCTGCAATGTTGTCCGGATGGAAAATCTTAATTAATTCCTTATACCGCTTCTTTAATGAAAGCTGATTATTTACACCCTTGAAAAAGACAGATACTTCTCCGTAACTTACATCATAGGATGACTGATTGATGATTTCTTTTTGCGCCTCAAGCTTCGCTCTCTCCTTCTCAAGACGTCTTCGGTCAATATCAAGCTGTTCAAATCCGTTCTTTAGAATCTGCATCTGCTTTTCAAATAACCCTCTATCCTGCTCCAGTTTTTTCCTCTCACCGGACAGCTTGCGATTCAGGGCCTTCATTTCACTTTTAAATTGTTCTTTTTCATGAAGAAACTGTTTCTGTGTATTCTCCAAATCCTTGGATGCAGTAATAATCCTGACATTTTCACGAAAAAGCCAGGATTTAAGCTTATCCAAGTCCTCTTTTGAACCATGTTCAAGTGTTTCTTCAAAATTTATCTCCATACTATAACTCCCTGTATATCACAAACAACTTCAATACCTAATCGCAGCAAAAAAAATTATAGCCTATCAACAGTAAAAGTACAATCAAAATCAGTCCGATAAAACGATTGGTCATAAAAAGCATAAACAGCATTCCTATTGCGACACAAAGAGCTACAAGTCCAATCAGTTTTTTCATATAGTTTTCCTGCCTATGCTTTTTATATATAATATGCAATTTTTTATATTTCGTGACTTTTACTGCTCATTCTTATTTTCTTCGGGAAATGCAATATCTACCGCAGCATCATCCGCAATCATCTCCTCTTTCGGAGCCGTAAATTTATCTACAATATCAGGAATCATATCAATCACTTTAGTAATTGTATCCTGATTCTTGATATTTACTAACTTCGTAGAACCGTTTTTGATAACAAGAACCGCACTGGGACTCATTTTAGCGGAAAAACCTCCGCCACCGCCGTTCTTTTTATCTGAACTGCTGGCTCCTGCACCTACTCCAAAAGTTACATCCACAAGCGGAAGTATAATTGTATCTCCAATCTGCGTCGCTTCTCCTACCACAGTTTTTGTTGATAAAACAGCATTCATTCCCTTCATAAGGGATTCGACTACGCTGGCGAAATTGTTATCTGCCATTTATGCATCCTCCTTCTTAAACAGCTTAAGTAATTTTTTGATATCTTTACTAAAATAAATGCGAATGACCGCCTTCAAAAAGGTAAAGAGCTTTATCCTTCCTTTGAAAAAAACAGAACCTTCTATTCTTTTCCTGTCAAAATCACCCGTGACAGTAACATTGTTACCTATCAGCGGATATAGTATTCCGTAGTAAGAAAGAATCTGCCCTGTAGCCGCCGGATCGTCCATTCCGATTATTAAATCAGCCATAAATTTTCTCGGCTTAACATAGTTAAAAATCGTACCCAATTCACCTTTACACAGTGAAAATGCCTGTTTGAACGTATCACTCTTAATAATATCAAGATAATACTCTATATTCTCCAGTATCTCTTTTATTTTACCACATATTCCTTTTATTGTGTACCAGATATTTTTAAATAAGCCCAATATTTTATTTATTCTGCTTTTTAACGATATCTTTTCTTTTTTATCCTGTATTTCATCCCCTGTATTTTCGGATGTTGTCGTTTCTTCGGATTTATCTTCCATGCCCTTTTTATTTACATCCTGCGACTGCTCTGTCTTTATGTTTTCTGCTTCTTCGCTCTCCCCGCCTTGCTCTTTTTTGCCTTTATCTGTATCTTTATCTATTTCTTTATCTGTATGCTTATCTATTTCTTTATCAATATTCTTATCACTGTCATTATCACTTTTTTCCTTCTTATTTCCCTTACTCTTAACGTCCTTTTTCTTTTTTTCTTTCTTATTCTTCTCAGGCAGTCTGAACAACGTAAAGAATAAAACCCGTACTCTTAGATATATATCGGCCGGATAAAGAACTCTTATATTGATGAAATGCAGCAGCCATGTAATCCTTGCATTTACCTCTATTGGCGGACAGCCTTCACCTTCTGTACGCTTCAACTCCACCCTGTAATGCACAGGTACGAAGAGCGCAAGACATAAAGACAGGAGTATACACCCTATCAATACCGCTATAATAATCCCAACTATTTTTAATATCAGCAACAAAATATGTAACATTTAATACTTTGCCTTTCTGTTAAGCTTAAGCTTCCGGAAACAGATACTGCTTCAAAGCAGCATTTCCGTTCCTGGCGACTGCTTCATTGGTAATCCTGCAGACTATTTCAACAGCTTCCTCGTAATTTCCCGCAATACCGATAATATAGGGCTCATTTTCTTTTTTTCGATAAAACGGCTGCCTGATGAGCATACTATGGCAGATTTCAAGCTGGTCATCACCTGATGCGAGCATGATAACAAAAACCTTTAACTGTCTTATATGATATTTAATTTTTCTCTTTACTCGGCTCGGATTTTTAATAGTATCCCCGATATACAGGTTTTTATAAAATTTCATATATCCCTCAATTGTACTTCCAATATATACACTTTTTAAGTTAGACGGCATCAGAGATTGGTCTGGTCGCCTCCTTAAGCCATCTGCTTTCATCTTCTGTCAGATATGGGCTTACCTTCTCATAGACTGCCTTATGATAAGCGTTCAGCCTTTCTATATCTGATTTTTGCATATACTCAGGTAAAATTGCGTCTAAATCAATCGGAACATATGTCAGCGTATCAAAATACATAAACTGACCATCCCCATTCTTTACTCCATTTCTGGCAACTATTACATTTTCAGTCCGGATGCCGTGGCTTCCATCCTTATATACACCCGGTTCATTGGACATCACCATTCCGGCCTCTATCACAGCTTCCTTTACGCTCTCAACATACCGCCATCTTATGCTCTGAGGTCCTTCGTGTACATTCAGCATATACCCTATTCCGTGTCCGGTTCCGCACTTATAATCTATATCCATGTTCCACAATGGCGCTCTCGCCAGAATATCCAGATTTCTTCCGGTACAGCCATATAAAAATCTGGCTGCGCTGAGAGAAAGCATCCCGACAGCTACCGCCGTAAAATGCTTCTTTACCTCATCATCAATTTCTCCAAGCACTATCGTCCTAGTTACGTCGGTCGTACCACCCAGATACTGTCCGCCGGAATCAACCAAAAGCATTCCTTCAGGCGCAAGCTCACTATACTCGGTTTCTGTCGCTTCGTAATGCATCATTGCAGCATTTTCCTTATAACCGCTGATTGTCGGAAATGACAGATCCATAAAGCCGTCAACTTCTCTCCGAAGGTTGTCCAAATACATCGCCGCGGAATATTCCGTAATCTGAATTTTGCCGATATTGCGTTTAAGCCAGAAAATAAATTTCGTTAAAGCAACACTGTCCTTTAAATATACTTTCTCCATATTCTCCAGCTCAACAGGATTCTTAACCGCCTTCATTTTCTCGCTTGGATTAACGTCAGACACAATTTCCGCCTTCTTTTGAAGTATACGGTACAGCCTGTAATTTATGTTCTTTTCATCTAATAGGACTTTTCCCTCTGCCGACTCCTCTAAAAAAGCCTCTATCTCATCATATGCCTTCAACGTAATATTGTGTTTAACCGCATACTGCCTCAATTCTTCATTGACAGCCTGTTCCTGTATGAAAAGATAAAAGTCTGTCATGGTGAGATATCCATAGGACAACGCTACCGGATTACATTCTACATCTGCCCCCCTGATATTAAGGAGCCACATCAAATCATCTAATTTTGCAAGCAGGTGGGCGCTGCACTGTTTCTCCTGCATCACACTCCTAATCTGCTTAAACTTATCATCTACACTCTGTCCGCAGATTTCTTCGGACAATATAGTAACAGGCGCACACGGCATGTCCGGTCTGTCAGTCCAAAGATTTCCGGCTATATCGTCTTCATAATGAAAAGCAGTTTTAATATGCTGTAAGGTTTCTTCCAGTCCCTTGCCGTAAGAAGCATCAATGACTCTTCCGTCAAAGCCCAGAATCTCGCCTTCTTTCATATTCTGTTTCAGATATTCCTTAATCGTCGGNACNCCNTCTTCGAGCATACGAAAGAGTNTTATTCCGCTCCCGTCAAGTTCTTTTTCGGCTTGCACAAAATAGCGCCCGTCTGTCCAGAGTCCGGCGTTTTCGCGGCCTACCACAAGCGTTCCGTTTGAACCGGTAAANCCGGAAAAATACTCCCTGACTTTAAAATAATCGCTGACATACTCCGAATTATGATAATCTGCCGTAGGAATCAATAAAAAATCAATATTTTCACTTTTCATCTTTTCCTGAAGCAGTCTNACTCTNTCTTTTATTTCCACGATAATATCCTTCCTTTCTTTTTCATCTAATTCATCAAAAATATTCCATTTCCACAAATTCCTAAACAAGCGTATCTGCGTCTTTTAACAGGCCTACCGCTCTCGATGTNCCAATCCTGTCACAGCCTTCTGCCAGAAAAGCCTCNATTTCCTCTAATGTTGANATACCNCCTGCGGCCTTAATCTTTANGTCAGGTCCGATATGCTGTTTAAACAGCTTTATATCTTCTATTGTCGCACCGGATGAACCAAATCCCGTTGAAGTCTTAATATANTCGGCTCCNCCATTCGTCACAGCGTGACACATGGCTATTTTTTCCTCTTCATTCAGATAGCATGTCTCAATTATGACCTTAAGAATGTGTCCGCCGCAAGCTTCTTTTACCGCGCGTATTTCATCTTCCACTTTATTATAAAGACCGTTCTTNACATCATTTATATTAATGACCATGTCTATCTCTTTAGCGCCATCCTGTATCGCGCAGATTGTCTCCTCCACCTTGGCCTTTGTTACGCTGTAACCCAAAGGAAAANCGATTACAGTGCAAATATTTATCCTGTCTCCATAAGTNTCATGAATTCTTTTTACATANGCCGGCGGAACACAGACTGACGCNGTCTGGTACATTATCGCTTCATCGCATAACNTTACTATGTCNTTCCATGTTGCNAATGCCTTTAACTGGGTATGGTCAATATGGCTGAATATCTCCTGTTTTTTCATACTTCCTCCATTTTCATGTTTTATTTTCTGATTTGNTTAAATATCTATGATTCATATTTTAATACCTTTTTGCTTCCTTAGCAAGAAAAAGCCCCAATATGTAAAAACTTTCTTAAATTTTTACTTTTTTTCAAAATTTAACATTTTTTATGTTATACTCTATTATAGGCTTATAGCGGAGTAATATAAATATCCGCATTTTAGGAAAGGAGGCCTGATTTATGGATCAAAACAGTTATTCAGAAATTACACCCGAAATCATCCGTCTTGCTAATATGAGCAAAATAGCGGGTATCATTGATACAGAATTATTCACAAAATATGATGTCAAACGCGGACTGCGTGACTTAAACGGTAAAGGTGTTCTTGCCGGACTTACCAATATCTCTGATGTCCGGGCAAATAAAATTGTGGACGGCGTACAGATTCCGACTCCCGGACAGCTTTTTTACAGAGGATATAATGTTGAAGACCTCATCAAAGGCTTAGCTTATGACAATCATTTTGGGTATGAAGAAATTACATATTTATTGCTTTTTGACAAACTTCCCNATAAAAAAGAACTGGAAATGTTCAAAGAGCTTTTATCCGGATACCGTTCTCTTCCAACCAGCTTTGTTCGTGATATTATCATGAAGGCGCCAAGTAACGATATGATGAATACATTGGCAAGAAGCGTTCTGACATTATATTCCTATGATGACAGGGCGGATGATACTTCTCTNCCCAATGTACTCAGGCAATGCCTGCAGTTGATCAGCCTTTTTCCGTTACTTTCAATCTATGGATATCAGGCTTACAGCCACTATCATGATGGAAAAAGCTTATANATTCATCAGCCTATGCCTGAATTATCAACGGCGGAGAATATCTTACATATTTTGCGTCCTGACAGCAGCTATACCCCATTGGAGGCAAAAATACTCGATATAGCATTGATTTTACATATGGAGCACGGCGGCGGTAACAACTCNTCCTTTACCACCCATGTTGTTACTTCCTCACTGACAGATACCTACTCTGTAATAGCCGCGGCTATCGGTTCCCTTAAAGGTCCCAGACACGGTGGAGCCAATATTAAAGTTGTCAAGATGTTTGATACAATGAAGAAAGAAATCTCTGACTGGAAAGATGAAGAAGAAGTTTCCGCTTATCTGACCCATTTGCTGCACGGTGAAGCCTTCGACCATGCCGGACTTATTTACGGCGTCGGTCATGCCGTATATTCCACGTCAGATCCAAGAGCTGTTATATTTAAATCCTTTGTTAAAAAATTGTCCGAGGAAAAAGGATTGCAGAATGAATTTGCACTCTACTCTCTGGTAGAGAGGCTTGCTCCTGAAATCATTTCTAAGGAAAGACAGATTTACAAAGGCGTAAGCATTAACGTGGATTTCTATTCAGGTTTCGTATATGATATGTTGAATCTTCCAATGGAACTTTACACGCCGATTTTTGCCATTGCAAGAATCGCAGGCTGGTCCGCACACAGACTGGAAGAGCTTGCTAACAACGGTAAAATTATTCGTCCTGCTTATAAGCCCATCTGTGAAGATAAAGAATACGTTCCGATTGAAAAAAGATAATATAATAAATCGGTAAAAGGTCAGGCACGACAGCCTGACCTCTTTTATATCTTACCTCTTTACATATTTTTTCAATGCCTTATTAATAAAAATTCCATATGCAATAAACGATATGAGTAAAACCACGTTCGTAATCCCAATTAAATAACCCTGTCCTGTAATGAAATCGCAAACGAGACATGCAATTCCGATAAATACATCGACACCTCCGCATAATAAGAGCCGGATGTATAAATACTTAACAAAGCCCTCTTTATCACGTATAGAATTTTCATTCATCCCATTGCCTAACACAACGTTTTTTAGGAACCGTCCTTTATACTTCATTTCAATCGCCGCATACATCAGATATGCACCGCTTACGACGCACAGAATTACAATCCAATCGTACATACTAATCCTCCATGCTTGACCCAAGGATATCTTTTACCGTTTTCTTCATTTCACTCTTATCGCAGACAATATTATGTAATACCGGAGCTGTTCTGATTTCTTCAATCGCCATCGGAACTTCCACATTACCGATTTTTGAAAGTTCGTCCACCAATTCAAAATCAGGCATACTGTCATATTTTTTATCAATCGCATTCATAACGCTTCTGGTAAACTTAAACGGACTTGCAGTTGAAGCAATCACTGTCTTAGTTTCATCATGTGTATCCTTTTTATATTTCTCATACACGGAACTTGCTACAGCAGTATGTGTATCGATGACATATCCTGTATTATCATATAGTTCTTTTATTCTATCGGAAGTTTCTTCTTCACTGGCATAATTTCCATAAAAATCCGTCAACTGCGCCTTCATTTCATCTGAAATCTGATAACTTCCGCCTCCGGATAACGCTGACATTAATTCTGCATTTTTCACGGCATCATTTCCGGCTATACGATAAATGAGACGCTCCAGATTGCTGGAAATCAATATATCCATAGAAGGTGAACTTGTCAACACAAACTCTCGATTCCGATTATAGTTTCCTGTCTTAAAGAAATCGTACAACACTTTGTTTTCATTGGATGCGCAGATAAGTTTAGCAATCGGAAGACCCATATTTTTTGCATAAAACGCAGCAAGAATATTACCAAAATTGCCCGTAGGAACTACAACATTGATTTTTTCTCCCTCTGATATTTTCTCTTCGCCAAGTAACTTTGCATATGCATATACATAATATACAATCTGCGGAACCAGACGCCCGATATTAATTGAATTGGCAGAGGAAAAAATATATCCTTGCTCACGCAGTTCTTTTTCAAGTTCTTTATCAGAAAAAATCTGCTTCACTCCGGTCTGTGCATCATCAAAATTACCATGGATTCCAATTACAGCGGTATTTTTACCCTTTTGCGTTACCATCTGCTTCTCCTGAATAGGGCTGACGCCATTCTTAGGATAAAAGACTATGATTTTCGTTCCCTCAACATCTGCGAAACCCGCAAGCGCAGCCTTTCCGGTATCTCCTGACGTTGCTGTCAGAATTACAATCTGCTCTTTCACGTTATTCTTCTTAGCCGACGTTATCATCAGATGCGGAAGAATCGATAATGCCATATCCTTAAAGGCAATCGTCGCACCATGAAAAAGCTCAAGATAATATGCACCATCCGCCCAAACAAGCGGAGCTATCTCTTCCGTATCAAACTTAGAGTCATATGCCCTGCTTATACAGTCTTTTAACTCCTCTTCAGTGAAATCAGTGAGGAACAGCTTCATAACTTCATATGCTATCTCCTGATAGTTCATTTCCGCCAATTCCTTCAATGTTTTATCCAGTTCAGGAATGCTGTCCGGAACAAACAGACCTCCATCTTCAGATAGGCCCTTCAAAATTGCTTTTGAAGCCTGTACCTTTTTTGAATTATCTCTTGTACTGCTGTATAAAACTTCCTTCATGTTAATCTCCATTCTTACTCTAAAGTAAATCCTTTGAGCTTGCGTTTATTCTATCATATTTTTAACATACACGCAACTTCATAAAAAGAATTCATGATTACCATATGCGAACAGCTTGGTCAATTTCTGGTCAAACCAACGCATCCTGCTTGAGTCTGCTCGATTTCTTGCGCAAAAATACAAAGCACCCTGCGAGATATCCTCACCATAAAGCGCTCTTTCCACAGCCTCATATGTTTCTTCACTTATTTTGACATTCTGGAAACGCCCGTCCACTGTCGGAGTAAACTGCGCCACGCCATCTCCCTTCTGCATTACCACTTCTGTTACGGTATCCGGAAACATTTCACTATTTACACGATTCAATACCACATTAGCTACAAGCAGTTTTCCATCCTCATCTTCACCACCTGCTTCCGCCTCCACAATTCTGAGCAGCGTATCATAGTCCTGTTCGGATAACTTATATTTTTTCTCATGAGCCAGTATCTCATAATCTACAACCCTTTGCCCTGAAGAAACGTTGGCCGACGCTTCCAAAAAACTGTGTCTCTCCTCCTCCATACTCTGAAACTCCATATAGATTGCTTGTCTTGCTGCGGTATTATTAATTTTAACCTCCTCGATACAAAACCACGTTAACAGAAAAGTCATGTTCATCATAAGTAAAGTCATCAAGCACTTTTTATACATATATTTTTCACTCCATTCATATTCCCTAAAATAAAAAGTAACACTTTTGTAATATTTTATACAGAAATTCGGAAAAATATGTTATACTTATGCCAATATTAAGAAAAATTTCTATAGATTGGAGATTTCATGACACGCACATTACCGGGTGTATATACAGCAAAACGCAAAGATGGAACCACATACTATCGTTCTTCTATAACTTATCGCGCAAAACATATAAGTCTTGGCAGCTATGATACACCGGATGAGGCCCACCATGCTTATTTACTGGCAAATGATATCATTCACGATAGTTCAATCGGTATTTCGGATTTTCCCACCGACTGCATTCTTCTGTTTGAAAAATGGGTCTCACTGGTTAATTTTCGTGATAATAATATATATATTTCCAATCCGATATATATACGACCATACTTTTTTTACTATTATTTTTCTCCATCACATTTCTTTATTTTTGATAAAGACGATTTGTTTTACTATTCTTCACGCAAAATTTCCTGCCGGGGCGGACATTATTTTGTAGCAGATTACGGTATGCAGGTCAACATAATGAACCGCTATGGAATAAAAAACTATGCTGTTCTGAATAAAGACTATCGCTTTATTAATGGGAATGTAAATGACTTTCGTTATGAAAATATAGAAATTTTCAACACCTATAACGGCGTTTCTTCTTTTTATAAAGAGAATAAGAGATATTACAAAACTAAAATCCATGTCAAAGGCAACTATACAGTAGGCATCTATGACACAGATATTGAGGCGGCAATCGCTTATAACAAAGCCATTGACATATTGAAAAAAGCCGGCGTAAAAAAAGCATACACCCCAAATTACATGGAGGATATATCGCCTTCCGCTTACGCCGACCTGTATTCTTCTATTAAAGTTTCTCCCAAAATTGAACGCTATCTGTCCGAATAATTGACAAAGCAGATATTTATGGAGGCATCCCCCGTTATCCCATTAACAGTACCTGTAGTTGTATATTGCCACATCGTATACAAGTACGGATAGTCCGGAGTATCCTCATCCTGCGAAAGCCACACATCATAATTCTGCAGCGTAGTTAAATCCACATTTTTTATCAGCCATTCTTTGTTTCCATATACCATTGGAATATACCCTGCCGCCTTTATAGCTTCTAAGAAAGTGGCTGTAATTAACGTCTTATCGCTCCTTGAAAGTCCGTCAATTCTGGCTTTGTCATTTGTAATGTTCTCCATATAAAAGGCTACGGGAAAATTGATATGCGCTCTATACGGCTCCAGATTCTGTATAACAAAATAAGCTTCTTGTATCGCTTCTTCCTGATTAATTGCCTGTGAATAGAAATAAACACCTATATTCAATTCAGCTTTTACCGCCGCATCCATATTCTCCACGAAATTATCATCCAAAGATATCTGACCTGTGCTATATCCCCTTGCCCCCAGACGTATCATGACATAATCAATCCCGTCTGATTTAAGTCTTTCAAAATTAACCGTTCCGTCATGCTTGGATATATCGACGCCAAGCTGGGAAATTTTCTTTCCGCCCTCGGTATATTTTTTCAAACCTGCAGTTTCCGTCAAATTAGAAAAATCATAAGCGCTTTTTTTAAGATATGGACTAATCAAAACCCATTCCTCTGTACCATCGGGCAGTTTCACTAATGTATGCTTACCGTCCGTCGCCGGGTCTTCCTGTACAGTCTCTTCGACCTTATTAAAGTCTTCCAACCACTTTTTATCATCAGTCTCTTTATCGGAAGTTACCGTTTCCACCTTGTCAGTATTCTCATCTTTTTCCGGATACATATCCCAGAATCCCAAATCCTCCGCACGCAGTCCGGAACTGCCTTCTAATCCCGTATCCTTCGGTAGTTCTTCAACTATATTTTCCTGTTGTTGCTGCATGGCATTCCTTACATATTCACTGCCTCTGTTATCATTCTTATTTATTTTCAAAACAACATACAATAGGACAAGCATAAAAATAAATATTCCTATTGTCATATTTACAACGGAAGCTCCCATTGGTCTGTTTTCGTCTTCGCCGGGTAGTTTCATGCGGTATCATTGCTCCTCTCTTTATTGCTGTTGTTAGGTAATTGCTAAATCATATAAATTAATTAGCTATAGAAAATATTTTCAGCATCAATTATAATATTATCATCTTGACATTCACAACGATATTTTATCATGAATTGTATAACTTGACAACTTTTGCTTTAGTGGGAAATTATGTATAGAATAATTAAAATTTTAAAAAAATTCAATATATACAATGCGGCGTGTTTCTGCTTATCGCTCAAACTTATACTGCTGCTTACAGGCTGCGGTGCTACACAGGAGCCGATTGTCCGTACCGGATTTTATTTTGATACAGTTATCCGGATTACCATATATGATGCCAAAAAAGAAGCCTGTATTGAGTCATGCTTTGAACTGGCACAAAAATATGAAAATATGCTCAGTCCTACAGTTGAGGGTTCTGATATCTGGAAGATTAACCACAGTAACGGCGAACCCGTCGAGGTTTCAGATGAAACTATCATGCTGCTTGAAACAGCCCTTTTTTACTGTGATATTACAGACGGACTCATCGATATAACAATCGAGCCTCTAAATGAACTTTGGGATTTTCATACAAAAGAACAGGTTCCGTCTGCGGAAGCCATTTCAGAGACGCTTAACCACATAGATTATAATAATCTTCTAATAGAAGGCAATACCGTTACCCTGCTCGATCCGAAAGCTTCCGTAAGCCTCGGATTCATTGCGAAGGGCTTTATTGCCGATAAAATGAAAGAATATCTTATATCTCAGGATATAAACAGCGCCATCATCGATTTGGGTGGCAACATTTTGGCTGTCGGTTCCAAACCTGATGGCAGTCCTTATAAACTTGGCATTCAAAACCCATTTGATGAACAGGGAACTCCTATTGCTACGCTTTCAGTAACAGATAAATCCCTTGTTACCTCTGGTATATATGAACGCTGCTTTTATCAGAATGATATTCTATATCATCATATTTTAAACCCTGTTGACGGGTATCCTGTAAAGAATAATCTACTTAGCGTTACGATTCTCTCAGATTCTTCCGTAATGGGTGACGCACTCTCCACTTCATGCTTCGTACTTGGCCTTGAAGACGGTATGAAGCTTATCGAATCCTTAGATGACATAGAGGCCGTTTTCATTACTGACGATTATGTTTTGCACTATTCCGACGGTCTTAATTAAAATCATTTAGTATAATAGGAAAAAAGAGCTGTAATATCATCACCGCAGCCCAGCTCGCTGGTTTCACTAAGCCATTGCCCTAAATTATCCGCTACAGCCTTAACCCCATGTTCCTTTAGCAGCTCGTAATAATCCGTGCAGGTCTTTTTGAATTCATCGTCATTCTTATAGCTGTTTGCCATCCCATCTGATGCGAGCATATACATTACAGGCAGCTTCCGGTTTTCTCCCTGTTTCTTAATAATGGTAACGACCTTTTTCCATGACTCAGCTTTACTAATCGAATGCGTTTCTATTCCAAGAAGTTTATCTGCTTCAATAACATTTTCCACACCGGATTCCGATACTTTTACAATATCTCCGTCTCCAAGCTGAAAAGCAAATAAAAATTCCTTGGCTATCACCAGTCCTATCAGGGTACTGCCATATAATTTATATATCGCCTCCGTATCTTTATTGCCTTCTGCGTCCAAAATAATTTCCCGTTTATACTTAGAATGAATCTTTAATATTCTACGCTTCCATTCCTTATCAATTTCCTGAGCCACCTTCGTATCGCCCTCACGTTTCAGGAATGTCATAAGC
>JAAUZS010000058.1 GCA_014804495.1 Lachnospiraceae bacterium
ACCACGAAGCAGTGCACCGATGTTATCACCAGCCTGAGCTTCGTCAAGCAGCTTACGGAACATTTCGATACCAGTTACTACTGATTTCTGAGTTTCTTCCTTAACACCAACGATTTCAACTTCATCAGACATATGAAGAGTACCACGCTCTACTCTACCTGTAGCAACAGTACCACGTCCTGTGATAGTGAATACATCTTCGACAGGCATAAGGAAAGGCTTATCTGTATCACGCTGAGGATCCGGGATATAAGAATCAACTGTCTCCATCAGTTCCATGATCTTGTCGCCCCATTCTCCACTGGGCTCTTCAAGAGCCTTAAGAGCAGAACCTTTGATGATCGGGCAGTCTGTGAATTCATATTCTTCAAGCTGCTCTGTGATTTCCATCTCTACCAATTCAAGTAATTCAGGATCGTCTACCATATCACATTTGTTCATGAATACTACGATATAAGGTACACCTACCTGACGGGACAATAAGATATGCTCTTTTGTCTGAGCCATAACACCGTCAGTAGCAGCAACAACGAGGATAGCGCCATCCATCTGAGCTGCACCTGTGATCATGTTCTTTACATAGTCAGCATGTCCAGGGCAGTCAACGTGTGCATAGTGTCTCTTATCTGTCTCATACTCAACGTGAGCTGTAGAAATTGTGATACCTCTTTCTCTTTCTTCCGGAGCCTTATCGATATTATCAAAATCTGTAGCTACGTTACCTGCAACTCTTTCTGCCAATACTTTTGTAATAGCAGCTGTCAAAGTTGTTTTACCATGGTCTACGTGACCAATGGTACCAATATTACAATGGGGTTTTGTTCTTTCAAATTTAGCTTTAGCCATTTCTAAAGTCCTCCTTAATTGATTTTCTTTCCTTAATTTTAATAAGTTTCATTTAAATTAGCTATCTTTGATTATATTAAAGATTGCCAATATTTTCAAGCATTATTTAACTTTTCATAACAATACTTTTTACTTTGTTTTTGCAGCCAGAACTTTTTCCTGAACGTTCTTCGGTACCTGCTCGTATTTCTCAAAGAACATGGAATAATTACCGCGTCCCTGTGTCTTAGAACGTAAGTCTGTTG
Source organism: Lachnospiraceae bacterium (assembly GCA_014804495.1). Lineage (GTDB taxonomy): Bacteria > Bacillota > Clostridia > Lachnospirales > Lachnospiraceae > UBA3282. The sequence continues at coordinate 1,092 of JAAUZS010000058.1, forward strand.
AATATCCGAACATTTCAGCAAGCGGTACATAACCTTTTACCATCTTACCACCGCCGATATCTTCCATACCTTCAATACGTCCACGTCTTGAGTTGATATCTCCGATTACATCACCCATATATTCTTCAGGCATCGTAACTTCTACCTTCATAATAGGCTCAAGCAATACCGGATTAGCTTTCTTCATAGCTTCCTTGAAGCACATGGAACCTGCAATATGGAATGCCATTTCAGAAGAATCGACTTCATGATAGGTTCCGTCATATACATTAGCATGAACACCAAGTACCGGATATCCGCCGAGAATACCTGCTTTAGCAGCTTCTTCGATACCCTCGCCTACAGCAGGGATATATTCCTTAGGAATAGCGCCGCCCACTACAGATGATTCATACTTGAATGTCTCTTCGCCGTTCGGATCCATAGGCTCAAATTTAACTTTACAGTGTCCGTACTGTCCACGACCACCGGACTGCTTTGCATATTTGTATTCCTGATCAACAGGCTTGGTAAAGGTCTCTTTGTAAGCAACCTGAGGAGCGCCTACGTTTGCCTCTACCTTAAATTCACGAAGCAGACGGTCAACGATAATCTCCAGATGCAGCTCACCCATACCTGCGATAATGGTCTGTCCTGTCTCCTGATCGGTATGAGCACGGAAGGTAGGATCTTCTTCTGCAAGTTTTGCAAGTGCTTCACCCATCTTGCCCTGTCCTGCTTTGGTCTTAGGCTCTATTGCAAGCTCAATAACCGGCTCCGGGAATTCCATGGATTCCAGAATAACAGGATGTTGTTCATCACAGATAGTATCACCTGTAGTAGTCAGTTTAAAACCAACTGCTGCGGCGATATCACCGGAATACACTTTATCCAGCTCCGCTCTCTTATTTGCATGCATCTGTAAGATACGACCAACACGTTCTTTCTTATCCTTAGTAGCATTCAATACATAAGAACCTGAGTTCATAGTACCTGAATAAACCCTGAAGAATGCAAGCTTACCAACAAACGGGTCTGCCATAATCTTGAATGCAAGAGCTGAAAAAGGTTCATCGTCTGATGAATGTCTCTCAACTTCATTACCATCCAGGTCAGTTCCTTTAATAGCAGGTATATCTGTCGGTGCAGGCATATACTCAAGAATTGCATCCAAAAGCTTTTGAACGCCCCTGTTTCTGTACGCTGAACCACAGCATACCGGAATAGCGCGGCATTCGCAGGTAGCAAGTCTTAAAGCTTTCTTCATGTCTTCGACTTCCGGTACTTCTCCTTCGAGATAAACCATTGTCAAATCATCATCTAATTCACAGACTTTTTCAATAAGTTCGTCTCTGTATAATTCAGCCTGATCTTTCATATCATCGGGAATATCAATGATATCAATACTTTCGCCCTTATCATCATTATAGATATAGGCTTTCATCTCAAATAAATCAATAATTCCTTTAAAATCATCCTCCTTACCGATCGGAATCTGGAGAATGATTGCATTTTTACCCAATCTGGTTCTAATCTGGTCTACAGCACCATAGAAATCAGCACCCAGGATATCCATCTTATTGATAAATGCCATCCTCGGTACATTGTAGGTGTCAGCCTGACGCCATACATTTTCAGATTGCGGTTCAACGCCGCCTTTAGCACAAAATACACCGACAGCGCCATCCAGCACACGAAGAGAACGCTCAACTTCAACAGTAAAGTCAACGTGTCCGGGAGTATCAATAATATTGATACGATGCTCTAATGCTCCCGGCTTAGGCTTGCAGTTTTCTTCTAAAGTCCAGTGGCACGTCGTAGCGGCTGATGTGATGGTAATACCTCTTTCCTGTTCTTGCTCCATCCAGTCCATGGTAGCAGTACCTTCGTGAGTATCACCAATCTTATAGTTTACGCCAGTGTAATAAAGGATACGCTCGGTCAATGTCGTCTTACCGGCATCGATATGAGCCATAATACCAATATTTCTGGTTCTCTCTAATGGATATTCTCTTCCAGCCAAGGTTTTTTCCTCCTGTCTTAGAAACGGTAGTGTGCAAACGCCTTGTTTGCCTCTGCCATCTTGTGCATATCTTCTTTTCTCTTCACGGCTGCGCCTGTGTTATTTGCAGCGTCAAGAATTTCGTTAGCAAGTCTTTCTTCCATTGTCTTCTCGCCTCTTTTACGTGAAAACATGGTCAGCCAGCGAAGTCCTAATGCCTGACGTCTGTCCGGACGGACTTCAATCGGTACCTGATAGGTAGCGCCGCCGATACGTCTTGCTTTTACTTCAAGAACAGGCATGATATTATTCATTGCCTCCTCGAATACTTCAAGTGCCGGTTTGCCGGCTTTTTCTTCTACTCTTGTAAATGCCCCATATACAATTTTCTGAGCAACGCCCTTCTTACCATCCAACATTACGTTATTGATAAGCTTCGTAACTACCTTATCATTGTATAAAGGATCTGCTAATACATCTCTTTTTGATACATGTCCTTTACGTGGCACGGTTCTTCCCTCCTTATTAATATTTGCAGCAATATATCATATTACTGCTTCAATAAATCATCGGTACTCACATGTGTCCTCTAATTCAATGTGTTCGTGCGGTTTTCTATATCTACTAAGAATCCCAACACTAAATTAGTTCTGTTTGTGGTCCTATTTTGAAGCTTTTGGTCTCTTAGCGCCATATTTGGAACGAGCCTGTTTTCTGTTAGCGACACCTGCTGTATCAAGCGTACCTCTGATAATATGGTATCTTGTACCAGGTAAGTCCTTTACCCTGCCGCCCCTGATTAACACAACGCTGTGCTCCTGAAGATTGTGACCTTCACCCGGAATATAGCTTGTAACTTCGATTCCGTTTGAAAGACGAACTCTGGCAATCTTTCTAAGAGCTGAGTTAGGCTTCTTAGGAGTTGCTGTCTTAACAGCCGTGCAAACACCTCTTTTCTGAGGAGAAGCCGTATTAATTGCTGTTTTGTGAAGAGAGTTATAACCCTTCTGCAAAGCAGGTGCTGTTGACTTCTTAGTAGATGTCTGACGTCCTTTTCTGACTAACTGGTTAAATGTTGGCATTCTTTTTCACCTCCTGTGAGTTTTTTGCGCACGAAAAAAACGCATTCGCGTGCACACTAAAATAGTATACTTTCCCGCGAATGCGTTGTCAATACATTTTTTCAATTATTTTATCAGGAATGAAATAATGTATATCGAATATCTAAATTGTAGTTTCCATAACCGGCGCTTCCTCACCAAGCTCTGCTTCCTCTATAGTATCTTCCATAATTTCATCATCCAGAGTCTCTTCTGAACCTTCGATTAAATCTTCGGGCTCAACAGATTCTGCTTCTTCGCTTTTCTCGGAACCATCATCAATGTTTAACTCATCACTTGCGGCAAGACGTGCAAGCAGATTTTCATCGGTATTTAATCTGGTATTACTGTATCGCTTCATACCGGTACCTGCAGGTATCAGCTTACCAATAATGACATTTTCTTTCAGTCCGATGAGCGGATCGATCTTGCCTTTGATTGCAGCTTCTGTCAATACCTTGGTAGTTTCCTGGAAAGATGCTGCCGACAGGAAGGAATTCGTTGCAAGAGCCGCCTTTGTAATACCAAGCATGATCTGCTTTCCTTCAGCAGGTTCTTTTCCTTCTTTTATTAATGCCTCATTACCATCTTCATATTCAAGTACATCTACCAGCGTGCCGGGCAGATACTCTGTATCACCGCTGCTCTCAATCCGCACTTTCTTCAGCATCTGGCGCACAATAACTTCGATATGCTTATCAGCAATATCAACACCTTGCAGACGATATACTCTCTGTACCTCGCGAAGCATATAATCCTGTACCGCACGGATTCCTTTTATCTTCAAAAGGTCATGAGGGTTGACGCTACCTTCTGTCAGCTCATCGCCGGCCTCTAATACCGCGCCGTCTAAAATCTTAATTCTTGAACCGTAAGGAACCAGATAAGTTTTAGACTCGCCTGTCTCGTCATTGGTAATAACAATCTCACGTTTCTTCTTAGTATCTTTTATTGTAGCAACTCCGCCAAATTCAGCAATAATTGCAAGTCCCTTGGGCTTACGCGCTTCAAACAGCTCCTCGACACGGGGAAGACCCTGTGTGATATCGTCACCGGCAACGCCACCCGTATGGAAGGTACGCATGGTAAGCTGTGTACCGGGTTCACCGATAGACTGTGCTGCAATGATACCTACTGCTTCACCGACCTGAACAGCTTCTCCTGTTGCCATATTCGCACCATAACATTTTGCACAAATACCATTCTGGGAGCGGCATGTCAGAATCGTACGAATCTTAACGCCCTCAATCGGTTCACCTTTCTCATCCACACCCACGCTTAATATCTTCTCCGCGCGGCTCGGAGTAATCATATGATTACTCTTAACGATTACTTTGCCGTCCTTATCCTTAATTTCTTCACAGGCAAATCTGCCTGTAATTCTGTCTTTAAGACCTTCAATGGTCTCTTTTCCATCCATAAATGCTTTTACATACATTCCCGGAATTTCCGCGCGGTCTTCACAGCAGTCTGTTTCGCGGATGATCAGTTCCTGAGACACATCAACCATACGTCTTGTCAGATAACCGGAGTCAGCAGTACGCAGCGCTGTATCCGAAAGACCTTTACGCGCACCATGCGCAGACATAAAGTATTCCAAAACGTCAAGTCCTTCACGGAAGTTAGACTTGATAGGCAGCTCAATAGTCCTACCTGTCGTATCAGCCATCAGACCACGCATACCCGCAAGCTGTTTAATCTGCTGATTGGAACCACGGGCGCCGGAATCAGCCATCATAAAGATGTTGTTATACTGATCCAGACCATTCAAAAGAACATCTGTCAATTCTTTATCCGTCTCGTTCCATGTTTCAACAACAGCACGATATCTCTCCTCTTCGGTAATAAGACCACGTCTGAAATTCAAAGAAATCTTATCAACCGTCTCCTGTGCCTCATCAAGCATTTTCTGTTTCTCGGCGGGCACCGTCATGTCGGAAATGGATACCGTCATGGCAGCTCTGGTAGAGTACTTGTATCCTGTAGATTTAATAAGATCAAGTACCTCGGCCGTTTTTACGGCACCATGAATATTGATAACTTTTTCCAAAATCTGTTTCAACTGCTTCTTGCCTACATGGAAATCCACTTCCAGTTTCAGGAAGTTCTCAGGCTTGCTTCTGTCCACAAATCCCAAGTCCTGAGGCAGTATTTCATTAAAGAGGAATCGTCCGAGTGTAGACTCCTCTACATTTGAAATAAGCTCTCCGTCAGCATTCACTTTTTGCACCCTTACATGAATCCTGCTATGCAGAGTACATTCATTATTTTCATAAGCCAAAATCGCTTCGTTGATGTTCTTGAAGTATTTACCCTCACCAACGGCGCCTTCTCTTTCCTGTGTCAGATAGTAAATACCGAGTACCATATCCTGTGAGGGAACGGCTACCGGACCGCCATCCGAAGGTTTTAACAGGTTATTAGGTGACAAAAGCAAGAATCTGCATTCCGCCTGCGCTTCCACTGACAAAGGCAGATGTACAGCCATCTGGTCACCATCAAAGTCAGCATTGAATGCCGTACATACAAGCGGATGAAGTTTAATTGCCTTACCTTCTACCAGAATAGGCTCAAATGCCTGAATTCCCAGTCTATGCAGAGTAGGAGCACGGTTAAGCATAACCGGATGCTCGCTGATAACTTCTTCCAGGACATCCCAGACCTGCGTATCCAGTCTTTCAACCAGTTTCTTGGCATTTTTAATATTCTGTGAAATACCCTTCGCCACAAGTTCTTTCATAACAAAAGGTTTAAACAGCTCGATTGCCATTTCCTTTGGCAGACCGCACTGATAAATTTTCAGTTCCGGACCTACTACGATAACGGAACGACCGGAATAGTCAACACGCTTTCCGAGAAGATTCTGACGGAAACGGCCTGACTTTCCTTTTAACATATCTGACAAAGACTTTAACGCCCTGTTTCCGGGACCCGTAACCGGACGTCCTCTTCTGCCGTTATCAATCAAAGCGTCTACAGCTTCCTGCAGCATTCTCTTCTCATTACGAACGATAATATCAGGCGCTCCGAGTTCCAGAAGTCTCTTCAAACGGTTATTTCTATTGATAATTCTTCTATATAAGTCGTTTAAATCGGAAGTGGCAAAGCGACCGCCGTCAAGCTGTACCATAGGACGTAAATCAGGCGGAATGACCGGAATAGCATCCATAATCATCCACTCAGGCTGATTGCCTGACTCCCTAAACGCTTCTATAACCTCAAGCCTCTTAATAATACGAGCGCTCTTCTGACCGCTTGAGCCATCCAGTTCTTCTTTCAGCTCTACGGCTTCCGTATCCAGATCAATTGCCTGAAGCAGTTCCTTGATAGCCTCAGCTCCCATTCCTACACGGAATTTGGAGCCCCATGTCTCTCTTGCATCCTGATATTCTTTTTCAGAAAGAACCTGCTTATATTCTAAGTCGGTCTCGCCTGCATCCAGTACAATATAAGCTGCAAAATATAAGACTTTTTCGAGTACCCTTGGAGACAAGTCCAGAATAAGTCCCATACGGCTCGGAATNCCCTTAAAATACCAAATATGGGATACCGGAGCAGCAAGNGCAATATGCCCCATGCGTTCNCTGCGGACNCTNGCCTTAGTNACCTCTACNCCNCATCTGTCNCATACAACGCCCTTGTATCTGATTTTCTTGTATTTACCGCAATGACATTCCCAGTCTTTACTGGGCCCGAAAATCTTCTCGCAATAAAGTCCGTCTTTCTCCGGCTTTAATGTTCTGTAGTTTATGGTCTCCGGCTTTAATACCTCACCTCTTGACCACTCTCTGATCCTTTCAGGTGATGCCAGACCAATTCTGATTGCATCGAATGTCATAGGTTGATATGTTTCCTGTTTAATCTCTGCCATCTTTCAATACCACACCTTTCTCGCCGACTATTTGTCGTAGGATTCTTCGAAATCAACATCTAATTCCATATCATCTTCCTGATAGTCTTCCTCCAGGAAGTCATCATCACTGCTTACAAGTTCTCCGCTTTCTTCATCGAACTCCTGCTCCTGATATCCCAGAGCGCCAAGCGATTCTTTATCCTGCTCATAATTGCCGGGTTCGCCCTCAATTTCATAGCGGTATTCACTATCACTATAATCAACGGACTCCATTATTTCCACTTCTGTCCGGTCTTCACGAAGTACCCTTACATCCAGACCCAGTGACTGAAGCTCTTTAAGCAATACCTTGAAAGACTCCGGAATACCNGGTTCAGGGATATTGTCACCCTTAATAATAGCCTCATAGGTTTTTACACGTCCAACAACATCATCCGACTTCACCGTTAAGATTTCCTGAAGGGTATATGCTGCTCCATATGCTTCNAGNGCCCATACTTCCATTTCACCAAAACGCTGTCCNCCGAACTGTGCCTTACCACCCAATGGCTGCTGTGTTACTAAAGCATAAGGACCTGTCGAACGCGCATGGATCTTATCGTCTACCAGATGGTGCAGTTTCAGGTAATGCATATGTCCGATTGTTACCGGCGCATCAAAATACTCACCTGTCCTNCCGTCACGAAGCCTTACTTTTCCATCCCTTGAAATCGGCACGCCTTTCCATACTTCACGCTGATCCCTGTTTTTGGATAAATACTCCAAAACTTCCGGTAAAAGTTCCTTTTTATGCTTTTTCTCAAATTCTTCCCATTCTAAATTAACATAATCGTTTGCAAGGTCGAGCGTATCCATGATATCGCCTTCCTTTGCACCGTCAAATACCGGTGTAGCCACATTAAAGCCAAGTGCTTTAGCAGCTAATGAAAGATGAATCTCAAGTACCTGTCCGATATTCATACGTGAAGGTACGCCAAGAGGATTCAATACAATATCAAGCGGACGTCCGTTTGGCAGATACGGCATGTCTTCTACAGGAAGAACGCGGGATACAACACCCTTGTTTCCATGACGTCCTGCCATCTTATCACCGACAGAAATCTTTCTCTTCTGCGCAATATAAATACGTACTGCCTGATTTACTCCGGGAGATAATTCATCTCCGTTTTCTCTTGTAAATACTTTTGCATTGACTACAATACCATATTCGCCGTGAGGCACTTTAAGCGAAGTATCACGGACTTCTCTTGCTTTTTCACCGAAAATAGCGCGAAGCAGCCTCTCCTCAGCCGTCAGTTCCGTTTCACCTTTAGGTGTTACTTTGCCGACAAGAATATCTCCGGCGCGAACCTCTGCACCGATTCGGATGATACCTCTTTCATCCAGATCCTTCAGCGCATCATCTCCGACACCCGGAACATCTCTTGTTATTTCCTCCGGTCCCAGTTTGGTATCGCGCGCTTCCGCCTCATATTCTTCTATATGAACAGATGTATAAACATCTTCCTGAACAAGTCTCTCGCTTAAGAGAACAGCATCCTCGTAATTATAACCTTCCCATGTCATGAAACCGATGAGAGGGTTCTTTCCAAGCGCCAGCTCGCCTCCCTCTGTGGAAGGACCGTCTGCTATCACTTCACCCTGTGCTACATGATTGCCTTTAAATACAATAGGCTTCTGATTATAGCAGTTGGACTGGTTACTTCTGGAGAATTTCGATAAATGATATTCATCCTTTTCGCCGTCATCATAAGTAATCTTTATAAGGTTTGAGGACACATAGTCAATCGTACCCGCTTTCTTAGCCACAACGCATACTCCTGAGTCTACAGCTGCTTTCGGCTCCATTCCCGTACCAACCACCGGAGCTTCCGTAAACAGAAGCGGAACCGCCTGACGCTGCATGTTAGAGCCCATCAGTGCACGGTTAGCATCATCATTCTGCAGGAAAGGAATCAAAGCCGTTGCAACAGAGAATACCATCTTAGGCGATACATCCATATAATCGAACATCGCCTTAGGATATTCCTGTGTTTCCTCTTTGTAACGTCCCGATACATTATTACGTGCAAAATGACCTTCTTCATCGAGTGGCGCGGACGCCTGCGCTACATGATAATTATCCTCTTCATCAGCCGTCATATAGACAACTTCTTCCGTGACACGCGGATTATTAGGGTCACTCTTATCAATTTTACGATAAGGAGACTCGATAAAACCATATTCGTTAATTCTTGCATAAGATGCAAGGGAGTTAATCAAACCGATGTTAGGACCTTCGGGTGTCTCAATAGGACACATTCTTCCATAATGCGTATAATGAACATCTCGAACCTCAAATCCTGCCCTGTCACGGGAAAGTCCGCCGGGACCCAATGCTGAAAGACGTCTCTTATGAGTCAGCTCACCCAATGGATTGTTCTGATCCATGAACTGTGACAACTGTGAAGAGCCAAAAAACTCTTTCACCGCAGCCTGTACAGGTTTGATATTTATCAATACCTGAGGAGAGATTTCCTCAGCATCATGAGTCGTCATTCTTTCACGGACAACCCTCTCCAGTCTCGCCAGACCTATGCGGTACTGGTTCTGAAGCAGCTCTCCTACCGCACGGATACGTCTGTTGCCCAAATGGTCAATATCATCATCATTTCCNATACCATACTCCAAATGTATGTTATANTTGATGGAAGCAATAATATCCTCTTTNGTAATATGCTTCGGAATCAATTCATGAACATTCTTCTGAATCGCTTCTGCAAGAGTNTCAGGATCCTCGCTGTATTCTTCAATAATCTGCTGCAATACCGGATANTAAACAAGCTCCGTAATGCCAAGNTCCTTCGGATTACACTCCACGAAGTTGGTAATGTCTACCATCATGTTAGACAATACTTTNACATTCTTCTCTTCNGTCTGAATCCATACATAGGGAACNGCTGCATTCTGAATTGCATCCGCCATTTCAGCAGTCACTTTNTCGCCTGCTTTTGCAAGCACCTCGCCCGTCAATGTATCTATAACATCTTCCGCCAATATGTGATGTCTGATCCTGTTTCTTAACATCAGCTTTTTATTAAATTTATATCTTCCGACTTTAGCTAAATCATATCTTCTGGGGTCAAAGAACATAGCATTGATAAGGCTTTCCGCACTTTCAACACTGAGAGGTTCACCGGGACGGATTTTCTTATATAANTCTAAAAGACCTTCCTGATGATTTTCAGCAACATCCTTCGNAAAACTTGCCTCTATCTTAGGCTCGTCACCNAANAATTCCCTGATTTCATCGTTTGAACCCACNCCTAAAGCNCTGATCAATACAGTAATAGGNACTTTTCTGGTTCTGTCAACACGTACGTAAAACACATCATTGGAATCCGTTTCATATTCCAACCATGCNCCACGATTAGGTATAACAGTAGATGAGAACAGCCTCTTGCCGATTTTATCATGACTGATCGCATAATATATACCGGGAGAACGTACTAACTGACTTACGATAACACGTTCGGCGCCGTTAATTACNAAAGTACCCGTCTCTGTCATAAGAGGCAAGTCTCCCATAAAAATCTCATGCTCCGTAATTTCGTCCTTCTCTTTGTTTATAAGGCGAACTTTGACTTTCAAGGGCGCCGCATAAGTTGCATCTCTTTCTTTACATTTCTCGATAGAGTATTTAACATCATCCTCGCACAATTCAAAATCTACAAATTCCAGACTTAAATGCCCACTNTAATCTGAAATCGGAGAAATGTCATCAAAAGCTTCCTTCAAGCCCTCTTTCAAAAACCACTGATAGGAATTCTTCTGNACCTCTATCAGATTCGGCATCTCAAGAACCTCTTTCTGTCGTGCATAAGTCATACGCGTGTTCTTGCCCGCTGCAATCTCACNTATTCTGTTCTTTTCCATTGACAACTTCACCCCATTCTTTAATGATAAGCGCCTATTTATCGGAAATAAGCATTGAAAAATAAGCATAACACTGCACAATAGTGCATCTTCCATTGTACTACAAGTGGAAAAATGAGTCAATGATAATTTTCAGAAAATTCGGGAATTTTTAATCGGATTCGGAAATGCGTTCAGTATGTTTGGCTGTAAGGATGAATCCGTTTTCGTTGTCTGCGGGCCAGAGGGTCAGAGTGGTTTCCCATATTATGCCTGAACCTGCGCCNCCTGCNCCGTTAAANCTGTGTTGCACGGCCACAAAAATTCTGCCGTTTTCACCCACGGTACAGTCGGTGATTATATAGCTTTTATCGAATGGGTCACTAGGAAAGAAATAATAAAAGCCATCCTCATAGTAAAAGGATTGAAAATCTTCCGCCCCATCCTCATGAGCAGGCTTTATCCCCGGCCATTCTACGCCAAAGACCAGTTTGGTATAAGTCTCTACCTCCTCATAGCTTGCTCTGTGGCCATAATTGCGACGATATGCAGTCGACTCCTCACTAACCGATTCCATTTCACGCCACCACCCGCAGCCATAAGAGTTGTATAAAAAGATTTCCCAAAATGTCTCGTCCATTTCCTCCCGCCCTGCAAAATCATCAATTGTCCAGCAGAAATATTTTAATAATTCTTTATACTCTTCGCTCAGTCCATATGCCGACAAGTCGATGTCTTCTTGTTCGAACCATTCCCAATCTATGTCGTTTGTGTCATTTTCTGTAATCTTTTCTTCTTCAATGCCATCCGCATTATCATCTGTATTTTCTGCGGTATTTTCTTCCTCTTTATCTGTGTCATCCTCGATTTCATTCAGTGTCAGGTNCTGCTCAATACGATTTTCCTCAGNTTCNGNCCCATCNGNCTCTTCCNCCGCNNCANCCNCTTCTTCNTNCTNCGTATCTTGTACNNAATNNCTCCCTNNATCCGCGCCGCAGGCTGTCAAGCTCATGAGCGCNGCCNTTAAAACCGCCAAATAAAATTTNTTCATACCCNTTCTCCNATTGTTCNTNTTCAAGAAAAAGAAGGATGCACGCCATTCGGCACACATCCTCTTGTCTTTCTTTTNACNAACATAAGGACTGTTCGCAACGCGTACTGTCCGCTGTTCTTATTTAAGTGTAACTTTNGCNCCTTCTGCNTCAAGTTTTGTNTTGATGTCCTCAGCTTCTTCTTTAGAAGCGCCTTCCTTAACCATCTTAGGTGCAGCGTCAACNAGATCTTTTGCTTCTTTCAGNCCNAGACCTGTAGCTTCACGAACGACTTTGATTACTTTAACNTTGTTAGGACCAACNTCNGTCAGCTCAACATCAAANTCTGTCTTCTCTTCAGCNGCTGCTGCCTCTCCGCCTGCTGCTGCTGCAACTACTACGCCTGCTGCTGCAGATACGCCGAATTCCTCTTCACAAGCTTTTACTAAATCATTCAATTCCAATACTGTTAACTCTTTGATTGCATCAATTATTTCCTGAGTGGATAATTTTGCCATAATAATTTACCTCCGTTTAAAATATAATTCTCTGATTTTTAAGTTTTTCTAATTTGTTTCACANTAATAGCCATACTCATCTCTCAACTTGCGAGTTTAGGCGTATACGNAAACTTNCGATTGAAAAATCTTTGNTTTTTCAATCTATGCTTCAGCAGTCTCAGCTGCTGCTTCTGCTGCNGGAGCCTCTTCTGCCNGNGCTTCTTCCTTAGCTGCAGGTGCTTCGCATGCTGATGCGCCGCCTTTTTCTGCCAGCTGATTCATAACACGTGCAAAGTTCGTAATAGGTGACTGGATACTTCCAAGCAGCTTGGANAGCAGTTCTTCTCTGGATGGAATCTTGGAAATATTCATAATTCCCGCCGCATCATAAACAGTACCTTCTACAATGCCGCCTTTCACTTCAAGTTTATCTGCTGTCTTAGCAAACTTACACAGAATTCTCGCAGGCGCTGTTGCATCGGTTGTAGAAATAGCAACCGCACTGGGTCCTTTCAGATATGGAACAAGTCCTTCACAGTCAGTGCCCTTGAATGCAAAATTCATCATTGTGTTCTTGTAAACCTTATAGCTGATTCCTGCTTCACGAAGCTGTTTACGAAGTTCTGTATCCTGTTCTACCGTAAGTCCACGATGGTCTACCAGAACAACNGACTGTGCATCCTTGATTGCTGCAGAAATTTCTTCTACTATAGGTTTCTTCAATTCAACTTTTGCCATTGCATTTACCTCCTTATAGATTTTGTGCCGATAGGAGTTTAACTGTTTCTATAATAAAAACCCTCCTGAAGACAGGAAGGTTTGCTTTTAATCATAAACTCTTCTCCTCGGTAGGCGGTNTCCTTACGCCATAANGGCACCTACTGTCTTCGGCATGGTCNNAACGACCTTGTTNAATATAGCATAGCATTTTTTTATTGTCAAGNTGTTTCTCAAACTTTAAAATCATTTTAATTCCACGTCACATANCCGTCTGCGTCAATCTGTACATTCTCGGACATATTCCGCATTACGCCAAGTATTCTCTCATATTCTTCACCGGTTACCAACTTTGTCCTGTAATCACTCTGTAAACACGGAATAAAACGTATACTTTGAAGCCCGTCTTTTGAAACCGTTATTTTTACCATACCTGTATCCACAGTCTTGGAATTAAACCAAAAATTCCCCAGACTGTAAACGACCGGTACTCCGTTTATCACATCAATTTTCTGTAAAATATGCGGATGGCTTCCGATAATTATATCCGCCCCCGCCGCTACCAGTTCAGGTGCCTGCTTCTCCTGCGCCCAATCGATTTCTTCTTCATTTTCCGTTCCCCAATGTACATATACAATTACAAAATCACTGTTTTCTTTCGCCTCGGCTACTACCTGAAGNAATTTTTCACCATTCCAGCAACGAAAAACCCCCGGAGAATCTCCCTCTGCTCCTTTTGTATCAGGATAATCTGCTTTCTCAATCTGGGTTGCCGAAACAAAAGCGATTTTCATATCATTGATAATATAGTAGACCGGACTCATCGCTTCCTGCTCATTGGCTCCTGCCCCTACATACGGAATACCGGCGCCTTTAAGCGCACTCATAGTATCAAGAAATGCTTCTTCGCCATAGTCATAGGCATGATTATTGGCAAGAGACACGATATCTACGCCCAAGTCATGAAGGTATGACACATATGAAGGATCTGCNCGAAATGTGAACTGTTTNCCTTCCGTCGGAGTTCCCGCATTTGAATAAGGAAATTCATTATTGAGCATCATGATATCGGCGCTTTTCATTTCCGTAATAACGTCAGGTAAGATGCCGTTTGAAATATTGCCGCCATTTATCTGCAATGCCGCCATAACGCCATATTCAGGGTCAAAAAGAATATCTCCTGCAAAAGTAATGGTCACANAATCCTCATTTTTCGCTTCTTTAGCATAAATATTATTTTCGACCATATAATCTTCATCCACCAGAACATCTGTGTATCTGTCGTTTTGCTCGATAATCTCCTGTATCTCTTCTTTCGATATTTTTTCTCTCGTCGTTTGAAAATTTTGATATTCCTTACTCCTGTCCGCAGTAATCCACATATAAGAAAACATGAAAAATATCCCCAGTGTCACAACACAAGTCAGCGTGATCAAAAAGGGCTTTATGAAGTTGGATTTTCTTTTAGGTCTCTTTCTTTTCATAAATTTAATTATATCATATAATCATATATTGTAAAATCAAAAAAGCATTCTGAAGTTTAATAACTCCGGAATGCCTCTTTGCTATTTTATAGTATTCATTTAGTATCTCGCTGTATTTACTTTCACGCCGGGACCCATTGTTGTTGCAATAGTGATACTTTTTAAGAACTGTCCTTTTACTGCCGCAGGTCTTGCCTTTACGATTGCTTCCATCAGTGCATCGAAGTTTTCCTGTAATTTTGCTTCATCAAATGAAACTTTTCCTACAGGCACATGGATGATGTTGGCTTTATCAAGTCTGTACTCGATCTTACCTGCTTTAATATCGTTAATGGCTTTGGTTACATCCATTGTTACGGTACCTGCTTTCGGGTTCGGCATCAATCCCTTAGGACCAAGCACCTTACCAAGACGTCCTACAACGCCCATCATATCAGGTGTAGCTACAACAACATCGAAATCCAGCCAGCCTTCGTTCTGAATCTTAGGGATAAGCTCGTCGCCGCCTACGTAATCTGCGCCTGCAGCTTCTGCTTCCGCAACCTTATCTCCTTTTGCAAATACCAAAACTTTGACAGTCTTACCTGTGCCGTTCGGTAATACTACCGCGCCACGAATCTGCTGTTCCGCATGACGTCCGTCACAACCTGTCCTGATATGAACCTCTACGGTTTCGTCAAACTTTGCAATAGATGTTTTCTTTACCAATGCAACTGCTTCTGCCGGATCATACTGCACGCTGCGGTCTACAAGCTTTGCAGCTTCCATATATTTTTTACCATGTTTCATATCCGTTCCTCCATTACTCTTCTACTGTGATGCCCATGCTTCTTGCAGTACCGGCGATCATGCTCATAGCTGCTTCTACGCTTGCGGCATTCAAATCAGGCATTTTAAGCTCTGCAATTTCCTGAAGCTTAGCTTTGGAAATTTTTGCAACCTTAGTTTTGTTAGGTACTGCAGAACCTGACTTAATATTGCATGCTTTCTTCAAAAGAACTGCAGCAGGCGGAGTCTTGGTTACGAAGCTGAAACTTCTGTCTGCGTATACTGTGATTACAACAGGGATGATAACGTCTCCCTTATCAGCAGTTTTTTCGTTGAACTGTTTAGTAAATTCAACAATGTTTACACCGTGCTGTCCAAGTGCAGGACCAACCGGCGGCGCTGGCGTAGCTTTACCAGCAGGGATTTGTAACTTAATATATCCTTCTACTTTCTTTGCCATAATGGCACCTCCTAATATAATGTGGTATAGGCGAAACATTCGGCAAAGCCGAAATGTTCTCCCACTTGACAGAATCACAGGCTTGTGATTCTGTCAGCCAAGCGGCTTGCGAAGCAAACGGCTCAGCTTATTTACAACCGCCAAAGCGGGCAAATATCATAACAACGGACAGCACGCGTTACGGGCAGTCCACATGTTAATCAATTCATGCTTCTTACATCTGAGAAGCTGATCTCTACCGGAGTCTCTCTTCCAAACAGCTCTACATTGATAGTTGCAGTCT
>JAAUZS010000059.1 GCA_014804495.1 Lachnospiraceae bacterium
CCAAGAAAGGAAGCCGACATACCTATTGCTCCATCATTATACAGCTTAAGCAACAAGATGGATAACTCCTTACTGGCTGTAAGGGATATTAACCATAAATATATTGTAGTAGAAAGGAGAAAGGGTATTAAGTGGATATATTAGAAATTATTAAAGCAATATTATTCGGTATCGTGGAAGGTATTACGGAATGGCTGCCCATAAGCAGTACCGGACATATGATTCTGCTGAATGAGTTCGTAACTTTGAATGTATCGGAAGAGTTCTGGGAAATGTTTTTGGTTGTCATTCAGTTAGGAGCTATTCTGGCAGTGGTGCTGCTTTTCTGGGACAAAATATTCCCTTTTGATTTTAAGAATAAACCGTTTATCAAAAAGGATATTTTTACACTTTGGTTTAAGATTCTGACAGCGTGTGTTCCCGCAGCGGTAATAGGACTTGCGTTTGATGACGTATTCGATGCACTGTTCTATAATCCGTGGTGCGTAGCGGCGGCGCTTATTGTATTCGGCGTGGCATTTATCGTAGTGGAAAACCATAATAAGAATATGCATCCCCACATTACAAGTCTTGGAGAGATTACATATAAAACAGCATTGATGATAGGAGTGTTTCAGCTGATTGCCGCAATCTTTCCGGGCACTTCCCGTTCCGGTGCGACCATTATAGGCGCGCTTCTGATTGGAGTATCCAGAACGGCTGCGGCTGAATTTACATTTGTTCTGGCGATTCCCGTAATGCTTGGAGCAAGTCTTTTGAAACTTGTTAAGTTTGGTTTTGCTTTTACAGGAACAGAACTGACTATCCTTTTTGTCGGAATGGCTGTGGCTTTTGTTGTATCAGTAATAGTGATTAAGTTCCTTATGGGATATATCAAAAAACATGACTTTAAGGTATTTGGCTGGTATCGTATTATTTTGGGAATAATTGTTTTGGCATATTTTATTGGCATGCGAGCATGATTTTTAAGCAATTCGCATATATAATGAGCGGAAATAACGGCATATTTGGGCAGTTTTTAATTGACATTGAAAAACAGTTAAGGTAAAATCTTTCTATAATCAATGGATTATAATAAATTTGTTACTAGATAATTATTGCTTGTTAAATGAACTATGGATACATGGGAGGAGAATATTCATGGCAGAAACAAAGAAGGCGGCAGTTGTAAAACCGGCCGCAAAAGCAGTAGCTGTAAAGGCAGCAGAAGTTAAGAATGAAGAAGTAAAAACAGAAGCGGTAAAAGAAGCTCCTAAGGCAGAAACAAAGAAATCAGCAGCTAAGAAGACAACCAAGAAAGAGTCCAAAAAAGCAACTGCTGAGAAGACAACAAAGACAAGAGCAAAAAAGGCTGCTGAAGCAGAAGTAGTTATACAGTTTGCAGGAAACGACTACACAACGGAAAGACTTGTAAGCATTGCAAAAGATGTATGGCAGTATGACTTAAACCGTGAGCCGGCTGATTTCAAAACAGTGAAGCTTTATGTGAAAATGGAAGAGCAGCTTGTTTACTATGTTATCAATGATGAAGTATCAGGAAGCTTTGGTATTTAAACAGAAAAAGTTACAAACAATAAAGGCGAGTGCGTTGGCACCCGTCTTTTTATTTTTTTTTCATAATTTTTTCTATAATATATGTTGACAATTAAATAGTGAAGTGATAACTTATCACTAGAAGGTGTTAGCACTCTTGTTCAATGAGTGCTAACAATAGGAGAAAATGGTATGCAGTTAGATGAAAGAAAATATAAGATATTGCAAGCCATCATTCGAAATTACCTAGAGACAGGAGAGCCGGTAGGCAGCAGGACGATTTCAAAATATACGGACCTCAATCTGAGCTCTGCAACCATTCGCAATGAAATGGCTGATTTGGAAGAACTGGGGTATATTCTGCAGCCTCATACTTCCGCCGGACGTATTCCATCGGATAAGGGATATAGACTATATGTTGATAAAATGATGGAAAAGAAAGAGCGGGAAGTTGAAGAGATGAAGGAGATGCTTCTTGAAAAAGAAGATAAGATGGAACATCTCTTAAAGCAGGCGGCTAAGCTTCTGGCGAACAACACGGAATATGCGGCAATGATATCCGCTCCCCAGTACCACAGGAATAAGTTGAAATTCATACAACTTTCCAGAGTGGATGCAAACCAGCTTCTGGCAGTCATCGTGGTAGAGGGTAATGTAATTAAGAATTCTATACTTACCGTTTCGGAGGAGCTGAATGACGAGACCATTCTTAAACTGAATATACTTCTTAATACACATTTGAACGGATTGTCAATGGAGGAAATAAATCTGGGTATGATAGCTGCGATGAAGCAGCAGGCGGGAATCCACAGCGAGATTGTAGCGGATGTGATTGACGCCGTAGCCGATGCGATTAAGGCAGATGAGGACTTGGAAATTTATACTAGCGGAGCGAAAAACTTCTTCAAATATCCTGAGCTTTCCGATAATCAGAGAGCCAGCGAGCTGATTACTACATTTGAAGAGAAACAGATTTTGAGTGAACTCGTTCAGGAAAACCTCTCTGATGAAAATACCGGTATTCAGGTTTATATCGGAGATGAGACGCCGATTCGGAGTATGAAAGACTGCAGTGTGGTGACTGCAACTTATGAGCTGGATGAGGGCATGAAAGGAACCATAGGAATCATAGGACCTAAGCGAATGGATTATGAGAAAGTAGTGAGCAGTCTGAAAATGCTGAAAAATCAGCTTGATGATTTATATAGGAAATAACGATATAAATATGAAAGGAATGAGATTGTGGTGGAGAATGAAAATCAGAAGGAACAGAAAGAAGAAATATTAGAGGAAATTCTGGAAGAATTGGAAGAAGCTTCNGAGGAAGAAAAGAGTTCCGTAGAAGAGTCTGAAGAAAAGGATGATTCTAAAGAGTCTAAGAAAGATAAGAAGAAAAAAGAAAAAATTGATAAGAAACAGGAAGCTCTAAAGGAAAAAATCGAAGAGCTTGAGGACAGAGCCAGACGGCAGATGGCTGAATTCGATAATTTCCGCAAGCGTACCGAAAAAGAGAAATCGGCAATGTTCGAGACCGGCGCAAAGAGCGTCATTGAGAAAATCCTGCCGATTGTTGATAACTTTGAAAGAGGCTTAGCGTCAGTTCCGGAGGAAGAAAAAGGCAGCGCTTTTGCACAGGGCATGGAGATGATTTANAAGCAGCTTATGACNGAACTCGATGCAATAGATGTGAAGCCTATTGANGCAGTNGGACAGGAATTCAACCCGGAATTCCATAATGCAGTGATGCAGGTGGAAAGCAATGAATACGAAGCCGGAATGGTTGCACAGGAACTGCAAAAAGGTTATACCTACCGCGGCAGTGTTGTAAGACACAGCATGGTAGCGGTTGTACAAGGTTAAAAGTTAAATATCATAATTAAAAAAATAATAATCATAATATTTATAGGAGGAGTTAAATATGAGTAAAATTATTGGTATTGATTTAGGAACAACAAACAGTTGTGTAGCAGTTATGGAAGGCGGTAAACCGACNGTTATCGCCAATACGGAAGGAGCAAGAACTACGCCCTCAGTTGTAGCATTTACCAAGACAGGAGAAAGATTGGTAGGNGAGCCTGCAAAACGTCAGGCAGTAACTAATGCNGACAATACAATCGCATCCATTAAGAGGGATATGGGTACGGACAACGGACGTACTATTGAAGGAAAGAAATATTCACCTCAGCAGATTTCCGCAATGATTCTGCAAAAGCTCAAAGCAGATGCAGAGAACTATCTGGGCGAAAAAGTTGACGAGGCTGTTATTACAGTACCGGCTTACTTTAANGATGCACAGAGACAGGCAACCAAGGACGCCGGAAAGATTGCCGGACTTGATGTAAAACGTATTATCAACGAGCCTACTGCAGCAGCTCTTGCTTATGGTCTTGATAATGAAAAAGAGCAGAAGATTATGGTATACGACCTTGGNGGAGGAACATTTGATGTTTCNATCATTGAAATCGGTGAAGGCGTTATCGAAGTANTGGCAACCAACGGTGATACNCGTCTNGGNGGTGATGACTTCGACCAGAAGATAATCGACTGGATGGTAAAAGAATTTAAGAATGCAAACGGCGTNGATCTGTCTCAGGATAAGATGGCGCTTCAGAGATTAAAAGAAGCAGCGGAAAAAGCTAAGAAAGAACTTTCTTCCGCAACGACAACCAATATTAATCTGCCGTTCATCAGCATGAATGCAAGCGGACCTCTNCACTTCGATATGAACCTGACAAGGGCTAAATTCGAGGAACTGATACANGATTTGATAGAGAGAACTGCAATCCCCGTTCAGAANGCAATGAAGGATGCAGGACTTACCAATTCNGACTTAGGTAAAGTATTGTTAGTCGGCGGTTCCACACGTGTTCCGGCCGTNCAGGAAAAAGTAAAACAGCTCACAGGACATGAGCCGAATAAGAGCCTTAACCCGGATGAATGTGTTGCTCTNGGNGCTTCCATTCAGGGNGGTAAATTAGCAGGCGATGCAGGCGCAGGAGAAATTCTGCTTCTGGACGTAACTCCGCTTTCTCTTTCTATCGAGACAATGGGCGGCGTTGCTACCAGACTGATTGAAAGAAATACTACAATCCCTACTAAGCACAGCCAGATTTTCTCTACGGCAGCAGATAATCAGACCGCAGTTGATATCAATGTAGTACAGGGTGAGAGACAGTTTGCTAAGGATAACAAATCACTCGGACAGTTCCGACTGGATGGTATTCCNCCGGCAATGCGTGGAGTTCCNCAGATCGAAGTAACCTTTGATATAGATGCAAACGGTATCGTTAATGTATCAGCTAAGGATCTGGGAACCGGTAAGGAGCAGCATATCACTATTACCGCAGGCTCCAATATGTCCGATGATGAAATCGACAGAGCAGTTAAGGAAGCTGCTGAATACGAAGCACAGGATAANAAGAGAAAAGAAGCTATCGATACAAGAAATGACGCAGACTCTTTNGTATTCCAGACAGAGAAAGCATTAGGAGAAGTAGGCGATAAGATTGACGCATCGGAAAAAGCCGGCGTTGAAGCTGACCTGCAGGCTGTTAAGGATATTCTGGAAAAGACAAAAGATCAGGAAATGTCTGACAGTCAGATAGATGAGCTGAANGCTGCTAAGGAAAAACTTATGAATTCTGCACAGTCTNTGTTTACTAAGATGTATGAGAATATGCAGCAGGCACANGGNGGTCCTGACATGGGCGCAGCAGGNGCGCAGGGAGCTCCCGATATGGGNGCAGCAGATGCGGCAGATGACGTTGTAGATGGTGACTACAGAGAAGTCTAACCTTCCGAACGGAAACAGGCTTGGAGGATTATAAACATGGCGGAGCAGAAAAGAGATTATTACGAAGTTCTCGGCGTAGATAAGAGCGCTGACGAAGCGGCGCTGAAAAAAGCATACAGAGTTCTGGCTAAGAAGTACCATCCCGATATGAATCCCGGAGATGCGGAAGCTGAGAAAAAGTTCAAAGAGGCATCTGAGGCGTATGCTGTATTAAGCGACCCTGAGAAGAGNCGGCAGTATGACCAGTATGGTCATGCCGCCTTTGAATCCGGCGCCGGNGGAGGCTTCGGAGGATTTGATTTCAACAGTATGGATTTCGGAGATATTTTTGGAGATATTTTCGGAGACTTCTTTGGTGGAGGNCGGCGAAGCGGAGGAAGAAGTAACGGACCGATGAAGGGCGCGAATATTCGTACCAGTGTGCGGATTACCTTTGAAGAGGCAGTATTCGGTGTTGAAAAAGAAA
Source organism: Lachnospiraceae bacterium (assembly GCA_014804495.1). Taxonomy (GTDB): domain Bacteria; phylum Bacillota; class Clostridia; order Lachnospirales; family Lachnospiraceae; genus UBA3282. The sequence continues at coordinate 5,793 of JAAUZS010000059.1, forward strand.
TAGAGCTCACGCTGAAAGATGANTGTACTACCTGCCATGGCAGCGGCGCTAAACCCGGNACCAGTCCGGAGACTTGTCCCAAATGCGGCGGAAAGGGTCAGGTCGTATTTACACAACAGTCCTTCTTCGGAACAGTCAGAAATGTTCAGGCATGTCCGGATTGTCACGGAACAGGAAAGATTATTAAAGAGAAGTGTCTNGACTGTCATGGAACGGGATATATTGCAAATAAGAAGAAAATACAGGTATCCATTCCGGCAGGNATNGANAATGGTCAGAGCGTAAGAATCCGCGATAAGGGNGAGCCGGGAAGTAATGGAGGACCGAGAGGAGATTTGCTCGTAGAGGTAATAGTGGGACGNCATCCGATTTTCCAAAGACAGGATACCAATATTTATTCNACAGTACCTATGTCGTTTGCAGTAGCGGCGCTTGGCGGTGAAATCATTATAGATACGGTAGACGGTAAAGTTATCTATGATGTTAAGCCGGGTACGCAGACAGACACCAANGTTCGTCTGAAAGGCAAGGGNGTGCCGTCTCTNAGAAGCAAAGANATAAGAGGAGACCACTATGTCACANTGGTNGTTCAGGTGCCCGACAANNTNTCGCGTGAAGCGAAGGACCTTCTAAAACAGTTCGATGAACANANCGGGAATACATTAAANGCTGCNAAACAGGCNAGCTCCGGNGCAGAAGAACCTAAGGGNAANAAGAGATTNAGNAAATAGATNTGATATTTAAATAAGAAAAATCGCTGTGAAGTCTTGAATGAGGACTGGGCAGCGATTTTTTATTGCAAAATTTGCCCATTTTCGNGCTNTTTTTNATCTTCTATTGTTAATACACGTTTTTGTTGTATAATTAAGTTNAATAACACGNNNTGTTGAGANAAGCGAGATGATTNAAATATGTACGANGTTGCGATTTGTGATGATGCAATAAAAGACAGAAAATTTATGAAAAAAGAAATATGTGAAAATGAGAAATATGGAAATATGCTGAGAGTNCATGAATATGGTTCGGGANTATCATTGCTAANNGACATGGAAAAAATAAATTTTTCTATTATNTTTATGGACATTCAAATGGAAGACATGGATGGAGAACAGGCGGCNGAAGAAATCAGGAAACNGGATGATNCTGTAATCATTGTTTTTTTNACAGGNNATGCGGAACCNACGATACATAGTATTGAAGTACANCCATATCGNTTCATCAAGAAAAATATGNCNGCTAAAGAGCGAAGGAAGTATATANACGATTCTCTGGAAAAAATGGTGGCTGTCGCNAGNANACCNTNTATANTNGCTAAAATGGAGNGNNAAAGAATTNTTNTGCGCTCAGACGATATTATTTATATAGAAAAGTACAAAAAATTTCTTAAAGTGCATCTTTCTACGGCGGCTAAGACACGACATGGTATAACAGCAGAAGAAAGTGATGTCAGGATTTATGATAAATTGGAAAATGTATATAAAATATTAAAGCCTTCCGGATTTGGATATCCGCATAGCAGTTACATTATTAATTTCAAATTCATTATGTCATGCCGGGATGANGAAATCAAACTGGAAGAATTTCCGAATATTACTTTCAGGGTCACTCGTAGNAAAATTGCTGAATTTAACAGTATGAAGCGGCTGTTTCTGATATCGAAATATGAAAGCGGGAATGACAGATGAACCAGATTATTTCCTTGATAATTCATTTNCTNTTATGTGNATTAGAGATATACATGTTTAATATTTNTCTTGGNGCNATGTTTTTNAAGCGTATTAGCAGAAGANATTGGCTTGTTTGTTTTGTTACNGCATCTTGTATTCAGNATATTGTTAATAGTCAGGGTATATTATTGCTGAACTTTGTGGTGATTTTTTGTTTGTATTTTGTCTTTTCCATGCTGGTATTTGAGATTACAGTGAAGAGAGCTTTTGTGTATACAGCCATTTATATTATTATATTTGCATGCGGAAGAGAGGCAGCATTTGAAATGCTATACCGCCTCCTTGCTGATACATTTCCACGTATGGAGATAGTAATATCTTTTGCAGATGGAATGTTCTTCTATGCGTTGGAATACCTGCTGTCTTTCTTCTTTATTCTGTATCTGAGAAAGTATATTAAAGAAATTGAAATAAGAGAAGGAAACAGCATTGAATGGTATTTACTGATAATGCCTGCTCCCTCCGTTTTGATTTCGTATAGTTTTTTTTATATGGATTTTCCGGAAGAAAAGTATTTGCAGATTTGGATGTGCTGCGGCGCATTCCTTCTTTATTTTTCCAATGCAGTTATTTTTATTATTCTGGGACATTTTTCGCAGGCTATGAACAGGATAAAAGTAGCAGAACTATCTCTGCTGAAAAAAGATATGGAAAAGGAAAATTTTGAAAATATAACGAAAATAAATAATGTATATCGGAAATATATGCATGATATCCATCAGTATTTCTATCAGTTTAAAAGCCTGGCGTCATCAGGTGAAAGTGAAGCAATCGTTGATATTATTGATGGATGGGAAAATAATTTGAAGAGAGAAGAGTCAAACCGGCTGTACACAGACAGCGTGGTTGTAAATTCTCTTTTATCCGGATGCTATGATAATGCGAAAGAGAAGAAGATAGATATTGATATTTTTGTGGAAGATGCACTTGACTTGGGCTTTATACAGGATGTGGATAAGATATCAATGTTTGGAAACCTGTTGGATAATGCGGTGGAAGCCGCAGAAGAATGTGAGGAAGGAAGCCGGAAAATCAATATAAAGATGTTTATGGGAAATAAACATTGCCTTATTTTCAGAATAGAGAATACATGGACGAAGAATCTGTGCAGGGATGGGGAAAAATTACTCAGTACGAAAAAGGATGCAGGAAATCACGGATTGGGAATCGGTATTTCCCGCGAACTGGCGGAGAAATACAATGGAAGTCTGGAATTGGAAGAACAGGGAGAATGGTTTATTACAACACTTATGATAGCTAACTGAATGCAAATTTCTCCCATTTTACTGTATAATTTTGGCATATATATTCGTTGATATAATTTATTATGGTAATATATGGACAAAATAATATATAAATGGAGGAATTCTGCATGCAAAAAAAGCTAAATAATTCACAGAAGAAAAACGGTCTGATTGGTCTGGCAAATTATTGCGCATTTAAACTGATGGTTAGTTCTGCCAATTCCACCTGCACATGTCTACATCATCAGCCCAAACTTCCGGAAGAAGCTAAAAAGTACAGGAAATTCTAATGTTAGAGAGAGTATCAGGAAAAATAGTAGATTGGCAGATTGAAAAAGGTATTTTATCAGATGCGGAGCGCGCAGTTTACCGGTATGCATATGAGCTTTTACTGAATCAGGTAATTAATACATTGATTGCAGTACTTATTGCAGTGGTATTTGGCGCTCCGCTGCCTGTATTGCTGCTTCTGATAAGTTATATCCCGTTGCGCTCATTTTGCGGAGGATATCATGCGGATACGAACTTAGGATGTACGGTTGTCTCTGCTGTAATGATATGGTGTATGTGTTGGATTTATCAAAATATCCGGGAAGGTTTATTTATTACATACTATCCATTTATTTATATCGTTTCAGGATATTTTGTAATACGGTATGCACCGGTTCAGGATAAGAATAAGCCGCTTGATGAAGCGGAAATAATTCGGTATAAGCGAATGAGCCGTGTCCTATGGACATTGGAAATGGCGATAGGGGTACTTCTTTATTTTATCCGAAAGCGATATGGGCTGGTTATTGCTATAAGCCATTTATTCCTGTCATTTATGCTTTTAGTCGGGAAATTAAAATTAAATAACAAATTATAAATGCCAAAATTGACCATTTTACTGTACAATTTTGGCATTTGTATTGTTATTTATGTTGAAATATGTAGAATAAAGCAAAAAATGAGCTTTTAAAGGAAGGTCGAGATGAATTTAAAATTACAAAGAAAACAGAGAAGTTTTCTTATTCTCTTGGCAGCGGTTTTTATAGTTGCAATTTCTTGTTCTCATATAAATGTAAACGCAAAGGAGCCGGATACAGTTAAGTCTTCTGACATTGTGTTTTTGCTGGACTGCAGTCATTCAATGACAGATGTTGATGAAGGTTATATGGCTTCTGACTTTATAAAAGAAATAATTTGCGCATCGCCGAGTCAGTATCGGTTCGGACTGGTCGGTTACAATAGGGAAATCTGTATCAGCCTTCCGTTAGGGAGTGACATAGAAGATATAGAAACATCGTTGGAATCATTGCATTACAAAGATTATGGAAATGCAGGCGCAGGTGTTACTGAAGCGGTATCTTTCTTTCAGAATAGTCAGGCTGAGAAAAAAATCATTATTCTGTCAGATGGCGAAAACATGATGGACTCACAAGAAAATACGGAAAAATCCGTTATGCTTTTGCAAGAGTCACTCAAAGAAGCGAAAGAAAAAAATATAGTAATTGATATTATTAATCTGGGAGAACGGATAGACGAGGGAGAAAACATATATCAGGCAGCCAATGACACAGGGGGAACTATTTATGATTTGGAGAGCGGAGAATCACTGATAGATTTTATAGAAGAATATTTATTTCATAGGATGGAAATTCCGAACCGACCAATTGGAAAGTTAGATGGCGTCGGCGGGGAATTGTCTGTAAAACTACCAGATTGCATGATGCGGGAAGTCAAAATCATTCTGACGGGGCGACAGCAGAATGAAAACATGGTGTTAAGCTGTGAAGCTGACAGAATCCAGGTGCAAAAAGGAAAAAATTATACGGTAATTGAACTATATAATCCGGTTTCGGAAGAGGTAAACATACAGATGTCATCTGAACAGGGGATGGACATCAACGCCTATCTGACGGCGGAATATGATTACTCCATAACAACGGAAAACGAATACATACCGGAAACGCAGACGGCTGAAATCAGATTGGCAATATGCAATCAAAATGGAAAAAATCTTTTGGATGGTCACATGAAAGGCGGTGACTTTAAGGTATATCTGGATGATGAGGAACAGACATACAGCATATCTGACGGAAAAGTGTGCTTGAGCAAAAAAGTCGTGCAAGATACATCTGTTACATTGAGGATAGATTTTAAGGGCTTATACGGAAATTACTATGGTATCAACACGGCGCAGGAGACGATTATTGTACCGGAAATTGAAGTGGAAGAAGAGCCGGAGGAGTCAATTGATTGGTTTTTTTGGACGGTTATCCTGCTCTTCGTGATTGCTTTAATTATCATATTCTATATCTACTGGAAGAAAAGAAAAGGCATAGATAGCAGGAAAAAGGTAGTGGATGAGAGTAGGACGCTTCCGATAGAAACAGGAATGCGAGGAAACGACTTCTGTGGGAAACTTGTGGTTTATGTAATTCGCAATCAGGAGGGAATCGACTATCCTCCTGAGAGCATTAACCTGTTTGCCAGATGCAATAGAGAAGTAATAACGCTTGAATGGATTTTAGATGTCTGCAATCTTCCGTTGCAATTAAGCGGAGCGGATAAAATAATCATGAAACCCGGGGATGACAGGAGCATTATTATAAAAAACACCGGAAAGGCATCAGCAGTCAAAAACAGGGAATTTCTGATAAAAGGACATTCCTACCATTTGTACTATCAGGAGAAAGTAACTTTTATTTTTGATCAGGAAGATACGGAAATAGAAGTTCACTATAAAGATTTAAAACCAAATGAAAGATAGGGAGGTAAAGAATGAGCATAATTAAACAGACGAACAGGACCATGTTGTTTGAAGAAATCAATCCGGAGAAGATGGATTTACTGACACTGGTAGGTGATGTAAGAGGAATCGACAGCCTGAATGATGAGAAAATCAAGGAGATTAACGAGGCTCTTCTGGTAAGAAGCTTTGACGATTTCATTGATAAGTTTGACCCGGTGGTATATTCCTTCTTCAACGCGAACAACCAGAAAATAATGTATGTATTGCAAAAACCGGAGACGATTCCGGAAGATATGTTGACGCCCATCCATCTGAATAAGCAGAATGATTTTCTGAAAATGCTGATGTCACTGGTAGAAGCAAAGCGTTCACAAAGCATCATCAATGTTGACTTTCAGTTTGATAAACTGACGGATATGATTTCTCCTAAAAAAGTTATGGAAGATATCAAGCAAAACCGTAAAGAATTACAGCATACCTATAAAACATATGCGGAACTTGAAGATGGGGACCCGCACAAGCTTGACCTGGCGGACAAGCTTAACGTCATGTTTGAAGAAGCAAGCGTAAATTACAATAATGTCCTTGCAATGCTGCCGCTTGCAATTGAAGACATCAAAACAAGGCTGCTCCTGGGAGAAGCGGAAGAGAAAAAAGATAATACGCCTCTTGCACTCGGCGTTTTGAGTATGGATGAAAAGGGAGAACTGAAAGTACTGGAAGCTCCCAAGCAGGAAACAGCAGAGCTTATGGTGGTAGACGACAACATCAATACCGGACTTATCGAGGCATTGGAGGATGACTATGAAGCTCTGAATGAACAGAGCAGTGATTATGTAAAAGCACTGGTTACGAGAACATACTGCCCCCTTGCTTCCACTATGGTAAGCAGCATAGATATCAGACAGGAAGTAAACAATTATAATTCTTATCTGGAGTTTTATAAAACAGCGAAGGATGATTTTATCAAAGTAGTAAAACCCTTGATTGAAAAGATTCTGGGAGTATGGGCGTTCTTTGAACAGTATCCGTCTAATTTAAAAGGGATGAAACCGTCTTTGCTTATTACAAATATATCTAATGATATGTTAGTGAAAAGCAGCAATCTTCCGAGATTAGTTGCATTTTTGAATACGGTTAATGCGAAGAATGACTTTGACAATACCATATGGTATGGAATCGTGCCTTCAGTATCACTGGATCAGAACGCCAACATTAAACTGACAAGAGAGCGGTTTAAGGGGAATGAAACAACAGAAAAGACGGGCGTAAATAGTGTGGAAGTGCTGGTAAGGCTTCTTGATGTGTTGAAAGATTATTCCGTGCAATGCTTCTTCAATTACGAGACAGGGGATAAGACTACTTTCAATTATATGGCGATGGAGGGAATCGGAAAGTTTGAGGAACGCTGCAGTTCTTTGACAGGAAAAGCTTACAGTGAATATGCCATTCCTTGTATCCCGAATTTCACTATTATACCGAAAGAAAAATCCGGAGTCATTCTGGATAAGCGTATGCTGGTAAATGATAATGACATGGCGGAATTGTCCAAGGAAAAAGAGGACATCATGAAGCTATGGATAGACGGGGTTTATGTAGGAGCCGCTTACATAGCAGCCGGTCTTGTGGCAGCATATCAATGTCCGGAGTATCTAAAGGATAAATTCAAGAAAAATGTGGATGAAGAGCTTCCGGGAGTCAGATTTGATATTGAGTCAGGCGACCATCCTCTCAGGGTTCATACGGTGATGGCGAAGGAAATTACCGGCTTTACCAATTCAATTAAGAATGAGATTAACAGACGCAGTTTCGGCTTTGTATTCTCCTCTGAAAATGCGATGCTCGGCACAGAAAATGTCCATAACATTATGGTCTACAAAGCAAGAAATCTGATGAGCGACGGTAAGTCATATGAACCAATATACAAGACACAGGTAACAACCTATATCACAAGAATACTAAGACATGCAACCAGTGATTACAAGCAGGAGAATATCGTGCAGTTCTTCTCCAACAATCCGGCGAGCCAGAAGAGTCAATGGCTGGAAAAGAAGGGATGCGTCAATGCGGTATTGGGCGCAGGTGATGATGTAGAATATGAGATTGATGAAGCAAACGGATACTGTACATTGAATATTACATTTAACGGAAATGTAAAGAATCTGGAAGTTGAAATCAATCGTTTCAATTCTAATAACAGAGCCATTTAATATGTAAACTGATAATAAGTTCTCAAAATCTTGAATTAGTCTATTTCAGATGAATAGGAATGAATCGGTTTAGTAATTACGAGCGCGGAGTATAGCGTTTTTGACGGTTTATTTATAGTGTTAAAGAACAGAGAAATTTATGAAAAATAGAATTTAAAAATCGCATAAAATTAGAGGCTCTTTTCTGAAAACGGAAGGAGGTGAGGTATAACAGTAACATGGGTGAAGTTCAGCAGAAGAAAGAAGAAAAGGATAGTAGTGTTTTTTTATTTGATAATAAAGTAAAAGTATGGTTTCCTGATATATTTTATGAGGATTCAGAATTAATTGAAAAAAGATATCCGTTTAAAAATAAACCATCCATAATCAAAGTTGATAATACAGGAAAGGTATTTATTACTTTTGATTTATTTTCTAAGCCATTAAGTACTTTACAGATTTCGGGGGCCGCAGTCAGCATAAGGAATATCCTATTACAGGTATATTCATATAATAACAAAATAAAATTAAAACGTTTTAAAACTATTCAAGGTTTAGATGGAGTAAGTTTTTCGTTTTATATAGTAAATAGATGCGGCAGACAATTTATTGAATTTTTTGTTCTTTCTATACAGGGTCAATTATTTATGAGTACATTAACTTGTCCAGAAGAAAATAGGTATAAATGGAATTCGGTTTTTTTGAAGATGAAGAGAAACGTGCAAGAAGTGGAGAAAAATCAAAAGGAACTAGTCCAGAAAAAGAGGTGTTTGTATGATAATGAATGGTAATTATCTGGATGAAATGATTTTGGAGACCATTAAAAAATATGAAATGGAACTTGAACGTGAAAAACCTTTGGAGTATCAGATTAGGATACAAGATAAAACAGTAGAATTGTCTGCTCGAAGTATTTACATGGATATTAGTATGCGTCTTCCGAAATATTTTAGTGTTAAAAGTGGGGATGAAACAGTTTCTGGGTATTTGATTAAGCATCGTCCAGAAATTATCTTCAGTAGTGGGTGTGGGTCTGTGAACTTTACATTTGATAGAATAGAAAGAGAATATGGTCAACAAATAATAAAAGAGTTAATTGATTTGATGAGGCAAAGATATCCACAAAATACAATTTATGATTTAGGAAAAGGGAAATTAATGAATCAAGAGCAGGAATTTTACTGGTTTGATTATAAGAGTTTTGCGATTGATAGTGATGTGTATAACTTACTTTTTATATTTCCCTATAACGATAAAACTGTAGTTGGAACATTTAAGTGTGCTTTTCGTAATTATTCAGATTGGAAACATTATATATTGAAAATGATTTCGACAATAGAATATAAATCGAAGGGAGATTCTTGTTAATGAAAGATTATTGGCGGTTGGTTACAGAACCATTTGAGTTTCTAAATATAAATTTTTTCCATATGAATCAGGAGTTGAATGAACATGTCTCATTATCTTTCAGTGGATTGATAGCAGATAATAGTTTGGAAGAATATTTGGATATGTTGCAGAATGATAGCTGGTTCAAAATAGAGGTAGAAGATAAATATCAGGAGAGACAAATTCTATTTTATGGAATAATAACTTCTTATACAATCAATTTTACAGGTCAGGACACAGTATTAACACTTTATGGTATGAGTGGAACTTATCTGTTAGATTTGAAATCACACTTGCGCACATTTCAAAATGGTACAGAGAAGCATTCGGAAATCTTAAGTTTTTTGTGTAAAGAGAATAAAGAAATGGCATTTATTATGGGGAGGCAGGGAGATGAAGAAATTAGTAATTTATTAATTCAATATTACGAAACTGATTGGCAATTTATGAAGAGATTAGCTAGCCATA
>JAAUZS010000060.1 GCA_014804495.1 Lachnospiraceae bacterium
CCAGATAAATCAGAAAACGAACAGGCATATTTGAACTGTATGTACTCTGATGCTCATACATATTCAGAGTTCCCATAAGCACAAATGCCAGATCATTCTTCATCGTTACATAGACGGCATTCTTAATTGTAACCACCTGTAATGCGTTTACATCATGATAATCCGTTCCGTTAAGTGCATTGTATAGCTGCAACAAATTTTCTTTATCCTTCTCAAACAAAAACCGGAACAGCCTATCCTTTACATCCTGCTTTATCTTATTACTTTGTTTTTCAATTTGCATGTTTTCTCCTCCTATGCGATGACAGGAAGTGAAAGCATCAGAATGCATTTTCAGTATATCCCTGCACATTTCTTTCAGTTCCTGCCATATTTAATTATTTGCTTAGAAAAATCTGACAGAAACTGTCTGAATGTGCTGAATGCACAATTTTTAGAATTTTCCTGATGTTTTTATATTAGACGTTATAATATCATTTGTCAATCACTTTTTCGGAATATTAGGTTTACTAAATCTTTCTTCATCTTAAGTTCCCCTATTGAAGCGTTAATGATTATTCCACCGCCCCAATTATCTCACCAATATCCTCTATACCATTATTTCGCATATAATCTTCTATACCCTCAACGATTTCTACCGTTGCATATGGATTGACAAAATTCATGGCGCCCACTGCTACCGCGCTTGCCCCCGCCAGAAGAAACTCTATTGCATCCTCCGCGTTCGCGATGCCACCCATACCTATAATGGGAATCTTAACCGCATGCGCTGCCTGATATACCATTCTGACCGCCACCGGCTTAATTGCAGGACCTGACAAACCGCCGGTCTTATTGGCAAGCACAAATTTTCTCTTATGAATGTCGATTTTCATTCCAGTTATGGTATTTATCATTGAAAGCGCATCCGCGCCTGCTGCCTCCGCTGCTTTCGCCATCTCTGTAATATCCGTTACATTCGGACTGAGCTTCATAATGACAGGCTGCTTGGCATGCTTTTTTATTTGTGACGTAATATCATACAGGCAGTCCGCCTTTTGCCCGAAGGCTATGGCGCCTTCCTTTACGTTCGGACAGGACACATTGATTTCCAGCAAATCAACAGGCTCATCAGCAAGCCTGTCCACTACTTCCAGATAGTCCTCAACCGTCTTTCCACATACATTTACTATGACGCATGTGTCATATTTTTTCAAAAAAGGGATATCCCTTTCCACGAAAACATCAATTCCCGGATTCTGCAAACCTATGGCATTTAGCATTCCTCCATATACTTCCGCTACGCGCGGAGTCGGATTTCCCGGCCACGGCACATTGGCGACGCCTTTGGTCACCACTGCTCCCAATCTGTTCAAATCCACAAAATCACTATATTCCATACCGGAACCAAAAGTGCCCGACGCCGTCATAACCGGATTTTTTAGTGTAACTCCTGCAATTGTAACTTTAGTATTCATCAGATATCCACCTCATTTGCTTCAAATACCGGGCCATCCGTACAGATACGCGCATTATGCACGTGAGAATGATGGTCCACTTCCTTCGTTTTGCACACACAGCCCAGACATGCACCTACACCGCATGCCATCCTTTCTTCCAAAGAAATATATGCTTCAATTTTATTCTCGGCTGCATACTGTTTAATTGCACGTAACATCGGCATCGGACCGCATGCCATGATTACATCCGCATTAAGCCCATTCTCCTTAATAGCATCCATGACATTTCCCTTACTGCCTACGCTGCCATCTTCCGTAGCGATATAGACATCCCCGCAACGTTCTAAATCTTCCCGCAGAAATAAATCATTATTCCGATATCCAAGTATAATCTGCTTTTCGGCATCCAGCTCTTTAGCAAGCTGTAACATCGGCGGAATACCAATACCGCCACCCATTAGGAATACTTTCTTACCCTTAGCCTTCTCAAGCGGAAATCCATTCCCTAGAATACCAAGAATATCTACCGTATCTCCTTCACGGTAAGAAGAGAACTCTTCCGTTCCCTTACCTGCAATCCGGTATACCAAACGCAGCCTTCCCTTCCCCTTATCCGCCTCACATATGCTTATCGGACGTGGAAGAAGCGTCGCCGCATTCTTCGGATACACTGCCACAAACTGCCCCGGATGCGCATCTAACGCCAACTCCGTCTCCAACCATAAATCATAAATATTCTCAGCAATTTTCTTTTGTGACACTGCTGTCGTTTTGATTTTCTTCTTCTGTGCCATATTTATTCCTTTCTGTTATATCTTTTATCTAGGTAATCGCACAACTACATTTTGGAAATATGAAGTTTCGCAATTGCCTAATATCTTTTATCAAATATTTACCAAACTCATTTTCAATAATCAGAACTTAGGCAAAGTAAACAAAACGCGGCGTCTCTGCTCCGCAATGAGCCACGTTTTTGTTTACTTTGTCTAAGTTCGTGGCTATCAATAACAGTTCCGCAATCTTCCAATATCATTTAACAAGACTCTTATCCTTATACACAATTTCCCCGTCACATATAGTATACGCCACAACCCCCGGCAGCCATTCTCCGACAAAAGGCGAGTTGCACGACTTGGAAGCAAATCCTTCCTTTGTCACCTGCCACTTTGCATCCTTATCGAAAATAACCAAATCTGCCGGTCCGCCCTCCGCTATATAGCCTGCATTCAAATGGTAAAATTCTGCAGGTGCGGTACTCATTTTCCGAAGCAGCTCAATCATTGTAAGATATCCCGGCATTACCAGTTCTCTTATACCGAGTGACAATGAGGTTTCCAAACCAATAATTCCGCTTGGTGCTTCCGTAATCGGTTTTTCCTTTTCTTCCGCACTGTGGGGTGCATGGTCTGTGGCTATCATATCTATCGTACCGTCACGCAGACCTTCAATAATCGCCAGACGATCTGCTTCTTCCCTGAGCGGTGGATTCATTTTTGCCAGTGCGCCATACTTTATGGCAGCTTCCTGCGTCAGTGTAAAATGATGCGGCGTGGCTTCCGCAAAAATATGTCCGCTTTTCTTTTTTATCTGTCTGATAAGCTCTACAGCTTCTTTCGTACTTATGTGCTGAATCGATAAATCCGACTCTTCTTCAGCCGCTATTTCAATATCGCGCTTCACCATATCTATTTCGGCTTCTCTTGGCGAACCGCCGATTCCCAAGTATTTCGACGCCTTACCTGCATTAATTCCATTGTTCGTAATATATTTAGGATTTTCCTCATGGAGACTGATTGGCTTGCCAAGCTTTGCCGCTTTACGCAATGCCTCCCTTAATATATCCTCATCCAAAATGGGAACTCCGTCATCCGTAAATCCTGCTGCCCCCGCATTGCTTAAGGATTCCATATCCACTAATTCCTGACCTTTCATCCCCTTAGTGACATTAGCGCAGGTATGCACTTTAATTCCTGTCTTCTTGCCCTTTTTTATAACATAATCAAGCGTTTCCTCACTATCAACGGCCGGTTTCGTATTTGCCATAAGCACTACCGTAGTAAATCCACCCTTTGCCGCTGCTGCTGCACCGCTTTCAATATCTTCCTTATAGGTAAATCCGGGATCCCTGAAATGCACATGCACATCCACAAGCCCCGGCGCTGCTACCATACCTGCCGCGTCAATATACTCTATATGCTCAGCCCGCATATTCTCATTTGCAGAAATCTTGCCCTGTTCCGCAATTTCTACGATTTTATCGTCTTTTATCAGTATATCCCGATACCCTTCCAATCCCGATTTCGGGTCAATTACATATCCGTTCCTAATACAGAGCATGCTTATACTCCTTTTCTTACTTAACCCTATCAGGCATTTGCAAAATTCCGTTTCGATAACCAGAGTTTAGCCAAAATGAACAAAATAAGGTGCGATTGCGCTTGCGACGAGCACCGTTTTTGTTCATTTTGACTAAACTCGTGACTCCAACTAACATCCCGCAAAGCCCTACATCCGTTCTATTGTACCACACCTTCCCCCAATCTTCAATCAAACGCCACCGGCTTATCTACAAATTCAGTTTTTACNACAACATAAGGATANGACGGAACAAGCCTTCCCTTCTCCTCCGGNCCCGGACCTATCAGGTTCGTATCTATGTAGACTGCATTTCCTGTTTCATANAAAGCATTGACAGCAATACTGTAACCTCCCGTTTCCTGTTCCCCATATCCNACGCAAATATACAGGAANCCCTGATCCTGAAATGTCAGTTTAAAAGGNTTTGTCTTTTTCTCATCAATCATTGAAAGNAATTCCTCCGGCAGNTTATCTTCCGAAATCACACTNAANTCCANATCCTTAATTTTCTCCATCGGNTCCTGCTTTTTNCCNCAGGCTATCACGCTCATNCACATTATGCATACGACCANAACTCTGAATATTCTTTTTTCCAATTCACTCATAGTAATAAACTTTCCTNAATATTATTATCATTTACTANTAATTTATTATGAAACAGAAAAGTCTATTCCTATTGATTAAAAAAGTAAAGTCGGCTATAATAAGAAAATGGTGTATCATTACTCGGAGGAAAAATATGATTCGGTTTATTTTAGTTGTCCTTTTTGTCCTGTTGTTTCTTGTATGCAGCATTCCATTGTTGATCATTGAGTACTTTATCGGCAAATTTAACATGGATTTAAAGAACCGCAGTTCACTTGCAATNGTCAACTGGGCATTCCGCGGATGTCTCTTTCTGGCAGGCACCAAGGTGACTGTTATCGGTGAAGAAAATGTACCAAAAGANCAGCCGGTACTGTATATTGGCAATCACCGNAGCTATTTTGATATTTTAATAACCTATATAAGAGTTCCTAGACCTACCGGATATATAGCCAAAAAAGAGATGCTGCGATATCCGCTTCTGCGTAACTGGATGAAATATCTTCACTGCCTTTTTTTGGANAGGAAAGACTTAAAGCAGGGATTAAAAACGATTCTGGAAGGTATTGAAAAAGTTAAATCCGGTATCTCCATCTGCATTTTTCCTGAGGGAACCAGAAACAGGGTCAATGATACATTCATGCCATTCCGCGAGGGCAGCTTCAAAATTGCTGAGAAAACAGGATGCGCTATCATTCCTATGAGCATCAATAATTCCGCCGCGATTTTTGAAGATCACATACCTAAAATCAAAAAAGCGCATGTCATNCTTGAATATGGNAAGCCGATTTATATGAATGAAATGACNAAGGAAGAAAAGAAAGGAATCGGTTCAAAAGTACAGGCAATCATAATGGAAACATACTTCAAAAACAAAGAACTGCTGCTTTAACGAATTAACATTCGTAAAGCAGCAGTCTCTAATTTCCATAAATCGCACTTATCATCAAAATAAACTCTGCGTTCAAATCCACNTGTTTCATTATACCCATTTTTTCATTTATTATCTGATAATTTCTATCCCCTACTCCGTCGATGTAACTAATGGATTGCGCATTCCTTCCCAGAAAATAATGTAANTGATTCTCCAAAACAGTCGTATACTCATGGTTTGTTATAATGTGATCAACCACTGCCAGTCTCGTCATTTTTTGCAAAAGCTCGGTATTATTGCCTTGCTCTTTGTTCCCTTCTGTGAGATATTTGGAAGTTTTAGAGTCATACGATATTTGCTCCACATCCCGCATCAAAGTACTGATCGCCTTATTACACAATTTCGAATCCACAGTCTGCTTAGTAGATAAATAGGTTACGCAGCCCCAGAAAACATAATCATTATTCATATCCAGCTCAGCTTCGCTTTCCAAATAATTCTGCGCTGCTTTACGATAGGTATTTGTACCTGTCGCCCGATACAACTCTGCAGCTGCAAAGAAATAGTCTTCAGGCGACACATCCGTCAGATATTTTCCGGCATAACGATACGCCCTGTCTGCGGCTTTCAGGCACTGTGTTGCAAATTCCAAGTCAAAGTTCTGATACAAATAACTGAACTTCGCCATTGTCGCCGCGAAGTGAATTGTTGCATCCATTGTGACAGGCTCAATATAAAGTTGGTATGCCGTAGACGAATTATCCACAACGCTGACCGCTGAATAAACAGCGCCGCTTGTAGTATCCTGCATTTTAAGAAACCAGTCTATCTCGTATTTTACTTCATCTATTATATCCGGAATCCCATTTCCGCTCTCCGGAATCCCTATTTCATCCGTAAATATGTCTCCGTACATCTCATATGCAAGCAGTAGATTATTGACTGCATTACAGCACTCCACTACATCTCTTTTTCCGTTCTCATCAACATGCCAGCCACCCGAAACATCTATTTGCGCTCCGGTATCTTCCTTAAACTTGGCCATCTTGGAATGACATGCATTGTGTGCTGCTGTTCCTGCCAGTTCTGTTGAAAGTGTAAGTCCACATCGGTTATAATAGTACTGCTTTAATGCAGTATTAAAAATACTGTCATAAGGATCCTCTGCAATGATAAAAGGGTAAGAACGTCCAATCACTTCTGCCTGCAGATAATAAGTTCCCGGGACTTTATAATCCGTAAAATCACCATGCGCAATGTTTTCTTCCGTTGCATCATTATAACCTTTTTGCTCAATTTTGCCCGTATATACCGTTTCTCCTGTAACAGCATCGATTAAATCATATGTATCCGGTAAGATTTCTCCTCGAAATACAGCAATTTTATTACTGTCTATAGAATATCCAACCTGATTGACTACAATTTCCGGAAGGCTTTCCGGAATTACATAGTCAAATTCCGGCGTCAGACCCAGGCTGCTGATTTCATCCTCCTGCTCCTGACTCCCATCATCTGTGACAAATAAATTATCAAGCTCCGCACATCCGGACAATATGCTTATACATAATAATGCGGATATTATGCTATATATATTTTTTTTCTTCATAAATTCGTTCTACCTGTGTTTCTGAATATAATAAAAAGCTGTAACAAGCTCAGACTGCCAAGTCTGAGCTTATTGTATCATAAAATTCCCGCATTTTCATCATAATATACAATTTTTTCTTCTATTATCGTGCACAGTGTCCTGCTAAATACTTCCATCGGATTACCGTCAAAAATAACTACATCCCCGTCCTTTCCTACTTCCAGACTGCCGACTCTGTCCGCAACTCCGCAGATTTTGGCTGCATTTATGGTAATGGAACGAAGTCCTTCATNCTCAGACAANCCCGACTTTACCGCAAGTCCTGCACAAATCGGCAGAAATTGTATCATGGAAACAGGATGATCAGTCGTAATCGCNGTGCATATACCCGCCTGATTCAAAATTCCCGCNGTTTTAAACGCCATGTTTTGCACCTCAATNTTATTTCTGCTCGCCATATCAGGTCCNACGATTGCCGGNAANCCGCTCGCNTTAATCTCTTCCGCTATAAGATGTCCTTCACTGCAATGGTCTAAAGTCATNGACAGCCCAAACTCTTTGGCTATNCTTATNGCGGTTAATATNTCATCCGCNCGNTGGACATGAGCTTTCAGCGGTATTTTTCCCTCCAGNACCGGAATCCANCATTCATANCGNAAATCTTTNTCCTGATTTTTATTNTCATTACGTTTTTTCTGATAAGCCTTTGCTTCAAAAAGTTCACGACGCAGCATCGCCGCAATCGCCATTCTGGTTGCNGGAGACNTATTCTGTCCCGAAAAATTTACCTTCGGATTTTCTCCAAAGGCAATTTTCATAGCTGCNGGCGCTTTGACAATCATATTGTCAATACANCNGCCATGCGTCTTGATAAATGCAAACTGTCCNCCGACTACATTGGAACTTCCCGGACCGACCATCGCGGAGGTGATACCGGCACGCAGCGCATCATCAAACGCCGCATCCATTGGATTAATGGCGTCAATTGCACGTAGATACGGAGTCAGCGGATCTACGTTTTCATTACAGTCGTCGCCTTCCATTCCCTTCTTTTCCTCAGTGATGCCCATATGACAATGCGCTTCAATAATCCCCGGCATTACAAGATTGCCTTTCGCGTCTATGACACTATTGTCGTTTTTATATGCAGGGCAATCTGACATATTACCGATAGCGCTAATCTTACCACGGTTTATCTGCAAAAAGCCGTCTTCATATTCATTTCCCGCCATTGTCTTTATATTACCATGAACTATTGTAAGCATATAACACTCTCCTCAAGCAGCCTGCGGTTAGATTTACTGCCCCAGTTTACTCATCGGGTTTACAGGTTCTCCATCCTTNGTCAATTTAAAGTAAATATTTGCGCCTTCCGCACTGTAGTATTTAGTTGGGTGCGCCACGCTTCCTATGATATCTCCCGTTGACACATAGCTGCCTTCACTCACTGTAATATTATCAAGCTGTCCATAAGTCAGTTCATATTGATTACCCAAATCCATAACAATCATATTTCCAAGCTGCGGGTCATAAGCTACAGATGTTACTCTTCCGTTTGCCGCTGCGGTAATAATCTCTCCCTCTGTAGCGGCAATCACGATTCCGGGATTATATTTATATTGTTGTAATGTTTCAAAATATATAGTCTTGTCCATACTGTAGTCTATTAAAATATTTCCCACGATTGGCCATACAAGGCTGTCTTCCTCATTAAAATCCAANAAAGGCTGAACTGTTGTTGAAATTGCTTCNCTGTCTTCTGCTGCTCCCGATGCATCTGATACCGTGGGAGTTTCTGACGTTTCTGTCATTTTTACGGTTTCAGCGCTTTCTGATGTTTCGGTAGTTTTTGCAGTTCCGGCAGTTTCTGATGTTTCAGTGGATGCTGACGTACTTTCCTTATTTTCATCAAACATACCTTCTTCATTTTCTGACTTTNCNTTAGAATTANTATTTNCGNTCTTCTGNCCNGACTTTGCATTCTGNGCAGNCTGCTTGTCCGATTCNTCNGTNGCTTCCTCAGANTCATTTGATTCATTTGANGCNNTTTCTNCATTCTCTACNCTATCGGAATTGGCTTCCTGAAAACTNGGGTCATANTCCAAATCNTCTGTTCCCACTTCTGCAAAAAGAGCCTCNTCAANNTCTTCAGGTCANNTANTCTTCTCCATTTTCAATCGCNCTGAAATCCAGAACATTGCTTTCCTCCTCAATCTGGCGATTACTTCTGACGAAAATACCTGTAGCTGTAAGNGCAGTCAGCACAAGCGCCGCTGAAGCCAACATAATGATTCGTTCTTTACTTACACCGTTTCTATTTTTTTTCATGCTCATAATTTAAACTTTGCCTCCTACTGAGAAATCTTTTTCTTTTTCTGAGGTTTAGTTTTTCCCNAATCTTGCATATTATTCAATTTTTGCTAATTCTGNATTAAAAAAGTAATATTCCANAATTTGGGTAAAATTTTCTCCCGAANCAGCTTTTGTGTTAGCCCCATACTGGCTCATACCAAAGCCGTGTCCTACGCCTTTTACATGGAATACCACTGATTCATCCATCCACTGCATCTGAAAGCAGGCGGAATTAAGNCCAAACATNTTACGGAATGTNTCACCNCTGCAAGTATGCCCATAGAAATCTGCCTCTATCACATACCCCGCACTATCATATGTAAATTTCGGAGCAGTCCACATATCCTGTACCGTTCCTTCAGATTCAAACAGCTCCCGTACCAGCCTGCAGTATTCTTCCTTCGATACAGAAGTCTGACTTTGATAATTATCTGCCTGAATGTCCTGATCGCACTCTACGCTGATAAGATATGGGTATTCGCTGTTTTCCCATACCTCCTTTGCATTTCTCGTCTGTCCGCTGCTAACCGGAAAAAAAGCTGCCTTTATCGGCTGCCCGTCATATGCCAGAAAAATTCCGTCCGTTTCACGAACCGCTNTTTCATACAAGCTTTCTTCCTCCACTGCAATCGTTTCATCCTGATTATACATAGTCACGTCATCCTGTATCACTACCGAATCACTGTTAATAATAAAAAGCCGCCAGAGTTCCGTCCTAAGAAGCACTGCCTGTGCCTTTAATGCTTCAAGCTCATATTGTAAGTCGCTTCCTTCCTCCTGCGGCATAATAATTTCAAGCTTACGAATCAGATATTCCTGCATATTCATTCGCTTAATTCCCCAATTTTCAGAAAGGCTCACTTCATACCGTCTGTCAATCCANTCTTTTTCNTCCGCTTNNTTNATAAAAGTTTCCGTCNCTTCACCTATATGNCCCCATAAGCANGAAACAACATANGGCAGNAAAAAAACAAACAAAAGTATTGCGCTNACNTCCCGATAAGGNCTTTCTTCACGCTTACTTTTGTTTGTTCTTTTTTGGACGATTCTAAACAGATTCATAGGGCACCTCTTTTCATTCTATGTAGAAATGTGCCCATTAATACTTTAAAGATGATTCCTTTTATTGTTGTTATTGTGCNANATCCAAGTGCTGTACGGTTCCAACGTTACCATTNTCNTACAGNAAAATNCCNGTATTCCTGATTACTCCGTTATTGCGNTTATCTGACATGGAATTTAAGGCAAACTCCGTTGATGAATTCTGTAAGCAGATAGCTCCCACCCCTGCCTCTCTTAAGGTATACATCTTATCCTTACCGTTCTCATCTTTAGTCCAGATTAATAATTTTTCCCAGATTTCATCATCCTCATCAATCCAGCCGTCACCATCGCTGTCATACTTAGCCAAATCCTTGAATCCATCTCCTGATTTGGTTCCGAACAACTCACTCCCATCATTAATGACACCATCCTGATTCAGATCCAAAGCCAGATAACCGCTTCCTGCCTGCAAAGAAGAAATTTCTTCCTTCTCCCCGTCACAATCCAGATCAAAATAAAATTTCTGATCGGAGAGNCCTGCAATATTTCCGTCCAGATTAATAACCAACGGATCAGTATAAGTAGTCTTCAACACATCGAGGCTATAATTTTCTTCATAATACTCTGCGAAACTTCTGCTCATTTCCAGATTCAGACCGAAGCTGATTTCTCTGCCGTCAGCCGTCTTCACAATTCCTTTCGTGGAAAAAGACGTGTTTTCCGCCTCATAGTGTAAATACTGGTTTGAAAATCCATAAGTCATTACAGTGGATTGCCCTGATGTAAAACCGGACGAATTTGAGGTGTCTCCCCAAATCTCATCCAGCGCATTTTTATGGCGGTCACCAAACANCAAATACATCAAAAATTTCATACAATGCTGCCTGATNCTCTCCCTTGCCTCCAACTCTTCACGACTCGACGTTACCCTGCCTGTATTAGACAGNNTCCTAAAATGAAGCGTAATATCATTCAGAGCGTTCTGCGCGTTATCGCTCTCTTCCATGTCTTCCGCTTCTTTTTCCATTCCCAGGAAGCCTCCAAGAAATCCCTTTCCATCTTCAGCCGTTAAGCTTCCTGTCCTTGCCCTGCCCGCATATGAGCGGACATTCCTTGCTGTTACAGAAGAATATCTTCTGGCGGATTCCATTCCTATAGTGCTGGAATCAATTCTCAATAATACCTCCTTTTGTTCTCGCCCAATTTTGTCAAAATAAAAGGANGCTATTTTATGTGGAAATCCTTTTCCGATAAAACACCATCCTTGGGCAGACATTATTCATATTCAAGGAATGACCGTCTGGCCAGAATCAGTCATCCCTTGTGATTTATATATCGGCCGTTTATTTTTTTTCTTTAATTTTTTTACAAAATCTTCTAACTAAAATATTAGCGTTCCACTCACTCCACTCTGTTATAATTAATCAGGCATCCCTTCATAATAATACTGCGTTCTTCGTCTGTCAGTTCTCCTAACTTCAGTTCAAACGGCTGCATGGAATCGTTTTCCACAGATACCGTATATGNGGTTATAGTCTCCCACTTCTCCTCTACNGCNTTCCTGATATCNGGAATGAAAAGATAATCCAGATTTTTNAACGGAAGCTCGCCTTCTTTAATAATGAACGGAAGCATACCCCAGTTAATCAAATTGGAACGATATCTCTTCGTTGCATATTCATTGGCAATATTAGCCCAGCCGCCGAGCACTTTCTGACAGCTTGCCGCCTGTTCTCTGGCGGAACCGTCACCCGGTTTTACCGCAAAAATCGTGGAACCGAATCCTGTATTCTCATGAGATGCGCCTGCAAAACTTTTCTTAACCACTCCCATGACCGGTTTCACATCCGGATGAACACTGCATGGATGCTCACCTGCCATTCTTGCTTTTTCCGCTTTCTGAATATCTTTGGCACGGCCTACATATTCAGGATCTTTTCTTGACAGTGTAAACTCCGCAAGTCCCAAAGGATTAGAGCGATAAGAAGACGTTTCGCCTGAAGGAATCAATTCGTCCGTGGTTGTAACCGGATCATGTATTTCCGAAACGACACGAAGTACCAGATTTTCCGGTAATGCCCCCATAGCAGGCCAGTCCTTGATATTAGGACCAAACTGAATTTCAACGCTTTCATCAGCCACTCCATGCGAATCAAAAACACGATTTGCATAAATATTGGCATCAAAATGATACTTATATTTTCCGATTTCACCATCAAATTCGGTCGCCGGTGTAAGTACTCCCTTATTTGCCGCCGTAGCTGCAATGGAACGCGCATCCATCAATGCTACGGAAGAAATCTGACCGCTTTGAAGCTTAGATCCTTCTCTGTTCGGGAAGTTTCTTGTAGAATGACGGATACTGAAAGCATTGTTAGCCGGAGTATCACCCGCGCCAAAGCATGGTCCGCAGAACGCAGTCTTCATAACCGCACCGGTCTCCAAAATTGTGGCTGCACAACCGTTTTTGATAAGCTCCATATAAACAGGCATAGAGGCAGGATATACACTTAATGTAAAGCCATCCGAACCGATATATGAGCCTTTAAGTATATCAGCTGCCGCACATATATTCTCGAATCCGCCGCCTGCACATCCGGCAATTATTCCCTGATCTACCATGAACTTACCGTTCACAACCTTCTCCTGCAATGAATACGGCACTGCGCCGTCTAAGCTTACTTTTGCTCTTTCTTCTACATCATGAAGAATATCCGAAAGATTAGCATTTACTTCTTCTATTGTATATGTATTGCTCGGATGGAACGGCATCGCAATCATCGGTCTGATTGCAGAAAGGTCAACCTCAATCATTCCGTCATAATATGTAACATCACCCGGATTTAACTCCTTATATTCTTCGTTTCTTCCATGAATGTCATAAAATTCCCTGATTTCATCATCCGTCGTCCAGATGGAGGAAAGGCATGTAGTCTCTGTTGTCATGACATCGATACCGATACGGAAATCTGCACTCAGCTTCTTTACGCCGGGCCCCACGAATTCCATAACCTTATTCTTGACATATCCGTTGGCAAATACCGCACCGATAATCGCAAGAGCCACATCCTGAGGTCCTACGCCCTTTATAGGCTCGCCCTTTAAATAAACTCCGACAACACCAGGCATATTAATATCATAAGTCTGGGAAAGGAGCTGCTTGACAAGTTCAGGCCCGCCTTCGCCCATAGCCATCGTACCTAATGCTCCATATCTGGTATGGGAATCGGAACCGAGAATCATCTTACCGCCGCCTGCAAGCATTTCTCTTGCAAACTGATGTATAACAGCCTGATGAGGCGGTACATACACTCCGCCGTATTTCTTCGCACATGTAAGTCCAAACATATGGTCATCTTCATTAATCGTACCGCCTACTGCGCACAGTGAATTATGGCAGTTTGTCAGAACATACGGAATAGGGAATTTTGTGAGTCCCGAAGCTCTTGCCGTCTGAATGATTCCAACAAAGGTAATATCATGTGAAGTCAGTTTATCAAACTTGATTTTCAACTTCTCCATATTTCCGGAAGTATTGTGCGCTTTCAAAATCCCATAAGCAATTGTGTTTTGTGCTGCTTCCTGTTTAGTAGTATCTTTTCCTGTTCTGCTCTTTAATTGAGCTGCGGCGTCTCCATCATCCGGTATAATTTCAGTACCGTTTACAAGGTATGCACCGCTCTCCAATAATTTGACCATAATGCAATTCTCCTTTCAAAATTATCAACTTTAGGTAATTGCAAAACTCACTTTCTCAAACAGTCCGTTGTACAATATATACAAATCAACGCAGGCACGCTTTCGCTGCATTGACGCCAATAGCGGTACTAAGCTCGAAAGAACCTCGCTAAGTACCGGCGGCGTCAGAGCACCTGCTTATGTTTTGTATATATTGCACAACTACATTTTTGAAATATGGAGTTCGCAATTGGCTATTATCAATATTTATCAACTTATAAAGTTCTATCCCTGCAATCAGGACTTAGTCCAAATAAACAAAATAAGGTGCGATTTCGCTTACGGTGAGCACCGTTTTTGTTTATTTGGACTAGGTCCGTCACCTTCCATAGCAACTACTCACCCTTAGAATCTTTAAAAATCCAAATCTTACTTAATATATAATTTGCTATGATAACGACAGCCTGTGCTACGAGCTTGGCAATATTTGAATTAATGTGTGCAAGGTCTACCATAAGATACATTAATAAAAGTTCCAATAACTCTGTTGCAATCCGCGCGCCGATAAAAGAGCAAAGTTCCTTAAAAATATTTGTCTTACCTGTATTTTTACTTTTAAATACAAATGTACGGTTTGTCCAGTAAGCAAAAAAAACCGTCAACAGCCATGAGAGCGCTGTCGCAACCATATAGTCTATATGCATCCATGTTTCAAAGACATAGAACAGGCAATAATTCAGCACAAACGCCAGAAATCCAAAAATAAGATAATTGATGCCTTCTTCATGTTCTTTATACATATCCCATGCATATTTAAATAATTTTTTCATTTAATTACGCACCTTCCTATTCTTAAGACTTTCTGTTTACCTCTCCTGTACCACTTTTCCGTTTTCCACACGATAGACTATATCGCACTTCTCTATCGTCTGTAATCTATGGGCAATGATAATCAGCGTCTTGCGTCCTTGCAGCCTGTTGATTGATTCCATAATAGCAGCTTCCGTTTCATTATCCAGCGCAGAAGTCGCCTCGTCCAGAATCAGCACTTCCGGGTCTTCAAACAATGCTCTTGCAATACTGATACGCTGCCTCTGACCTCCGGAAATACGGATTCCTCTTTCACCTATACATGTATCAAGACCATCCGGAAGTCCCCTTACAAATTCATCTAACTGAGCCTCCTTCAGAGCCTCCCAGACTTTATCATCGTCAATATCTTCATCCGCGTACCCAAACGCCACATTCTTACGAATAGTGGAATCAATCATAAAAATCATCTGCGGAATATATCCGATATTTTTAAGCCACTCCTGATAGTGCTCCATCACATCAATACCGTCTGCCAGAACCTCCCCGCTCTGCAGCCTGAGCAATCCCAAAAGTATGTCCACCACGGTCGTCTTACCTGAACCGGTAGTTCCCACAATACCGATACTTTTCCCAATTGGTATTTCCATATTTGCATTGTTGAAAATCAACGTGTCGGTATTAGGATACTTATACGTTATATTCTTAAGTTCAATCTTATCTTTAATTTCAAGTTTTTTTACTTCAACCTTTTTCTGATAAGTCTCTGCATTATAATCGATGGACTTATCCCGAATCTCTTCCTGAAGATTATCGCTTACGTCCATAAAGAAAGGTTCGAAATATGCAATAGAAGTCAGATGATTATTGATTCGATTTGCGCACGGAATCAGCCTTGTTGCAACAACTGCAAGAAGACCAATCTGCGGTACTATCTCGAGAACGCTCACGCCCCTCATAAGCTGCAGCATCATATACAAAATCATTCCGGTCATTGCCACTGTTTCAATCAACAGCCTTGGAGTCGCATTATACAGATTATACCGTTGTACCGCATTTACATATCCATTGCCACATTTGGAATATTCATTGATAAAATAATTTTCCTTTGCCGCAATTTTTATTTCCTTTATACCCATTACAGACTGCTCAATCCATTTAAACAGTCCGCTGTAATAATCCTGATTTTCTTCACCCGCACGCCTCATAATAGGCTTTATAACACATTTAATCACGAGCAAAACTATAACCAACAACGATGAGACAGTTATGGTCATCCAAACATCTTTGATAATACTTATCGTTACCAGGCAGACAAACACGATTCCCTCGCTTACAAGCTGTAGCAGCGAAAGAATCAGACCATACATATTATTTACATCCGATGTAATATTTCTCTGTATAACGGCTGTATCAGCGTTAAGATAATATTCATAAGGACGCTGCATGAAATTAATCATCATTCTTCTGGATGTCGCAAACTGATTGGTAAAGACAAACTTCAACTGTATTTTCTGCTGGAAAAACAAAAAAATATTTTTTACTGCAAATACAACCACCAACGCGGTCATGACAAATATTATCAGCGTTCTGGTATTGTCAATTGAGAAAACCCGACAGATAACCTGCAGATACTTATGCTTTTCTACTGCATTTTCTTCCAATACCACATTGATAACAGGTATAATCATGGCTACGCCCAGTGTTTCAAGTGCGGCGCCTATCAACATGATAAAAACTAACAATGCCATTTTCCTTTTCTGTTTCTTGTCCAATAAGACAACCAATTTCTTATATATTTTCTTCATTCTGCATTCTAACCTTCAATTCAAAATGTCTCTGTATTTTACCATAGGTATACCGATTAGTCAAAGACTTACAGACAATTATCATCCCAGACCACAGTTCAAATTTGTTCGTTCTGTCTGTGTATCTCCGGCGCTTCGTATTTATCCATAAAGTCTTTTCCCAGGAATATAGTTTCATCAGTGAATTTAATACTGTCAGGTACAGTTAATACCGTTACCACCCTTTTAAAACGAATTTTCGGAATAAAATTTAAAATCTCCATCGGAAACTTTCCTTCCAG
>JAAUZS010000061.1 GCA_014804495.1 Lachnospiraceae bacterium
CGAATGTGGTTATATCAACGCTGTTGTGAGACATGTTGTATTCTGCATATATGAATTTCTTATCTGATCAGTCTTTCCTTTACTAATTGAATTTTTGGAGGAATTAAGAAAGTATTTCAATCCATTCTTCCTGCCTGATTTATATTGTGTTATAATTTGTTACAGGTTTTTTCCTTTATTTTTGCCCTTATGAGGGTTCGTAACATGATGGAAAAGGATATAACAGTTAATAAATGATATAAAAAGTGTCTTATCAGAATTTCCGTTTGTCAGACTGGGAAATATGATATTTATGGAGAAGAAATGACTGAAATTTTTGAAGCATTGGATTTGATCGTTGATTCCAAAGACAAGGATTTTGACAGGGAAGCATTTACAAAAGAGT
Organism: Lachnospiraceae bacterium; assembly: GCA_014804495.1. Classification (GTDB taxonomy): domain Bacteria; phylum Bacillota; class Clostridia; order Lachnospirales; family Lachnospiraceae; genus UBA3282. The sequence goes on from JAAUZS010000061.1 coordinate 386, forward strand.
TGGGTGTGAACTGTGACAGTGTTGGATGGATGAACCTTGATCTTGGAAAAGATATTGATAAGTTACAACAGATTAGTGAACTGGCAAAAAATAAAGGTTTGAAGTTAAGAGGTACATATACCAAAAAGATTGCGGATGCTTTTGCAAAATGGTATCGCTTTTCACCAAAGAACAAGTTTGCTATGAGTGACTATTCTTATGCTCAAAAGTTCGGAGATTATAATTATTACAAAATTAAAGCCTATAAAGCTCCGAAGGGATGCAATATAATGGGTGAGTTTGTGTCACAAACTTTTGTGGACGGTTATAAAGAGCTAAAGCTTACCGGTCTCGATTTTATATGGGTACCGGATAGCGGAAAATATCAGGCGGCTTCATTTTACAGTCCTATTTTTTTGAAAAAGGCGAAAAGGTGCATTTATCCGGGTCAGATGAGTTATTTGAAAAAAGAGACTTATGACACGGTAACTTTTGAGCCAGTAGCGGAAAAATATGATTTCTCTGCAGTAATGAAGTATTATAAGCAGGCAGATTTCCCAAAGGGCAGGCTTTGTGAAGTGGAAAAATATATGGATAATCTGGATGTGGTATTACCTTTGGCGGTGGAATATGACTCTATGCCTGATACGGATTTTGCATATTGTAACTTGCAGGGTTACATCCCCATTTTACTGATCAGAGATGAGGCATTGCAGAAAATGATCAATGCCGGAATAGTTACAAAGGATGATTTTGAGCCTGTTATATGTACAGATTCAAAAGAACAGAATCTTTTAGTACATAAATGTGATGAATGTAAAAATATGAATATCATGTTGCAAAGCAAGGAACATTTTGAAAAGCTGCGCTTGGAATCATATGCAAAAGAAAGACCGGAATTTGTACCGTCAGAAAAAGAAGTACTGGCTCTTTTAAAGAAATATAAAAAGAATTATCCGGATTACTTGAATAAAGCAATCTCAAAGGAATTATCAGAGGAGATTGAGCACTCGTCGTATCGTCCTTTATTACCATATTATAAAGTGGGAGGCAGTGGGCGTTTAGCAGAGTATACATATGAGTACTATCATTATGAAACGGCAATACAGAAAAATGATAATTTTCACAAAGAGCTTGCTGAGAATAGCAGACATAATAATCTGTTAGCTGAGGCCGTGCTGTTTGGTCGAAGCAGCGACGATAATTATTTGCTGCTTTACAGGGATGAGGTATATGAAATATCCTGTTATGATTATAAGATTGTAAAACATTGGAATCATGTATATATGTTCTTTTATGAAAATGTGACCGGATAAATAGTTACGGGCGTTATTGTGGGTATTGTACTGCTTGTGATAAGTATTTTTATGAGTGGAGGGAAAGAAATGATTGAGACTTTTGGAACTTACATGAAAGAAAATGGCTGGAATATTGAATGGAATGAAATAAAGGAAAACGATCTTCCTGAAACCATAATAAATAGATACAGAAATATTCCAAAACAATGGTTGGAATTTATTAGTAGTATCAAGTGTTTGGTAAGTGCTGATGAAACAATGTGGTTTTTATGTGCAGAAGATTTTGTTGTGAAAAACAACGAAGCGTTTCAATGGAATGAATGGGAACTTATCTCTCTTGGAAGTGCTGAGGGTGATGCGGAATGGCAAAACGAAATAAGCCAATTTTGGAACAATCATCTGCCCATTGTTATGTCTGTAAAAGGAAGTTATTCTTATTACGCTATTGCAATAAAAGACGGTTCAATTGTATATGGCTCCGAACCGGAATTTGAAGAGTGTGAAATTGTCGCGGATTCGTTTACAGATTTCATAGAAAAAATCTTAAAAAAGGAATTACGGTTATAAGCTGGTTATAATAGAAATTTGAAGAGGAAAACAATGCCTAATCCATGGGAAGAAATACCATTATCTGATTACGAAAATCACATGAAAAGAGGGAAACAAAGAAACTATGTTGGATGATTTCACTCGGGTAATTTTGGAACGAGAGGCACTTGTATTGGAATTATTGATACAAGAAGGATATTTTGAATGTGGAGGTAAGTTACATGAAAATACCCAAAATGGTATTGTTTGATTATGGGCAGACACTTATTGCAGAACAGAAATTTGATGGAGTAAAGGGAACTGAGGCTGTTTTACAGTATGCTGCAAGAAATAAGTATCATTTGTCGGCAGAACAGGTGCAGGCCAAAGCAAATGAAATCAATCGGGAGTTCGGGAGGTTTGATCCTGAGAAAAGGCATTTATTTCAGATAGAAATACCCAATACAATGTTTACGCCTTATCTTTATGAATCGCAGGGAATAGAGATTGCATTGAGTAACTCTGAAATTGATACAGTATTCTGGAACGCCGCTGCTCCGGGAACGCCGACAGAGGGTATAAAAGATTTTTTGGAATATTTAAAGAATAAGAGTATTCGCACTGGCGTAATCAGCAATATTTCTTATGCGCCTTCTGTGGTTGAAGAACGTATCAACAGACTGCTTCTGGAAAATGCTTTTGAATTTATCATTACCTCAAGCAATTTTATGTTCCGCAAACCAAATAAAAGGATATTCGATTTGGCTTTGGAAAAAGCTGAATTGCGGCCGGACGAAGTCTGGTATATCGGAGATCAGTATGAATGTGATGTAAAAGGTTCCTTAAATGCAGGTCTGTTGCCGGTATGGTACATAGGAGCAATCGACTTGCCTTATACAAAAGATGAAAATATTCTTACAGTAAAAACTTGGAGTGAAATAGAGCGGTATATGGAGGGATGTTTATGAGTGAATTAGAATTAAAATATAACGAATTGACAGCGCAACAATTTATAGAGTTATGGGAAACCGTATGGGGCGATGGTCCGTCGCCGGAACAGACTGAACTGGCTATGAAACATACATTATTCCGTATTTCAGTATGGGATGGAGATAAAATTGTAGCTATGGCGCGCATGAATGGAGATATTGGACTCGATTATTACATTAAAGATGTGGTAGTGCGTCCGGAATATCAACACAAAGGAATTGGCCGGATGATGATAAATGAATTATTAAAATTTATCAACGACAATGGTGTAGAAGGAACAGATATTTTTGTTGAATTATGTGCATTTCCAGACAAGATTCCATTTTATGAAAAGTTCGGATTTGAGGCCAATGAAGCTCAAAGACTGAAAATATTTCATCATGTAGAGTGATAATTAATTTCAGGTTTGTACGGAACTTGATAACACAAGATTTAATGAGGAAAAACAATGCCTAATCCATGGGAAGAAATACCATTATCTGATTACGAAAATCACATGAAACTAGATTCGGTTATGCAATTACAGACCATGAACCACATGATGGAAGGTCAGCTTAATACATCATATCCTGTAAGTTCTGTTATAATTCTGGGAATTGCCGGTGGCAATGGTCTGGAACACATTGACAAGAACAAATTTCAAAAAGTTTATGGCATTGATATTAACAGTGAGTACCTAAAGACGGTCAAGGAAAGATATTCTGATATTTCTGATATATTGGAATGTATGCGAATAGACTTGATTCAAGAATCAAATAAACTTCCAAAAGCAGAGTTATTGATTGCCAATTTATTGATTGAGTACATAGGATATGAGTGTTTCCGAAAAGCAGTTGAGCAAATACAGCCGAAATATGTTTCATGTATTATTCAGATAAATGTAGATAACAGCTGGGTATCTGATTCGCAATATATCCATGTATTTGACGACCTTGCCAAAGTGCATCATCAAATGGAAGAAAATCTGTTGATTCAGATTTTGAAAAGTATTGAATATAAACTGATAGGACAAAAGGAAAGGCTGTTACCGAATGGAAAGAAATTAGTTCAACTGGATTTTGTTCACATAGATATTTAAGCCGGCGAATGGCGGAAATATCATCATGTTAAAATACATAAGAATAACTAATATTCAAATTTGCAGAAAGGAAGTACACAATGGAAAAGAATCGACTGGAGAAACAAATTGATTTTATTTTAGAAGCAGATAAAGAAAAAAATATTTTTCGTCAAACACATCTGACTGGAAACGGAAGACGTGAAAATGACGCCGAACATGCTTGGCATATGGCAATGATGGTTTATTTGTTAAAAGAGTATGCTAATGAAGAAATTGATGTAGCCAAAGCGATGTTTATGGCTTTAATTCATGATATTGTGGAGATTGATGCGGGAGATACATATGCCTACGATGAAAAAGGGCATGAGACTAAAAAAATGCGGGAAGATGTGGCGGCAGAACGTATTTTTAGCTTGTTACCGGAGGATCAGGGGGAAGAGTTGAAAAGTCTGTTTCAAGAATATGAAGCAACTGAAACTCCGGAAGCCAGATTTGTTCGTGCAATGGACAACTTTCAGCCGTTGCTTTTGAATAATTCAAATAATGGCAGGGATTGGAAAGAACATGAAATTGGGAAAAAACAGGTAATGAATAGACATATTCATACCAAGCTGGGTTCAAATATAATCTGGGAGTGCACAGAGAAAATAATTGAAGAGAATGTCAGAAATGGTAATCTTAAAGATAATTGAGGTGGCATTTAGTTTGTTGAGATATTTGCATGAGCGAGGTAAATTATGAAGACAGTTACAATATGTGGAAGCATGAAATTTGAGAAAGAAATGCAAAGAATAGCATTTCTGTTAGAAACGAAGTATGAGTTAAATGTTTTACAATGCGTATATAATACGGATAATTTGGAGATTTCAGAGAAGGAGAGTAGTTTTCTCGAAAACGCACATTTTAGAAAAATCGAACTTTCGGATGCTATTTATGTTGTTGATATTGAAGGGTACATTGGCAATCAGGTTTCAAAGGAAATAGAGTTTGCTAAAAGTAAAGGAAAAGAAATTATACTTCATTCAGAGTATGGCATAGAATGATATCCAATTCGGCGGGGTACATATGGAAAAATACAAGATACTTTGCGAGTTGAACCGTAAGGAACAATTCGGAGAAGAAATCACAGAAGAAGAAAAAACAGCGGCTGTTTCTTGCTTCTTGGACGGAAGAAATGATTCGGAGGAGATAATCCGATACAAAAAGAAGATGAGGGTAAATCCAAATGTGGACTGTGTATATCCGAATTACTATCTTCCCCCATACAATGAAGGTAAGAAACTTCGTCTTGTGCAAGGCTATCTGCCGAAAACGAATATTTTATACGCGAATCATTACGAAGCAGAGATACTTCGGTTGCTTGTAAAGTTTGCGCCGGATAATGAAACTGTAAAAGATATGGCGTATCATACACTTGAGCGGTATAGCAAGACATGCTTTGGAAACTCCTGTACGAAGGGAGAATGTGTAACTACCGGAATATGTGTTTTGCGTCTTCTGGCAGCGGTTCAGCCGGCATCACAAAACAAAATTCCTCTTTCGTATTTGCTGATGGCATTTACAGATATCAACAATGATAATACAAGAAATTTCCTTAGGCAAAAAAAGGAATGGTTAGCGGGTCTTTTAAGGCGAGGATGGCTTACCGGAAAACTATCAAACGGAAAGATTTCTGAAGGTGATACTTATAATCTGTTGTGTAAATATATCATTCGAAACGCAGTCTGTACGTTGCCTGAGTACCCTAAAAAAGAGGATTACAGGATTTATATAAATGATGTGGATGAAAGGTGCTATTGCGAGATACCGGGGTGAATTCATAATTGAAATCTAGTTGCAACCGAGGGTTTTCATTTTGCAACCTGTAATTTGTATAAAAACAAAGTGCTATGATCTAAAATAATTCTATCAATTACAAGGAGGTTGCGTCACATGACAGTAGGAGAGAAAATAACTAAGCTGCGTAAGGAGCAAAATTTAACACAAGAACAGTTCGCAGAGATTTTAAAGGTGTCAAGACAATCCGTATCAAAATGGGAACGCGATGATGCATACCCGGACACAGAGAAATTGATTAGAATTGGAAAAATATTTAACTGTTCACTGGACTATCTTCTGAAAGATGAGATAGAGCAAATGGATGTAAATTTGACATCGGCAAAGGAGGATGCAGGATATGACAAAATGCGTGCAGGAATGTTAACATATTTATCCTTTCCGCCAATTTTTGGCTGGATTGTGGGAATTGTTTCTCTTAAATTTCAAATAAGTCACATGAAGAATAAAACGCAGATTTGTTTGACAATTCTAGGAATGCTGTTTTCACTAATATGTACATTTTTGATGATTGCAGGGGCATTACTGGGGCTATAGATAGAACTCCAAAACATTCAAAATACAACGAATTGACAACGGAACGATTTATAGAATGATAGGAAACTGTATGGGGAGATAGAGATGGATAGCAAAATAATTATAGAAGAAACAGAAAGGTTGATTTTAAGAAGATACAAAAAAGAGGACTTGCAGGATTTATTTGAATATTTATCTGATAAAGAAGTTGTAGAATATGAACCATATAGACCTCTAACTCTTAATGAAACAAAAGAAAATCTCGAATGGCGTATTGGAACAGATGAAATGATCGCTGTTGAATTAAAAAATTCCCACAAAATGATTGGTAATGTTTATATGGGAAAACGTGAATTTGAAGCGTTGGAAATAGGTTATGTATTTAATCGGAAATATTGGGGGCATGGTTATGCTGCTGAAAGTTGCAAAGAGTTAATTCAACAGGCATTTTCTGACGGTATACATAGGATATATGCAGAATGTGACCCATGTAATAAAAATTCATGGAAATTACTTGAAACATTAGGATTTCAGCGTGAAGCCCATTTAAGGAAAAATGTATATTTCTGGAAAGATGAAAACGGAAAGCCAATTTGGAAAGATACATATATATATTCCAAATTGAATATTGCCGAATAAATAAATTCCCATTTGTAAGCTCATAGGGCGTTATAATAGACCATAGTCATACAAAATTTATGACATCTCAATAAGGAGTATAGAGAGGATTATTATTATGATATTAAAAATTTATAGTAGATCTGTTATAAACAATGATAGTTACGCTGCTTTTGAAGAAGAAATAGAGAATACTGATATCCCTTTGCTCAGTATCTGTCATGTCGAGGGGATGGTGAATACCTTTCGACGTCATTATCCGGGAGGTTATTTACAGATGATGGGCGATGACGAACTGCCGTATCTTCTGATTAACGGAAAACTGGAGTGGAATGTACCGATAGAGGCGGCGACTGTGCGGGATTTTCTGGCGACACATCCCCAATGTCTTACAGAAGGAATTTATGTCGAAAGCGGTTATCCGGCAGCAGGAGGCCCGGGAAGAATTGTCGCTATCGCCGCATGGGAATTGTTTTGTACATTTTTACAGTCACAGGGGGTAGAATTGGGATTTCCTATTGAGGCAATCGGCATATTAGTTCCTACAGCGTTGGAAATCAAGGACTACTTTTCAGAAAAGAATGTTAGACCGGTCCAGCTGACAGACAGACTGGTTCAGTTAAGTGAAGTAGGAGAATTTGAAATAGCGGAACAACTGGACTTAGATGTACCGACGGCGATACGACTTCTGATTGGATTCGGTTATAAACGGGATGAGAAAAGTGGAAAATTTATTTTGAAAGAAAACGAAAGGCAAAGAGCATTAAACCTGTTATATAAGTTGGAAGAGCAGGAACGGGATATATAATAAAATAGTAATCGGATCATAATGAACAGGGTAAAATTTTTATCAACTGAAAAATTTAATATATTATTTCTGAAAATGGAATGGAACATCACGTAGAAAAAGTAGTGTACGAGAAGTACCAAATACAATAAAAGTGTGCATGCAAAATGTAATTATTCATTAAAAGTCCGCATAAAAAGTGTTAAAATTCATTGAAAGTCCGCATGAAAAATGTTATCATTGCATAGAATAGGTATGGAACGGAGTGAAATTGTATGGAACGACTGTTGATGCGGGAACTTGTAAAATGGAAAGAGAAAAAGAATCGGAAACCCTTGATTATAAAAGGCGCAAGGCAGGTTGGAAAAACATGGTTGATGAAGGAATTCGGCAAGCGATATTTTGAAAACGTGGTGTATATCAATTTTGAAAACAATCCACGAATGAAAAATGTATTTGATATGGATTATGACATAGAGCGGATACTATCTGCACTGAAAGTTGAATGCGGGAAAAAGATAGAAGCAGAGCACACGCTTTTAATCTTCGATGAAATACAGGAAGTTCCAAAGGCGTTGAATGCACTGAAATATTTTTACGAGGATGCAAAAGAATACGCTATTGTCGCAGCCGGTTCGTTGCTTGGTATTGCACTTCATGAAGGAACATCTTTTCCGGTGGGAAAGGTTGATTTTTTGACACTATATCCGCTTAACTTTACTGAGTTTCTGTTAGCAGTCGGACAAGGACAGATGGTAGAACTGGCAGAAAAGAAAGACTATGAGTTAATCAATGCATTTTCGGACAAGTATGCTGACTTGCTGCGCAAATACTATTATGTAGGCGGTATGCCGGAAGTGGTATCTGCATATCTGGAGACAGATGATATGCAGGAAGTGAGAACTATACAACAGCAGTTGCTGTTTTACTATGCAAATGACTTCTCCAAACATGCGCCGAAAGAAACGATTCCGAGAATTCAAATGGTTTGGAATTCGATACCGATGCAGTTATCCAANGAAAATCGAAAGTTTATTTATGGAATGGTACGGGAGGGGGCAAGGGCAAAGGACTTTGAACTTGCGATTCAGTGGCTTTTGGATTGTGGGTTGATTCATAAGTGCTATCGGATTCANAAACCCGGNATGCCNTTAATTTCCTATATGGATATGCCTTCTTTTAAAATCTATATGTCGGACGTGGGTTTGCTTGGGGCAAGGTGTAATTTGGANGCCATTACCCTTTTGGAAGGCAATAATATTTTTACCGAATTTAAAGGTGCGNTGACNGAACAGTTTGTTGCGCAGGAATTGGTTTCTTCGGGGATAGAATTGTATTACTACAGTGCCGAAAACTCTTCCGGAGAAGTGGATTTTGTAGTGCAGAGAGCCAATAAAGTGATTCCTNTNGAAGTGAAGGCGGAAGAAAATCTACAAGCGAAAAGCCTGCGTGCGCTTTGTAAAAAGTATGAACTGTCAGATGCCGTCAGAAGTTCGATGTCAAACTATCGTGAGCAGGATTGGATGGTGAATGTGCCGCTGTACCTACTGCGTATGTATATGCAATAATATGAATACCTGTTTTCAATAGAGGGCATATCAAGCAGACATGCCCTCTCACATAATGTCCTCCGTATATATTATTTTACGTATTGTGTCACAGGATAAATGATATTCTTCACAAAGNTCAGCTATTTTACTTCCGTCTGCATACTTTTTNCNTATCTGAGCATTACGTTGTTTGTAATAGCTCCGTGCCCCTGACGTTTCGCCCCAAGGNTTCTTTTCCTGTGCTTTGGGAATNTACAGGGNTTCGCCGGATATATANTCCTGCACTTCCCTTAAAAGTCTNTCCGGAAGGATATNCCGTGCATTTTTATGTGTTTTCATTTAAAAAATCTTCCTTGCTGTTGTATTCGTGGNTTACNCCGCCGCCTNTAGTAATTNCATNGCGTATCCANTTTTCNAGTTCNTCGGCGCGGTTGATAAATGCATCAAGATTCTTNTNGTNATAACATTCCATAAGTTCCGGCTTTTCAAGNCNAAAATCNTCNCANACNCTGTTAAGCTCGNTTTGNAGNANTATTCCCCACATATAGACCTTNATAAAGTCACNGTCTGCCGCATAGTGNCGAAGNCTGAGCCATGTATAAGACAGTTCTGCNTACCAGTCAGCTAAATCCTGATAGTTGTGTTCTTTTNGAGGTATTGNCNGGATANGNTTCTTCCAAATATTCNCGAANAATCNGGATTGCTTCATGGCATTTTTCCTTTTGTTTTNTNTCGTCNTTNTCNTTTATAANGNNTAAATACANTTCAGNAAATNCNTCNGGNNTTTTCCCATTTTGAGTTAATTGCTGCAATTCCTCAAGTTGTGCGGTCTGGGACTTTTTAAAATAAATATGATTACTNAAGGCAATGGCGCGTGCCAGATAATCCAGCACATANCCGGCTAACATNCGNATATCGCNTCGCTTGGCAAAGAGCATTTCTGTATACAANTCTTTTGCCTGAGCATANGCTTTCAACGCACANTTNCGCATCNTTGATTCATCNNCAAGATTGCTGCGCTGCTTTGANTTGAGCATTTCAAAACGNTNNGCCCATTCATCATTCTTTGCATATAGAATTTCACTGTCTGCAAGCACGGTTATATTGTATTCCTCAAGTTCGGCAAACTGCTCCAAACGCTCCCAAGNAATACCCCATACATCAAAACCCTCACCATTTAAGATAAAAGTGCGTGCAAGCTCATTGCCTCGATTTGTGATTGGCACAAAATAACTTATAGCCTGTTCACTANCATCAATTCGCAGTGTGGTATGGGAGATAACAAGAGCAATGTCATCCGCATANTTTTCTTTTACGGTATCAATTACCCATTGGGTAACAAATTCATTATTTTTCATAGGTCATTTTTCCTCGCTTTGTTTTTTTAGGTTAACCTTGCATGTATTATGACATGAATTTTTGACAGGAACAATGCCATAAATATTTTTACAATGTTCTTGCCTATATATTTTCTTCTATGGCACTTTTATAATAGAATATTTTNGATATACTTTACTTAATATCATTAAAATAGATAGATTAAGTAAAGTATAATCAAGATNTTTGTTGATTTATTTATATGTTAATGTTAAACTTTACTTAAAGTTATTAAAAATATAAGATTAAGTAAAAATTAAGGAGCTTAAAATGCTAATAGGTCGTAATAAAGAAGTAGAATTATTAGATTCGGTATTACAGGATGACAATTCTCATTTTGTGGCAGTATATGGGCGAAGGAGAATTGGGAAAACATTTTTAATTCGGGAATTTTTTGGATACCGTTTTACATTTCAACATGCAGGTTTATCAGAAAGCGGAATGAAGGAGCAGTTGTTTGCTTTTGCGTCCTCTTTAAAAGATGCCGGCTGCGCTGTCACGCGCANACCGATGAACTGGTTGGAAGCATTTGAAGGGCTTAAAGATTTGGTCAGGCAGTCAAATGAGAAAAGGAAGGTAATTTTCATTGATGAATTATCTTGGATGGATACGCAAAAAAGTGACCTTATGGTCGCCTTAGAAAATTTCTGGAATAGCTTTGCGTCAGCAAGAAAAGATGTGGTATTGATAGTATGTGCTTCGGCTACGTCATGGATGCTGTCTAAAGTGGTTCACAATAAAGGTGGTTTATATAACAGGTTGACAGAACAGATTCATTTACAAACATTCACATTGAAAGAATGTGAGGAATATGTCAAGGCAGCCGGTTTGGCGTTGAACAGAAATCAGATTTTACAGTATTACATGATTTTTGGCGGGGTNCCATATTATTGGGGCTTTTTAAAGAAAGGACTAAGTTTGTCACAAAACATAGACAATATTTTGTTTGCGAAGAATGCTCCTTTAAAAGAAGAATTTAAATATTTATATGCGTCTGCCTTTAAGCATCCGGATGTATATGTAAAAATAATTGAAGCTTTGGGGCGTAAGAAAGTCGGGATGACAAGAGAAGAACTTATAAAAGCTTCAGGCATTTTGAATTCCGGTGACTTGACTGTTAAATTGGAGGAGTTGGAGAGTTGTGGTTTTATCAGGCGGTATTTTGCCGTGGGGATGAAGAAGAAAAATGCAGTATATCAATTAATAGATTGTTTTACACTATTTCATTTTAAATTTTTGGAAAACAATTCTACCGACGGGCATTTTTGGTCCAATCAAATTAATACGCCGGCAGTAAATACATGGATGGGTCTCGCGTTTGAAAGGGTCTGTATGGAGCATATAGATCAGATTAAAATGAAGCTGGGGATATCCGGAGTGTTTACGGAAGTGAATTCATGGTATTGTAAAGCGGACCCGGATAAAGGAATATTCGGTTCGCAAATAGATTTATTGATCACAAGAAAAGATCAGGTGATAAATCTGTGCGAAATGAAATATTCCGGCTCAGAGTATACTATAACGGAAAAGGTAGATAGAAGCATTAGGAATAAAATAAGCGATTTGGTGCTGTTGACCGGAACAAAGTATGCAATTTACCCGACACTGATTACAACTTATGGTTTGGTAGGTAATTCTTATGCAGAAAATGTCAAGTCGGTAATTACGCTTGATGATTTATTTGCAATGTGACCTGACTTAAAACTGATATATTAAGTTTATTCATATTCATGAAACTCTATGCAACCATTGGCTGCGAAAAAGAACCTTGAAATTGGTGGTAATCGCAATTAGTATTTTGTACAATACTATCAATAGGCGGGGAGGTGGCTTAAGTGAAGCTGTCAGAGAAAATCATAGAATTAAGAAAAGCGAATGGGATGACTCAGGAAGAGCTTGCGGCAATATGTAACGTAAGCAGACAGTCCATATCTAAATGGGAAGCAGATATTTCATTGCCGGAGACAGAAAAACTGTTGATATTGGGGGAAACTTTTCATGTTTCCTTGGATGTCCTGTTAAAAGACAATCTGGCATTAAATGAAGTTAAAGAAGTTCACAGCTGCGGCAGTAATGCAATTCAGGGAAAAAAACAGGAAGTATACGAGGGCATTCTGATTAAGGAGAGCATAACGGATGATTCTGTCATTGACCTCCTTCATGTCCATAAAGTTGAATTGTGGAATACCGGTGGGAAACCTAAATACTGGACTGTATTATTTTTTACATGTGACAGAAAGGATTTTCCGGAACAGATTTCCAAGGTTATGGTGTCTAATCCCGAAGATGGCGTAAATTGGTTTGTTGATTTCAAATCAGGCAACACGAAATATGTTGTATTTAAGGACAAGATTTTAAAATATCAAATCGGCAATCAGGCGGAAAAAGCTTATGTATGTTCAGAATGCCGGAAAATGGGAATTGCGGATGAAGAGATGAATTGGCCGGAATAACAGGAGGATAATAGGAAATATGAGAGTATTATTAACATCAGCGGGTTTAGAAACAGAGGAGATTAAAGAGTACTTTGTGGACATGATAGGAAAAGATATGTCATCGGTAAAGGCATTATTTATTCCTACAGCGGCAATAGACGCAGACGCTATCGGCGTATTGCCTAAATGCATGAATGATTTATTAAAATGCGGTATTCAAAATAAAAATATCAAAGTGTATGATTTGCATATCGGAATGGACGTTGATGAACTGCGTCAGTATGATGTGGTATATTTGTGCGGTGGCAACACAGCCTATCTGCTAGACAGGATTAATTCAACCGGTTTTAATACAACTTTGATGGAATATATTCAGGATAATGGATTGGTAATAGGCGTAAGCGCGGGAAGCCTCATTTTTTCTAATAATTTGCCCGGCAATCTAGGTCTGATAGATACAAAGCTCGATGTTCATTGCGCCGAAGGAGAAAAGAAAGGTAAAGTAGAATATCCGTTAAAGGATAATATACGGCTTACAAATACCTGTTCGCTCACAGTGCGGGATATACCGAATGGATTGGCAATAATTGGAGAATAATGGGCTCATCCACTGCAATCAAACAGACAGCGCATCGCAGTTGACTTTTATAACTGCTTATATCAGGAAGCAAATTCAGCATATCAAAATGGAAGGAATGAACTGGAGAAATTCATACAGTAATCCAAAACGATAGAAGGGGTAAACTCTATAAAAAGCGAGGGAGGCTTAACAGGCAAAGCTGGGTTTTCCCTCGTTTACATTTTGTTGCTTTTTTTACGCGTAATTTGTGCTAAGATAACTGCAAAGAGGAGTGAGTATCACAAGTTTGATATACAGGGGTGTAATGATGAAAATATTAGTAATCGAGGACGATGCTGCTATTTCTGAATTGATTTGCATGAATCTGGAAGCTGCAGGGTATGAAACACTGGCAATTTTTGACGGCGATAAGGCGGCGGAGATGATTAATGACGAGGAGTGCAGTGACGCGGTGCTGGCGCTGGTGGATGTGATGCTTCCGGGGAAAGATGGCTTTGAGCTGATGGCTGATTTGCAGAACGCGCAGATTCCGGTTATATACCTTACGGCAAAGGATGATGTGGTTTCAAAAGTACATGGCCTGAAGGCAGGCGCGGAGGATTATATCGTGAAGCCGTTTGAAGTATTGGAGCTTCTGGTGCGTATAGAGAAGGTTCTGAAAAGAACGGGAAAGGGAAGGGAGAAGATTATAGTAAAGGACGTTGTCATTGATTTAAAAGAGCATAGCGTAATAAAAAGCGGTGAAAAGATAAATTTAAAACCAATGGAGTATGAACTTTTGGTGATGCTGGCACAGAATAAAAATGTGGCTTTGAGCAGAGAAGATCTGCTGGGCAGGCTGTGGGGAGTTGATTACGTAGGAGAGACACGGACTGTGGATGTGCATATCGGGCAGCTGCGAAAGAAGCTGGATTTTTATGATGTAATCCGCACTATTTCCAAGCACGGATATCGACTGGAGGATATGGATAATGAGGCTATGGACTAAAATGTCATTAATAACGACAGCGGCATTGCTTGTAAGTGTAGGGATATCAGGAGGGGCAGTCATTTATCACTCGGCTCTTTATAATAGGGAAACTACAATAGAGAATTATAGGCAGCAGCTAAAATCGACAATGTATGCTGTCGGTAATGAATTGGAATATGAGCCGTTACAGAATTTTAGCGATGTAGCTGAGAATTCTTATTATAATTATGTGATAAGAAAATATGGCGCTTCCACGTATATTCTGATAGAGGGGGAGCAGGTGCTTTGCAATTTGACGCCATTTGAGCTGCTCAATCCCGGAGATGAAAGATGGGGAAGCCTTGAAGCATACAGTATTGTTCAAAAGATAGAAGACAGGTATATTCTGGTTATGGGCAGCAGAATCCAGACGGCGGGACAGCGTGAGTATAAGCTTGTGCTGGTACGTGATATTTCAAGCATTTATGAAGATATCCGTACTCAGGCATTTTTTTATGTTCTAATTTATCTTGCAGCAGCGTTGGCGGCAGTAATTTTAGTTTTCCTGATGAGCAGGAAAGCACTGAAGCCTTTACGGGAATTACAGCACGCGGCGCAGGATATCAGCAAAGGCAGACTGGCGAGGCGTGCGGATGTGCATACAAGTGATGAAATAGGGGAGATGGCAGCAGCTTTTAACGGTATGGCGGAGCAGATTGAAAATCAGGTTACGGAGTTATCGCTTGAATCAGAGAGGCGCAGGCAGATGTTGGGAAGCCTGACACATGAAATGAAAACTCCGATGACTTCTATTATGGGGTATGCCGATTCCCTTCTACATGTAAATCTGAAGGAGGAGCAGAAGGAAAGAGCGTTGCAGCATATTTATGAGGAATGCGGCAGATTGGAGCGGATTAGCAGTAAACTGATGAGTCTGATTGGTATGTACGATAACGACAGTATATATATGGAAGAAGTGGATATAAGTGATTTGTTTTCAGCTGTTGCAGAAATTGAAGAGAACAATTTGAAAAAGAAAAACATTACTTTTAGCTATTCATGCAAAATGGAAAAGAGGATTTTGGATAAGGATTTAATGATAAGCTTGTTAACTAATTTGGTCGATAACGCGATTAAAGCAAGCGATAACGGTTCGGATATATATATGGAAGCAAAAGAGAATATAATAACGGTTCGAGACTCAGGCTGTGGGATTCCTGAAGATGAGATATCCAGAGTGACAGAGGCGTTCTATATGGTAGATAAAGCACGCAGCAGAAAGGCAGGCGGCTGCGGGCTGGGACTGGCGATTTGCGGTAAGATTGCAGAGCTGCATGGGGCGGAAATTGAGATAAAGAGCGGTAAAGGGGCAGGAACTGAGGTATCGATTGTTTTTGGCGATAGATAACGTACTTTACAAAATTTTTACATTCTGTTGTATACCTTTTACAGACATGCAGGATATGCTGTGGATAGAGTATTTCAATTATCTAATCATATTTGTAAATGGAAGGAGTAGTGTAGAAATGGTGATGAGAGCGAATCATAATTTGAAAAAAATGGCTGCGGATATATTGGCAGCAGGATTGTGTGTTTTGGCTATGTCGGGGTGCAGCAGTGCAGAGCCACAGGAAGAGGTGGTTGTGGTAAAGGAACAGAATGAAGAATTTGCATCGGGGCAGACAATGACAGAAGAAGAGGCAGTTTCCGGGAATGTCGCAGAGCAGGTACAAGCGCCGGAATTTTATCAGGCGGAATTGTCCAGTGATGTTGTTACGGTAAAAGCGGATGCTGTGGTCACAATACCTGACGTGCCGGGAATAAAGCTTAAGAAAGTTACGGCGCGCACTTTTACACCGGAGGATTATGATGTGATAAACAGGGTGCTGCTTGGCGGAGAAGGGTCGCTTAACATAGATAATGAAGCTTTGTCCGGGGGCGGTGAAGAGGCTTTTACCGGTGATGTTATGGTGAATGGGCAGGATTATTGGCTTCAGATAGATAATAATGCGACAGCTGCAAGGCATAGGGTTAAGTTTATGATTGAGAAACAGGATGGAAACGGAGATTATCTGTCTTTTTCCAATTCGCAGCCTGATCCGGAAAGCCTGCCGGAATCTATGAAAGACATCAAATTTATACAGGGATTTGTGAATATGAATACGCCGCCGGAAGAAATTATGAATGAAGTAACAGAAGCAGTAAATCAGATGGGAATTGGTGAATATTCGGTTCAGGGCGGTGGATATTTTGCATGCTGGATTGCAAATGAGGATGCTATGAGCATTTCGGAGTATCTTGATTCAAAATATCTTGCCGGGATGGGATACGGCGTGCATCTTTACAGAGTAGAGGATGGTATTCCCATTACTTATACTTATGAAGACGGCGGAATGATGGCAGATTATGATGCAGAAAAATTAATACAAGCTATGGAAAATGGAGAAGAGTATGTTCCGGAAACCGTATACTGGCCATATGAAGAAATGACATTTATTTATACTAATGAGGGCTTACGTACATTTGAGTGGATAAATCCGTATATTATCGAGAATTTGTCTGATGAGTACGTATTCCTGCTGCCGTTTTCCGATATCAGCAATATTTTTGAAGATTTGATTTTAAAAAAGTATGCGGATAGTTTCAATAATGAAGGTGATACTGTTGATATTCAAGTAGATAAGGTAGTCTTAAGCTATATGAGGGTCAGGGAGAAAGACTCCATGGAGGGAACGCTGATTCCGGTATGGGACTTCTTTGGCACTAAAACCTATAAAAATTCCGCAGGAGAGGTGGACCTTGTAGTTGACAGAGTTTATGACGGCGTTACGCCTGAAAGTATGATGACGATAAATGCAATGGATGGAACGATTGTGTATAGGGGATTAGGATATTAACGAAAAAAGAATACAAGATATTGTATTGTGCATATTTCTTTGCAATAAGTCATTCCTAACTTTTTCAGGCGTATTATTGACAAATAAAGAAAATATAATTATTATTAATCTTGTCAGAAGGTATCAGATTAGTTGTCCTTTTGTCGAAAAAAGTATAGATATTCTGTGCGGGGGTATTGACAGATGAGACAAAAGAGAATGATAATTTTGACAGACAGACAGACAGACAGACAGACAGACAGACAGA
>JAAUZS010000062.1 GCA_014804495.1 Lachnospiraceae bacterium
CTATTTTCCTCGATAGCTCAATGGTAGAGCACACGGCTGTTAACCGTGGGGTTGTAGGTTCGAGCCCTACTCGGGGAGTTACGATAGCGGAGGCGAAGATAGTCGCTATCGGCGGTGTAGTAGGAGCATGTTAAGAAAAAATGTACGGCTCCGTGGTCAAGAGGTTAAGACATCGCCCTTTCACGGCGGTAACACGGGTTCAATTCCCGTCGGAGTCATTAATTAGTTTGAAACTAATAAGGCGCAGTAGCCAAGTGGTAAGGCAATGGTCTGCAACACCAGTATCCACCGGTTCAAATCCGGTCTGCGCCTCTTAGAAAACCTTGAAAATATTGATTTTCAGGTTTTTTTATTTTCTTTCTTTATTTTTTCTTTATATTTTCATATAAAATATCACACATATAAAAATAAGCTGATAGAAAAACTTATAGAAAATAAAATATATACTTGACAATATTAATTCAACAAGTTAATCTATATATTACATTAATAGTTTGAAAATCAAAATATTTGAATATCAAAAGAATTGAGTATCAAACAATATAAATTAAAAAGGAGAGAATGACTATGTTAGAAAGAGTAAAAGAAATTATTGAAGAGCAGTTAAACCTTGAGGGAGTAGAGATTACAGAGGATACGCGCTTTAATGAGGATTTAGAGGCGGATTCACTTGACCTTTTTGAGCTTGTTATGGCATTTGAGGAAGAGTACAGCGTTGAAATTCCTTCTGAGGACTTAGAGAAGCTTAAAACAGTTGGTTCAGTTATTGACTATATGAAAGCGAAAGGCGTAGACGCATAATGAAAACAAGAATTACAGAGATATTAGGTATTGAATATCCTATAATACAGGGAGGCATGGCGTGGGTTGCCGAACATAATCTTGCAGCAGCGGTATCAGAAGCGGGTGGTCTTGGAATCATTGGTGCCGGTGGTGCACCTGCGTCTTATGTGGGAGAAGAGATACGTAAAGCTAAGGAACTGACTGATAAGCCGTTTGGTGTGAACATCATGCTGATGAATCCCGAAGCAGACGAGATTGCAAAGGTTGTTGTAGACGAAGGCGTGAAGGTTGTAACTACTGGAGCGGGAAATCCGGCAAAATATATGGAAATGTGGAAAGCGGCTAACGTAAAGGTTATTCCTGTAGTTGCAAGTGTAGCATTAGCGAAACTCATGGAGCGTGGTGGTGCAGATGCAGTTATTGCTGAAGGAACCGAGAGTGGAGGACATATTGGCTTGATAACCACGATGGCACTTGTACCACAGGTAGTAGATGCAGTGAGTATTCCTGTAATTGCTGCAGGAGGTATTGCAGACGGAAGAGGTTTCGCAGCATCATTTATGCTTGGGGCTGAGGCTGTGCAGATGGGTACGCGTTTTGTAGCAGCAACGGAATCAGTAGTGCATGAAAAATACAAAGCGATGATTATAAAAGCAAAGGATATTGATTCAGCAGTTACAGGTCTTTCAAACGGTCATCCGGTAAGAAGCATCCGAAATAAGATGACAAAGGAATACTTAAAACTTGAAAAAGATGGTGCGGATTTCATGGAGCTTGAAAAGCTTACTCTTGGTTCACTAAGAAAGGCTGTTGTTGAAGGCGATGTAGTAAACGGTACGATTATGGCAGGTCAGATAGCCGGACTCGTAAAGAAGGAACAACCCTGTAAGGAGATTATCGACGAGATAATGTCTCAGGGAACAGAATTGTTGAATAGGAAGTTTTAGGAGAGGATTAGAATGAGCAAAACAGCATTTATTTTTCCGGGTCAGGGTTCGCAGTACATTGGCATGGGAAAGGATTTTTATGATACATACGGTGAAGCAAGAGAAGTATTTAAGCTTGCGGGTGAGGTTTCAGGCCTTGATATGGAGAAGCTTTGCTTTGAGGAGAATGATAATATAAACATCACAGAGTATACCCAGATAGCTATGCTTACGGATGAAGTTGCAATTTTAAAGGTGATTGAATCCAAGGGGATAAAAGCTGATATAGCGGCAGGATTAAGTCTTGGTGAATATGGAGCACTTGCAGCGGCAGATGTTATGGATCTAAGAGATTTGTTCTATATTATAAGAAAGCGCGGTATCTTCATGCAGGAGGCATATCCCGTAGGTGGGGCAATGACAGCAGTACTTGGGCTTGACGCTGAGAGAATAGATGAGATTTGCAAAGAAACAGAAGGAATTGTAACAGTGGCAAATTACAACTGTCCGGGACAGATAGTAATTACAGGTGAAGAAAAAGCTGTGGCTGCAGCTGCGGAGGCACTTGTGACAGCAGGAGCAAAACGCTGTGTTTCTTTGAAAGTAAGTGGACCTTTTCACTCAGAACTCTTAAAGGGAGCAGGAGAAAAACTTGGAGAAGAGCTTAAGAATGTCGCGATAAGAAAGCCTTCAATTCCATATATAAGCAATGTGAATGCGACATATGTAAGTGATGAGACGCCTGTTAAGGAACTTTTACAGAAGCAGGTGTCAAATTCCGTATGCTGGCAGCAGACTATTGAGAAGATGATAGATGACGGTGTTGATACGTTTATCGAAATCGGACCGGGTAAAACCCTTAGCGGTTTTATGAGAAAGATAAACAATGGCGTTAAGTGTATTAATATTGATAAAGCAGAAGACTTGGAGAAATTATCAGTCTTGTAGAAAGGCATGGTCATTAAAATGTTAAAAGAAAAAATAGCTCTTGTGACAGGAGCGGGACGCGGCATAGGTCGTGAGATAGCACTCACGCTTGCAAAGAATGGTGCCACAGTGATTGTAAATTACAATGGTTCAAAAGCTTCGGCGGACGAAGTTGTTGATGAGATAACAAAAAACGGAGGAAGCGCAGAGGCAATTCAGTGTAATGTGGCAGATTTTGCGGAAAGTGAAGAGTTTGTAAAAGCGGTACTTGAAAAGTATAAAAGGGTAGACATTCTTGTAAATAATGCGGGGATTACAAGGGATAATCTGATAATGCGCATGAGCGAGGAAGATTATGATGCAGTGCTCGATACAAATTTAAAAGGAACATTTAATATGATGAGACACCTTTCCCGCAGTTTTATCAAGCAAAGAAGCGGTAAAATCATAAACATTACATCAGTAAGTGGTGTGCTTGGAAATGCGGGACAGGCTAATTATTCAGCATCAAAGGCAGGAGTTATCGGACTTACAAAAAGTGTGGCGAGAGAGCTTGCAAGCCGTGGCATCAATGTAAATGCGGTGGCTCCGGGATTTATTGATACAGACATGACAAAGAACATGACAGATGATGCTAAAAAAATGGTTAGCGAAATGATACCCATGGGCAAAATGGGAAGCGCAAAGGATATTGCTGATATGGTAATGTTTCTTGCAAGCGATAGTTCAAATTATATCACCGGACAGGTGATATGTGTTGACGGTGGTATGGCTATTTAATAGTGATTGATTGAGGAATCAGAGAAAGGCATGGTTATCAGATGAAAAGAAGAGTAGTAGTAACAGGTATGGGCGCGATTACTCCTATAGGAAATAGTGTAGACGCTTTTTGGGAGAGCGTTAAGCAGGGCAAAATCGGATTTGACAGAATTTCATATTTTGATGCATCAGAGTATAAATGTAAGCTCGCAGCAGAGGTGAAGGATTTTAATGCCGAAAATTATATGGATAAGAAATCAGCCCGCAGAATGGAGCAGTTCTGTCAGTTCGCAGTAGCAGCGGCTAAAGAAGCTATGGAGGATGCCGGAATAGATATGGAGAAGGAGGATGCATTCAGGGTTGGATGTGCTGTAGGAAGCGGCATAGGAAGCATTCAGGCAATGGAACGCGAATACACAAGGCTTGTGGAAAAAGGACCGTCGAAAATCTCACCGTTGTTTGTTCCCCTTATGATTTCAAACATGGCTGCGGGAAATGTCAGTATTGTTTTTGGCTTAAAGGGTAAAAACATTAATGTTGTGACCGCATGTGCAACAGGAACAAACTCAATCGGCGAGGCGTTTAGGACAATTCAATACGGAGATGCTGATATCATGTTGGCCGGCGGTACCGAGAGTTCAATTACACCTTTGGGAGTTGGCGGGTTTGCAGCGCTTACAGCGCTTTCAACAAGTGAAGATCCCGAAAGATGCTCTATTCCGTTCGATAAAGACAGAAGTGGATTCGTTATGGGAGAGGGTGCCGGTATAGTAGTTCTTGAGGAGCTTGAGCATGCAAAGGCAAGAGGCGCAAAGATTTATGCAGAGGTAGCAGGCTATGGCTGTTCGGCAGATGCATTTCATATTACATCACCTGCCGAGGACGGCTCGGGCGCAGCAACAGCTATGATAAATGCAGTAAAGGATGCAGGTATACAGCCTACAGATATCACATATATTAATGCTCACGGAACAAGCACGCATCACAACGATTTATTTGAAACAAGAGCGATAAAGTATGCGTTTGGAGATCATGCGTATAATATAAAAATCAACTCTACAAAGTCGATGATAGGACACTTGCTTGGTGCCGCCGGTGCGGTTGAATTTGTTACATGTGTGAAGGAAATTGAAGAAGGTTTTATCCATAAGACAGTAGGCCTTCAGGAGAGTGAAGAAGAGATGGATTTAAATTACTGCAAAGAGAGTTCAGAGGAAGATATTACATATGCTCTCAGTAATTCACTCGGTTTTGGCGGACACAATGCAAGCATACTGGTTAAGAAATTTTCAGAGTAAGATGCAATGCAGGAAAGGTAGTAGATATGTCAGTTTATACAGCGAAAGAAATAATGGAAATAATTCCACACAGACATCCATTCATGCTTATAGACACAATTGAGGAACTTGAGGAGGGACAAAGAGCGCTCGGTAAAAAGTGCGTAAGCTTCAACGAGCCATATTTTGCAGGTCACTTTCCGGGGAATCCCGTAATGCCCGGAGTTCTTATAATCGAGGCACTTGCACAGGTTGGTGCGGTAGCAATTTTGGGAATGCCTGAGTGGAAAGGAAAGACAGCATATTTTGTGGGAATAGACAAAGCGCGTTTTAAGCAAAAAGTTTATCCCGGGGATGTCCTTATGCTTGAAACGAAGATTGTAAAGGTGAAGGGGCCTATCGGAGTAGGCGAGGCAACAGCTACTGTAAATGGAAAAATTGTCTGTCGGGCAGAATTGACGTTTGCAATTGGGGATTAGGCTGAGAAAGAGAAGGGGTTAAATATGAATAGAAAGCGGAGATTTCCGACTGATCTGTATAACAGACTTGAGGAAAGACTTAGAAATAAGTTGAAAAATAACAATTCGGATACTGCAAAAGATGCGATAGGGGAGGATCTTATAAAATGTCCCAAGTGTGGTAAGATGGTAGAACGTGCGCATGTAGTTAAGAGGAAGTATGTATGCTATGAATGCGGCGGATATTTTCGTGTAAGAACTAAAAACCGTATTCGTATGGTAGCTGATTTCAAAACATTTGAACCATGGTTTGAGGACATGGAGGTAAGTAATCCGCTTGACTTTGAGGGATATGAAGAAAAGCTTGCAGCAGCGCGCGAAAAGACAGGACTTAATGAGGCGGTCACAGTCGGGCGCTGTAAGGTATTTGGTGATGATATAGTACTTGGAGTGTGCGATTCGCGTTTTATGATGTCAAGTATGGGACATGTTGTGGGCGAGAAAATCACAATGGCAATCGAACGTGCAACGGAGCTTAGACTTCCCGTATTTTTGTTTTGCTGCTCAGGCGGTGCAAGAATGCAGGAAGGAATTATATCTTTAATGCAGATGGCTAAAACTTCTGCTGCAATAAAAAAACATGGAGATGCAGGACTTTTATACTGCTCAATCCTTACAGATCCTACAACAGGCGGTGTAACAGCAAGCTTTGCTATGCTTGGAGATGTAATTATGGCTGAACCGGGAGCGCTTATCGGCTTTGCAGGGCCGCGCGTTATCAGACAGACAATAGGGCAGGAACTTCCGGAAGGTTTTCAGACAGCGGAATTTCTTGTAGAGCATGGTTTTGTTGATGGTATCGTTGAAAGAGAACGGCTAAAGAAAACTATACATTTTCTTATAACCGCGCATCAGGGTGTAGGAAAGAAGACATATAATAATTTCGGAGAAGAAAAAGACTTTAAGTTTGAACTTAGCGAGAGTTTAAAGGAACAATCATGGAATGCAGAGCAATTTACGGCATGGGAAAAGGTAAAAGCAGTAAGACAGTTAGACAGACCGTCCGCTATGGATTACATGGATAGTATATTTGATGTGTTTGTGGAGGCACACGGTGACAGAGGTTTCGGTGACGATAAGGCGCTTGTCGGAGGAATTGCGTTTATTGGAATGCAGCCCGTAACGGTTATAGCTGATTTAAAGGGTAACAGCCTTGAAGAATGTCAGCAGAGAAACTTCGGGATGCCGCTTCCCGAAGGATACAGAAAAGCTTTAAGGCTCATGAAGCAGGCTGAGAAGTTTAACAGACCGATTATCAGCTTTGTAAATACATCAGGTGCATTCTGTGGCATTGAGGCTGAGGAACGCGGTCAGGGTGAAGCGATTGCAAGGAATCTTCTGGAGATGTCAGGTTTAAAGGTGCCCGTTTTATGCATTTTGATAGGAGAGGGCGGAAGCGGCGGAGCGATTGCCACTGCTGTAGGAAATGAAGTTTGGATGATGGAAAATGCTACATATTCAATTCTTTCACCGGAGGGCTTTGCGTCAATTCTTTGGAGAGATGCAGGAAGAGCGCAGGAGGCGAGTGAAGTTATGAATATAACAGCACAGGACTTAAAGCGTCTCGGCGTTATTGAGCGCATTGTACCCGAGTTTGGCGGCGCGGGTGCAGAAACTTCAGAAGCGATTGCCGGATATATGAAGAAGCACATTATGGAGTTTCTGGAAAAATATAATGGTATGAGCGGTGAGGAAATTGCAGCCGAGCGTTATGCTCGTTATAGGGTTTTTTAAGAGGGTAACTTAATGAAAATAAATGAATTGAAAATAGGTAGTTTATCAGCCCGCGTTCCGTTAATACAAGGCGGAATGGGTGTAGGAGTGAGTTTGTCCGGACTGGCAGGGGCAGTTGCGGCAGCAGGCGGAATAGGAGTCATTTCCACAGCGCAAATAGGATATCGTGATCCTGAATTTGACAGACATCCGATAGAGTGTAACTTAAAGGCAATAGATGATGAGATAAAGAAAGCGAGAGCAATTGCGCGTGGCGGCATCATTGGAGTAAATATAATGGTAGCGACGAAACGCTACGAGGATTATGTAAAGGCCGCGGCCAATTCAGGCGCTGATATAATAATATCAGGTGCGGGACTTCCGATGACACTCCCTGAAATTTCGGGAGACGCCAAGATAGCGCCAATCGTTTCAAGTAAGAAGGCATTATCTGTGATATCAAAATATTGGGATAAGAAATATAATAGAAAACCTGATTTAGTAATCATAGAGGGGCCGATGGCAGGGGGACATCTAGGATTCAGCTCGGAAGAAATAGATGAGTATACAGTTACAAAGACAAAAAATTACGATGATGAGATTAGGCAGATAATAGCGCTTGCGGATGAGCTTGAGGTACCTGTGGCAGTGGCAGGAGGCATTTATGATCGTGCTGATATGGAACACTATTTAGACATGGGCGCGAAGGCTGTTCAGGTGGCAACGCGTTTTGTCACGACCAGAGAGTGTGATGCATCTGATGCGTATAAGCAGGCGTATATTGATGCGAAGAAGGAGGATATCGTTATCGTGAAAAGTCCCGTTGGAATGCCGGGACGCGCGATACATAATGCATTTTTGGATAAAGTGGCAGCAGGAGAGCGGTTTATGAGAGGATGCAGACAGTGTGTGAGTACCTGTAATCCTGAGACGACTCCATATTGTATAACGGAGGCGCTTGTGAATGCAGTGAAAGGAAATCTTGATGAGGGCTTAATTTTCTGTGGCAGTAATGCTTATAGTGCAGAAAAAATTGAGTCAGTATCAGACATAATGGAGGAATTTTCAAAATGACAATAAAAATCACAGGTACAGGGAGCGCTTTACCTGAAAAAACAGTTACGAATTCCGATATAGCAAAGCTTGTGGATACTTCTGATGACTGGATACGTGAGCGTACCGGAATATCAGAGCGTAGAATTGCCACAAATGACACAGTATCGTCACTTGCCTCAAAAGCATGCACTAATGCGCTTGAGATGGCGGGACGCAATGCGGAAGATGTGGAACTTATTATAGTTGCAACCTGCTCGCCTGAGTTTTTGCTTCCCTGCTGTGCGTGTCAGGTACAGAGTGACATAGGAGCTCATAAAGCCGTGGCATTTGATTTAAATGCAGCGTGTTCGGGATTCCTGTTTGCTTTGAATACGGCTTATGCATATGTGCAGGCGGGGCTTTATAAAAATGCTTTAATTGTCGGAAGTGAAGTGCTTTCTAAACTGATAGACTGGACGGACCGGTCTATATGTGTGCTCTTCGGAGATGGAGCCGGAGCTGCTTTTGTGGAAACTTCGGACATAGATGAGATTTGTGAAAATGGTAGAAAAGTGGGTGTTGAGAGTATAGTAATGGGTTCGGACGGTACAAAGGGAATGACGCTTTCGTGTATGGAAAGGGGACTTGCTAACCCTTATGTGGAAAAAATTGAAAAAGTAAATCCATATGTTCATATGGATGGGCAGGAAGTATATAAATTCGCAACAAGACAGGTTCCTGCCTGCATTAGTACGGCGTTGGAAAAAGCCGGATTTACAACAGATGATATTGATTTGTTTGTGCTTCATCAGGCAAATATACGTATTATTGAGTCTGTGGCGAAGCGTTTAAAGGCGGATATATCAAAGTTTCCCGTAAATTTAAACAGGGTAGGGAATATGTCTTCTGCAACAATTCCGGTATTGCTTGACGAATTGAACAGGGATGGTAAAATAAAGAAAGGTGACAGACTTGTGCTATCGGGGTTTGGAGCTGGTCTTACATATGGAGCCAGCGTACTAGTCTGGGGTTAAAAAGAATTGATAAGGAATTTGAAATGGGTTAGTATATATATGAAAAATGAAACAAATAAAACGCTAAATGAATTACTTGTAAAAATTTTTAACAATATGATGGATATAGAAGAAAGAGCAATCATAACTGAGGAATTCATTGATATTACAAATAATGATATGCATATTATAGAGGCAATAGGAATAGATGAGCTACGCAACATGTCTGAGATAGCATCACGGCTTGGCGTTACAGTCGGAACGCTTACGACCAATATGAACAGCCTTGAGAAGAAGGGATATATCATTCGCAAACGCAGTGAAGATGATAAGCGTGTTGTTTTGGCNGCGCTTACGGATAAAGGGAAAAAAGCATTTTTCCATCACAGAGATTTTCATAAGAATATGATAAAGTCAATCGTGAAGGATTTGAATGAGGATGAAATGAAATCAGTAATAAAGGTACTGCTGAATCTGAATGATTTTTTATTGAGTATGCAAAAGGGGTGAAGATATCCGAAAATTACCATAGTATTTNCGNNAGNCAGTATGNTAAGATATTATTAGAGAATATTTTCTATTANTGACAAAACTTGCAAAGGCTGTTTATGAGGGAAAAGAAAAANCGGAAGAAGAAAAAAATCATTATTGCAATCTGNATTATANCAGNGNTANTTATTANNCTNTATTTNGNGNTNGTAAACTTTTTGGTAAGNGCGGCGCTTGTGCCGTCTTTTATGCGNAAGCTGGAAGCTTTTGAAAGGATTACTGATGAAAGNTATGAAGCGCAGGTACAGACATCGGATATAAAAGTAAATCGGCAGTTGTCTCTGAATGAGACCGATGAATGGCTGCAAACGGTCAATAGTCAAAAGATTTCTGTGATGACTGATGACGGTTATAAATTAATTGCGAAAGAATTTTTTGTGGAAGAAGANAGTCATAAGTGGCTGCTTTTGCTTCATGGATATACCGGNTGGAANGAGGAAATGTATCCGTTTGCNTANTGGTANAATACNCAGGGCTATCATGTCATTGCNCCNGATTTACGCTGTCAGGGNGAGAGCGAAGGNGATTTNATAGGAATGGGCTGGACAGACCATTATGACTGNAATCTGTGGATTGATTATATTNTTTCCCAGGATCCTGAGGCAGAAATAGTGCTTCACGGACAGTCTATGGGAGCGGCGACAGCTTTGATGATGACCGGGGAAGAAAACCTGTCGGAAAATGTTGTTGCAGTAGTATCGGACTGTGCATATACAGATGCATATTCAATGTTTGGTGAAAANGTCANNGAATGGTTTTANCTNCCGGCNTTTCCGTTAGTTGATACNGCATGTTTAGTGCTTCGTGCCCGNGGNGGNTATAANTTAAANGATGCGTCNGCGATTGAAGCNGTACNAAAAAGNANGGTNCCTACNCTTTTTATNCACGGNGCTGACGATGCTATGATATCTGTTCAGATGACAAAAGATTTGTATGAAGCGGCTTCATGCCGGAAGGAGCTGCTGATTGTGGAAGGTGCAGGACATGCGCAGTCTCAGGATAAAGATCCCGATGCATACTATAATACAATAAAGGTCTTTTTAAAAGAAAACATAAAGTAACAGCATTATTGCACAATTGTTTTTTTAGATGTATTATTATATTAAGTATGAACGGAAGGAATGGAGAGCGATGAAGAAGATTATTGTCACAGGATGTAACGGACAGTTAGGCCGTGCGGTAAATAAACGTTATGCAGGAGATAATACATATGAGTTTGTTAATACCGATGTAGGCGAACTGGATATTACAAGTATTGACAAAGTGATGGAATTTGTAAGAGACNTTAAGCCTTATGCTATTATTAACTGTGCGGCGCATACAGGGGTGGATGCCTGCGAAACAGAAGGCGACAAGGCGTACCGTATTAATGCGATAGGTCCCAGAAATCTAAGTATTGCGGCAACGGAAACCGGAGCAAAGATAATTCATATTTCCACGGATTATGTATTTGACGGAAAGGGCACAAAACCTTATACGGAGTTTGATGCGGTAGGACCTCAGGGGATGTATGGCTTAACAAAACTGGCAGGGGAGAACTTTGTAAAAGAGTTTGCTGACAGATATTTTATTATTCGTACAGCATGGCTTTATGGAGATGGGAAAAACTTTGTAAAAGCAATGCTGAATAAGTCGGAAACGGATGATAAAGTCAGGGTTGTAAAAGATCAGGTAGGNTCGCCNACAAGCNCTGAAGAACTGGCAAAAGCGATTGCATATCTGCTGCCTACTGAAAACTACGGACTTTTTCATGGTACATGCGANGGAGACTGCAGCTGGTCGGAATTTGCGGAAGAAATNTTCCGNCTGGCNGGAAAGAAGACNGTTGTAGAGGCGATAACTACGGAAGAATTTGGTGCGAAAGCGCCGCGTCCTGCNTATTCGATTCTTGAGAATTATATGTTCAAGCTGACGACAGATTTCATGTTTGCCGACTGGCATGACGCTATTGAGAAATACATGAGAGAATTATAGAATTATACAAATAGAAAAGGATAAATTCAAATGACATTTTTACAGGCGCTTGTTAAGAATCCNATATTTGTTGCGGCGGTTATGGGATGGTTTGTTGCACAGGTATTGAAAATGGCGATTCATTTTCTTGTTACCAAAGAACTTGTNTGGGAGCGGATGATAGGNAGCGGNGGTATGCCGAGCTCTCATTCNGCTACAGTATGCGCGNTGGCNACNGCNACAGGNATACAATATGGNGGNGGAAGCTTTGAGTTTGCAATGGCTGTGATTATGGCGATTATTGTTATGCATGATGCTTCGGGNGTCAGNAGAGAAACCGGAATACAGGCGCGGGTNCTNAATGAGATGATGGCNCTGTTTCGGGAAATGGGAACNAAAATGTCAGTAGAGGATAAGCTGAAGGAATTTGTCGGGCANACNCCGNTNCAGGTTTGGATAGGTGCGTTGCTTGGAATCNTTACAGGNTTNCTCACCTGNCAGTTTATGATTGCAGGNTACAGTATTTTCTGATAATAGCGNTACCACTTTCTGCGATATTCTAAAGGCGTCATATTCTCATATTTTTTGAATACTTTGATGAAGTATCCNGCATTCTGAAATCCGCAGTCAAACGCAATATTTTCNANAGANGCGTCAGAGAANCGAAGCATGGATTTNGCGTGGGAAATACGCTTGGAGGTTAAGTCGCTGCCAATNGTAACACCATAGATTTTTTTATATTCTCTTGAAAGATGAAATTTACTGATATAGAATCTGGAAGATANATCTTCCAGATTTATTTTTTGNGCATAATTATTCTCAAGATAGTCATTGATTTGCTTCATTTTTTCNGGAATGGAAGATATCTCNTGGTTTCCCTGATTTTCACTAAAACANAAAGTAATAAGGTCAGTAAGNCAGCGGTTGGCAAATAGCTCCATCAAAGAGGTTTTTGAAGAATGAATTTGATATATCTGTTGTAAAATATTCATGAAAGCAAGTGTATTTTCCGGATGAAAAAGAAATGAGCGGGATTGCTTTAAAAAATTCGTATAAAAATACGGAACTTCCTTTCCGTAAAAGTGCACCCACATAAGACTCCACGGATCATTTGCGCTGCTTTCATGGGAATAAGGCTTTGTACAATCCAGCCAGACGCAGTCACCTGCCGTGATGGAAAAACGACTGCCATCATAAGAAACATGGCCGCTTCCGTTTAGAACAATGAAAAAGAGATAAGAATTAAGATTCTGCCGTTGACTTATATGCGGTTCCAGACTTTGCAGCGTACCAACCTCTTGTATGTAAAGATAGTGTTCTTTAGCATAGGAAGAAGGCGTTGCTATAATACGTTCTGATGTTGATTTTGCCATATTATTTTATACTCCCTTAATAAAATGTAGTTGCGCAACGGATATAGCAATATTTTACCATTATGCGGCAATATTTTATGTTGATACTTATATTATACAATAGTATACTTCCATATGGAATAGCAAGAAAGTATGTTTTGAAGGCTTTTACATTAAATAAAAAAGAAAGAGGAAAACTAATATGCAAAAAGTAGCGTTAATTACAGGTATTACAGGACAGGATGGTTCGTATCTGGCTGAGTTCTTACTGGAAAAAGGATATGAGGTGCATGGGCTTATCAGGAGACACAGCATTACTAACACGGCAAGAATAGACCATATTTTGCAGTCTGACTATAATAAAATTAAATTTTTTCTGCACTTTGCGGATACGACAGATTCCAGTAATCTGATGCGTCTGATTGCAGAAATCAGGCCGACGGAAGTATATAATCTGGCGGCACAGTCGCATGTGGGAGTTTCCTTCGAGGTGCCGGAATATACCGCCGAAGCAACAGGTGTCAGCACATTGAAACTGCTTGAGGCAATCCGTGTTAATGGCGGAAACTGCAGGTATTATCAGGCATCTACTTCTGAATTGTTTGGAGGTATTCCGGAAACGGCGCCGCAGAGTGAGACAACTCCGTTTTATCCCAAAAGCCCGTATGGTGCTGCTAAACTGTACTCTTACTGGATTACGGTCAATTATAGAGAATCTTATAATATGTTTGCCTGCAACGGTATTTTATTTAATCATGAATCGCCTAGAAGAGGTGAGAATTTTGTTACAAGAAAGATTACTCTGGCAATTGCCAATATTATTGCGGGAAAACAGGAGAAACTGTCTCTTGGAAATATGAATGCTAAGCGCGATTGGGGATTTGCAGGTGATTATGTAAAGGGTATGTGGTTAATGCTGCAACAGAACAAACCGGATGACTATGTGCTTGCTACCAATGAAACACATACGGTAAGAGAATTTGTTGAGGCGGCTTTCGGCGAATTGGGTATCAAAATCAGGTGGGAAGGAGCAGGAGTAAACGAAAAGGGCTATGATGTTGAAACGGGCAGACTTTTAGTTGATGTCAATCCTGAATTCTATCGTCCGGCAGAGGTTGAATTTCTCTGGGGAAACTGTGCAAAGGCAGAGAAAGAGCTTGGTTGGAAACGAAATGTAGATTTTAAAGGGCTTGTTGCCATGATGATGGATGCCGATTTGAAAGAAGTGGCGGGAGTAAGCTGTAACGAATACAAGAATAAAAAGCAGAAAAATAATAATAAAGAAAGTGAATAAAAGCGATATGAACAAGACAGATAAAATATATGTAGCGGGACACAGGGGTCTGGTAGGAAGCGCAATAGTCAGAAACCTGAAAGCAAAAGGATATGAAAATGTAATTGGAAGAACGCACTCGGAACTGGATTTAACAAATCAGGCGGCGGTAAAAGAATTCTTTGAAACGATAAGGCCTGATGTGGTAGTTTTGGCCGCTGCAAAGGTTGGCGGCATAAATGCCAATAATACTGCACCGGCAGAATTTGCTTATGAGAATATGCAGATTCAATGTAATGTGATTAAATGCAGCCATGATTATAATTTAAAAAAATTACTTTTTCTGGGGAGCACCTGTATTTATCCGAAGATGGCGCCGCAGCCGATTCCGGAAGATGCGCTTTTGACTGGTCCGCTTGAAGAGACCAATGAAGCATATGCGATTGCTAAAATTGCGGGGCTCGAGATGTGTAAGTTTTTTAAACGTCAGTATGGAGACGACTTTATCAGTTGTATGCCGACGAATCTTTACGGTCCATATGACAATTATGATCTACAGGGTTCGCACGTTATGCCTGCGATGATACGGAAGTTCCATGAGGCGAAAAAAAGTAATGCGCCTACGGTGGAGCTTTGGGGAACAGGAGCACCCTTAAGGGAATTTCTGCATGTGGACGATATGGCGGATGCATGCGTATTTCTGTTGGAAAATTACAGTGGTGAGAGTCATGTCAATATCGGAACAGGCAAAGAAGTCACGATTAAAGAATTGGCATTAATGGTAAAAAAGACAGTAGATTATCAGGGGGAAATTGTCTGGAATCATGATATGCCGGATGGCACACCGAGAAAACTTACGGATGTTTCCAGACTGCATCAGCTTGGCTGGAAGCATAAGATTGAGCTGGAAGAGGGAATTCAGTCAGCATATGACTGGTTCAGGGAAAATGTAGAAACAGCGCGAATGGGGAATTAATATGAAGACGTATGGTTTTATTCTGGCAGGAGGCGGGGGAACGCGTTTCTGGCCTCTAAGCAGACAAGATCTGCCTAAACAGCTTCTTAACCTGACAGGAAAGGACTTGATGGTGAATGAGACCATTGACAGGCTGGAAGGAAACATAGAAAAAGATGATATTTTTGTTGTGACGAATATTTCTCAGGCGGAGCTTATGATTCAGGCTACGGACGGGCGAATCCGTAAGGAGCATGTATTGGCGGAACCGGCGGCACGAAATACGGCAGCCTGTATCGGGTATGCAGCGACGGAAATTTTGCAAAAATATGGGGACGGCATTATGTGCATCCTGCCATCTGACCATTACATTAAGGACATAGCCGTTTACAAAAGGGTGATTGCGGATGCGATTCGTGTGGCTGAGGAAACGGATGCTCTTGTAACCATTGGCATTCAGCCGACTTACCCGGCGACGGGTTACGGATACATTCGTTATGAAAAAGAAAAGAAAGCCGACTGCTATTATAATGTCAGACATTTCGTGGAGAAACCTAATCTACGGACTGCGAAGGAATATCTTCTGTCAGGAGATTATTTATGGAACAGCGGTATGTTTGTTTGGAAAGCGTCAGTTATCATGAGATGTTTTGAGGAACTTCTTCCTGATATAAGCATCTGTTTGAAAAAGATAGGTGCAGCAATGAATACGGAGAAAGAGAAAGAGGTTATAAATGAAATTTATCCGGTAATTCCGAAGATATCTATAGATTACGGTATTATGGAGCGTGCTGAAAATGTTTTGGTGTTAGAGGGCAGCTTCGGCTGGAGTGATGTGGGCAGCTGGGATGCACTGGAAGCATTGTATGATAAGGATGAGCACGGAAATATTACTTATGGAGAACAGGTTCATATTGATACGCATGATTGTATTATTTATGCTAAAAACAAGCTGGTGACTACGATTGGACTGGATAATGTAATTGTTGTGGAGACAGAGGATGCGGTACTGGTATGTGATAAGAACCGGGCACAAGAGGTAAAGAAGGTAGTAGAGGCTTTGCAGGATTGCAATAAGAGACAATATTTATAATTATAAATTTCACAGGGCGATACCTTACAGTTTACAGAATTTACTGCTTCATGGTATGATTTTCCCAGATATACGGTAAAGGGGAATGAAACAATGGAAAGTGATATGTTGGTAAGACCGGGAGCGGAGCAGGTGATCTCGGGATTGATGTTAGAACTTGGCATACCGGCGCATCTTAAAGGATATCAATATCTGCGTACGGCGATTACAATGTGTGTAGAGGATATGGAGCTGATTGGAAGCGTTACCAAACTTTTGTATCCTGAGCTGGCGAAGCAGTATATGACAACCGTTCAGAAGATAGAGCGGGCAATAAGAAATGCAATTGAGGTGTCGTGGGAACGAGGAAACAGAGAATTATTTGAAAAACTGTTTGGATATGGTAACAGTGTGGAACATAACCGACCTACGAACAGTGAGTATATTGCATCAGTTGCCGACTATGTTCGTCTGGAGCAGGGATTTGTATAAAATAAGTAATCAGGAAGGGTGATATCGCCCTTCCTTTTTTTTAGTATTCATGATAAGATGTAAAAGTAGACAGTGCTGATATGCCGAGAGATTAAATCAACGGAGTTTAATAGGATGAGTTTATTTAGTGTAATAGTGCCTTGCTATAATGAGGAAGAAAATATAGCGGATTTTTATCATGAATTGTTAAAGAATCAAGAGTTTTTCAATGAAAAGAAATTGGAACTGGAAATACTGTATATTGACGACGGTTCTAAAGACAACACAGTATCTGAGGTAAAGAAGCTGAGGGAACAGGATGAAAGAGTGCATCTTATGTCTTTTTCCAGAAATTTTGGAAAAGAAGCGGCTATTTATGCGGGGCTTCAGAAATCCAAAGGAGATTATGTGGTAATAATGGATGTGGATTTACAGGATCCGCCTGCACTATTGCCTGAGATGTATTCTTATATAGAAAAAGGATATGATTCTGTTGCCACGAGAAGGGTGACAAGAAAAGGCGAACCTATGATACGTTCTGCATTTGCAAGGATGTTTTATCGTCTGATGAATAGAATTTCGAAGACTGAAATCGTTGATGGCGCACGTGATTACCGGCTTATGACAAGGCAGGTTGCGGATGCTATTTTATCTATGACGGAATATAATCGTTTTTCTAAGGGGATTTTTGGCTGGGTAGGATATGAAACAAAGTGGCTTGAATATGAAAATGTTATGCGCAATAAAGGAGAAACAAAGTGGTCTTTCTGGAAACTGTTTTTCTATTCCATTGAAGGAATTACTGCTTTTTCAACAATGCCGCTGGCGATTGCTTCTATAATGGGAGTTGTGTTTTGTTTTGCAGCCTTTATATTGATTGTGGTGACAATTCTGCGAAAGCTTCTGTATGGCGATCCGACTTCAGGATGGCCGTCTTT
This sequence comes from Lachnospiraceae bacterium, assembly GCA_014804495.1. Lineage (GTDB taxonomy): Bacteria > Bacillota > Clostridia > Lachnospirales > Lachnospiraceae > UBA3282. The sequence goes on from JAAUZS010000062.1 coordinate 17,515, forward strand.
GGTCTGCATAATTTCGCTGATAAGCGGAGTGCAGCTGTTTTGTCTGGGAATTGTAGGGCAATACTTATCTAAGACTTATATGGAAGTGAAGAGAAGACCTATTTATCTGGTAAAAGAGGATATCTGATGGAAGAGATGGTCAGTATCATTGTACCGGTCTACCGGGCAGCTGCTTATATTGCTGAAACGATAGAAATGGTAAGAAGACAAACTTATAAGAATTGGGAATTGATTCTGGTGGATGATTGCTCGCCTGATAACAGCGCAGATATCATTCAGGGAATACAGTTATCCCACGAGACGGAACATATACGATTGATTCGTAAGGAAAGCAACGGTGGTGCGGCCGAGGCAAGAAATACGGGGATAGATGCGGCAAAAGGAAGGTATATTGCGTTTTTGGACGCAGANGANATCTGGTTTCCAAANAAGCTNGAGAAGGAGCTTGCTTTTATGAAAGAAAAGCAGGCAGCTTTTGNATTTACNGCATATGAATTCGGAGATGAGAATGCCAAAGGGACAGGAAAAATTGTTNNNGTTCCNGNNNANCTGACATATCGNAAAGCNTTGAGCAGAACNGTGATTTTTACNACAACTGTTNTGTTNGANATGACNAGACTTACTAAAGANCAGATACATATGCCTAATGTGGAAAGCGAAGATACNGCNNCATGGTGGAAAATTCTTAAGGCAGGATACGTGGCATATGGATTGAANGAGGTACTTGCAATATACAGAAGACCGGCAAAAAGTCTGTCTTCTAATAAAATTACGGCAATAAGGCGAATTTGGAGACTTTACCGAAAGGAAGAAAGGTTGACTATACCAGTCAGTNTATTTTGCTTTTGCATGTGGGCAATACGTGCAACGTTAAGGAGAATATAGTAAACAATATATTCACAAATGAGGTGACGAAGTGAAACGATTGGATTCTTTTAAAAGGCTTATNATATTNCAGCTTTCTTTTATNGGATTGATTATACAGACAGGTATATATGCTTATTTCTGGCTTACGGAATATCANCCGTTTCTTAGNATGCANCGCGGGCTGAAATTNTATTTTAAGGGTCATATATTGATGTTTCTGATTTATTTTGTATTGTTGTTTTTCTTTGAAAGCACNTACGGNGGATTGAAAATCGGATATTTAAAGCCGATGGANGTTTACGTTTCACANTTTTTTTCTTTNCTTGCNGTNAATGTAATATCATATTTNCAGATTTCGCTNATGGCAAACTGGCTGGCGGCTGTCAGACCGATTNTATCAACAATGNTGATTCAAATAATTGTGTCNGCNGTATGGGTATATCTTTGCAACACGTTTTACCGTAAGGNTTTTCCGCCNCGGGATATTCTGCTTATTCATGGGGAACGNTCCATTGACGATATTGTAAATAANCTNAATTCAAGGAAGGACAAGTACCGTATCGCCGGNTGTATAAGTATTTCCGAAGANGGCGNGAAAATACGCTCAGAGATATTNGCGGGATANGGAGCAATCGTNCTGTGGGATATNCCTATAAATGACAGAAATGATCTNTTGAAATATTGTTACAGTAAGTCTATTCGTGTCTATATGATGCCTAAAATTTCNGATGTGNTGGTCAAAGGNTCNGACCAANTGCANTTGTTTGANACACCTATTTTGNTGACNAGGGAATATGCCNTGAAAATGGAGCAGCGAATAATCAAAAGNNTTATNGANTTGGTATGTGCTNTNATTTTGCTNGTATTGGCTTCNCCTTTCATGCTGNTAACGGCAATTGCAATTAANGTGTATGANAAAGGACCGGTTTTATATAAGCAGATTCGCTGCACAAGGGANGCAANGGAATTTNATATTTTAAAATTTCGCAGNATGCGTGTNGANGCAGANAAGGATGGCGTTGCCAGACTGGCNTCACGAAATGATTCNCGGATTACGCCNGTGGGNAAATTTATACGTGCAGTCCGNATNGATGAGCTGCCGCAGNTNTTCAATATTTTNAAAGGCGATATGTCNTTTGTGGGNCCGCGNCCGGANCGNCCGGAGATTATTGCACAATATGCNGAGGAGATGCCTGAGTTTACTTTTCGAATGAAGGTAAAGGCAGGGCTGGCAGGGTATGCGCAGGTTTACGGAAAATATAATACGACGCCTTATGATAAACTNAAACTGGATNTGACNTATATTGAGAACTATTCGGTATGGTTGGATTTAAANCTTATGCTNCTNACTATAAAAATTCTGTTCAANCCTGAAAGTACGGAAGGNATAGACGATAANCAGACAACNGCGGCTAAAAAGCNTTGAAGCNATATTATTTCNAAAGNNGNAGAAGGGAGCACAACTATAAAAAATGAAATACATGGATGAAGGTATGGATTGTAAAAAAATACTTCTTCTTTTTNTAAAAAATATCTGGATAGCTGTTNTTGCGGCTGNTNNTGGNGCGGTTNTCGGAGGNGGAATATATCTGTTTGATCATGTTGTATTNAGCAGNAACAGAGAGTATCAGGCAGAATCCNAATTACGTCTTGAATTTCGCNCAGGANGAGACCGGNGAGGCATATCAGGCTTANAANGGATANACATGGAATGNTCTTATGTCAACCAANNTGATTCTNAATNCAACTATGTCNNATCTGCCGGANACATATACGGAGGAAGAGGTCATTGCGTCAACNCNGGCAGACATTCTTTCCGATATTCGGATTTTGACGGTTACGATTACNACTTCAAATCCGGATATGACCACGGAGATTATGAAAGCGACAAACCTCNCTTTAGTGGAATTGGGAGAACGTGAAAAAGAATTTATCAGTATAGAAGTTATTAAAGAAACNGAAACNAAGTTNANAACAGCAGATTCAAGNNTGNNNCANGCTGTTCTGNCAGGACTNNNGCNTGCGCTNATATNGTCGCTTATNGCGNTNGCGNTGGCTTATGTATTAGANGANAGAGTTTATGTGCCGGGAGANTTGAAATGTGNCACCGGACTTCCNTTTGTAGGNTTNCANTTNACNAANAAGNCGGAAGATGNGNAAAATNCNGGAAAANCAACGCTGCTTAAAAAGCTTNANGAAGATATGGANCTGAANCGNGCATATTTGATGAAAGAGAACGGAGTGATTGATACTCTGGAACTGAATAAGGAAAGTTCTGTTACTGAAGAAATTTGTGATAAGCTGCGTAAAGCAGACGGTATAATACTTATTATTCCTTATGGAAAAGTGGACAGGACATCCCTTGCATACAGGATAGAGCAATTGACATTGCANGGATGTAAGATAGTGGGAATNGCCATNGNNAATGCAGATATGAGGTTTATGAAATGGTATTACAATCACCTTTAAAAGTACAGGTTCTTGTATCGACAGTAGACAATGATGCTGCCGAACTTTATNANAAAATGAATATTGATACGGANGCCGTGATTGTGAACCAATGCGATAAATATGATTATAAAGAGTTTGANTCNGCNCANGGNANTGTANAATGTTTCANTATGAAAGAACGTGGAGTGGGGCTTAGCAGAAATACGGCGCTGCTGCATGCGGATGCAGATATCTGNCTGTTTTCGGATGAGGATATAATCTACACGGAAGGATTGCAGAATACTGTCAGGGAGACTTATATAAAGCATCCGGAGGCGGATATGATTTTATTTAATGTCAAGGTATCTCCTGCCAGAAGAACATATTGGAATGAGAAGGAAAAAAGAATCCACTGGTATAATTATGGCAGATACCCCGGCTATAGTATTTCCGGAAAGTTGGATTCACTGCGGCGGGCGAATGTACATTTTTCGCTGCTGTTCGGAGGGGGCGCAAAGTACAGTAACGGTGAAGACAGCCTGTTTCTGCGGGATTGTCTTAAAGCGGGATTAAAAATATATGCCGTTCCGGTTTGTATTGGCGAGGAAGTAGAGAGAGAGTCTACATGGTTTCATGGATACACAAAGAAGTTCTTTACGGACAGAGGAGTTCTTTATCATTATTTATATGGAAATCTTTCACGAATTTTTGCACTTCGTTTTCTTCTGAAAAATAAAAAGGAAATGTGCGTGGAGATACCTTTCAAAGAAGCGTATGCGCTGATGAAGGAAGGTATTAGAACCCAGCGTTAAAAGGAGCAGTTGGTATACTCATGATTTTATATCTTTCAGTTGCGGCGGGAACAGTACTGCTTGCATGCATGGTTAATAACCATCCGGTTTTGCAGCCATATAGGGTAACNAGACAGCAGATGTGCAATAGAATATGCCTGTTGGCGGTTTTTCTCATCCTTTTTGCGCTTTCTGCCTGTAGGCATGACGTGGGAAATGATTATGCAAGATATGTGTCGTTTATGCATTTAACATATTGCAATGCATATGTTCCTACGGAAGTGGGATTCAATCTGCTGACAAAAGCGATTTACACCGTATCAGGGTTTGAGAATTATCTGCTTGTATTCGCGGTTTTCTCTTTTGTGACAATTTTTTTATTTATTCTGGCAATCTACGAGCAGAGTGATGACTTCCCTTTGACATTCTTTTTGTTCATGGCATTGGGGTATTACTTTCAGACATTTAATACCGTGCGATATTATCTGGCATTGGCTATTGCCCTATATTCCATGAAATTTGTAATACGCAGACAGTGGGGCCGATTTGTTTTACTAGTGCTTCTTGGCTCTTTTTTTCACAAATCCATGATTGTTGTTATGCCGCTGTTTTTTCTGGCTTCCCTTGCGTGGAAAAAATGGCAGTTAATACTGGTCGGGTTATTTTGCACTACATTTTTGTTTTTTCAGGATTTTTATCTAAGGGTTGTATTATTTCTTTATCCGACTTATGAGAATACCGAATATTTGGAAGGCGGGACCAGTTATATCAATATTCTGCGGTGTGCAGCTGTGCTTGCGCTCTCTCTTATTTATTATAAAAAGAGTATACAGGACAGCAGGAGACTGCGGTTTTACTTTCACCTGAATCTGGGTGCGCTTGCTTTATATGTATTCTGCTCCTTCCTGCCGATTATTTCGCGTATAGGATATTATCTGACAATCAGCCATATCCTGTTTCTGCCTGCGCTGCTTAAGGAAGTCGAGAATGAAAAGCTGCGTAAATTTTTAAAGCTGGGCATGATTCTGGCAGCACTTCTATATCTTGCTAAATTTATGGGCAGGGCGTATGATGATAATATGCGGATTCTGCCATATAGGAGCTTTATGTTTAATGACAGACTGGATACTAAATGGATGGGTAATTGGATGGCTGATTGAAAATATTCACATGCAAAGATGTGTTATGCAATATTTGTGCTTGAGAAAGAAGTATGGGTGTTAGTATGAAACCGGAAATTTCTGTTTTGGTGGTTTGTTTGAACCCGGGCGACAAATTGAAAAAGACTTTGGATAGCATCCGGCTTCAGACCTATCGGAATTATGAAGTAGTGGTAAAGGATGGATTATCTACGGATGGTTCGCTGTCATGCATAAAAGAGGCGCATGATGCCGTGGACAAATTTCCGGCGCTGCGGTTGGTTGAGAAGAAAGACAGCGGAATTTATGACGCTATGAATCAGGCTGTGCAAGAGTCAGAGGGGAAATATATCTATTTTCTGAATTGTGGAGACGTATTCTATAGCGAAAATGTTCTTGCAAAGATATCGGAACTGATTCACCGGAATCCCTCTGATGCAGGAATTTACTATGGCAATATTTATGAGAGACTGACCGGCCGCGAAGTAGCTTCCAATCCCAGGATGGATGATTTCGGCTGCTACCGTAATGTGCCTTGTCATCAGGCATGCTTTTATGACAGAAAGCTGCTGATTGCACATCCTTTTGAAATAAAATACCGTGTAAGAGCGGACTATGAGCAGTTCTTATGGTGCTTTTATACAAATGAACTTCCTGAAAAAGCAGACTTTGTTTATGGCGACATTCTTATTGCGGATTATGAAGGCGGCGGATTTTCGGAAACAAAACGGAATAAGAAGATTTCTTCCGCCGAGCATAAAGAGATTGTCAGAAAATATATGCCTGCCGGAAAAGTTTTTGAATACAGGATATTGATGTGGATTACGCTGGCACCGCTTCGCACGTGGATTGCCGGGAATCCTGTGACATCGGGTTTTTACAATAAGCTTAAGAAATTGTATTATGAGAAAGGAGCAGGGCGATGAGAGTACTTTGGGTATGCAATATTATGATGCCGGAAATAGCTAATCAGTTAGGTCTGTCCTTCAGCAATCGCGAGGGATGGCTGACTGCGATGATGGATCGTTTTTTGCAGGAGCAGCATCGTAACAAAATCACATTGGGAATTGCGTTTCCGGTTGCTGCCGAGCTTGGCAATATATCTAAAGAAATGATGCTTGGGAACAATGCGTATTGCCAATGCTATGGTTTTGTGGAAAATCTGCGCACTCCGGAGCAGTATGACAATGCGATAGAAGACAGGATGAAGGAAATTATATCTGATTTTAAGCCGGATATGATACATATTTTCGGAACAGAGTTTCCGCACACACTTGCATGCGTGCGTGCCTATAGAAGACCGTCAAGAACTTTGGTAAGTATTCAGGGAGTAATGTATGCATATGCGGAAGCATACATGGCCGACCTTCCGGCAAACGTGCGCAGAAAGGTTACTCTTAGAGATTTGATTAAAAAAGACAGTATTGCGCAGCAACAGAAGAAGTTTAGGAAAAGAAGCGTGTATGAAAAAGAGGCGCTTCGTCTTGTGGAGCACGTCGCAGGAAGAACCGATTTTGACAGGGAAGCCGTGGCTGCAATAAATCCTGAAGCAAAGTATCATTTTTTGAATGAGACATTGAGAGGCTGCTTCTATAGAGACAGATGGAAAAGGAATTCATGCATCCCATACAGTATTTTTTTGAGTCAGGGTGACTATCCTATAAAGGGATTCCATTATCTGCTGCAGGCAATGCCTGCCGTACTTGAAAAATATCCGGATGCACAAATTTTTGTGGCCGGCAATAATATTATACAGAGTGCAACATGGAAAGACAGATTGAAACGCTCCGCATACGGAAAATATCTGAAGAAATTAATCCGTGAAAACCATTTGAAAAATAAAGTAACTATGCTTGGAAGCTTAGACGCTGAAGGAATGAAAGAACAGTTTTTGAAAAGCCATGTATTCGTCTGTCCGTCNGCNATGGAAAATTCGCCNAATTCGATTGGNGAAGCAATGCTGCTCGGGGTGCCNTGTGTGGCGGCAAATGTGGGCGGNGTACACAANCTGTTAGTGGATGGCGGAGACGGTCTGTTGTATCCGGCAGGCAGCGTTGAGGCACTTTCGGAAAAGATAATCGAAATTTTTGAGAAGGAATTCATTTCNGAAAAGTATTCTCATAATGCAAGAAGACATGCCAGAGAGACGCATGACGCCGATCAGAATTATTATAAAATGATACGAATCTATGAGGAAATAACAGAAGAAGAGAAAACCTTATAGTTTAATATGGAGGCAGTAATGACAATAACCTTTGTGTCAAATTACATCAATCATCATCAGATTCCGTTTTCCAATGCTATNTANGAGAAGNTTGGNGATGACTATTGTTTCGTACAGACTATGCCCATGGAGGAAGAACGTATAGCAATGGGCTGGGGTCTTGATGTGAAAAAGATCCCCTATGTACGATGTCTGTATGAGGATGAATATGAGTGCCGTAAAATAATTGCGGAGAGCGACGTGGTATTGTTAGGCTGGACAGAAAGGGAAGATATTGAAGATGAGCGCCTGCGCTCAGGAAAAGTAACGATACGAAGCAGTGAAAGAATATATAAAGAAGGGCAATGGAAGGCGGTTTCGCCCAGAGGTCTTATTGCAAAATATAACGCGCATATCAGGTATCGTAATAAAAATATCTGTATGTTGTGTGCCGGAGCATATACGGCATCTGACTTTCATCTTATAGGCGCATATCCGGGAAAGATGCTTAAGTGGGGATACTTTCCGGAGACAAGGATTTATTCAGATGAAACCTTCGCGGTCATGAAAAAGGACGGTCCGCTGCAGCTTATCTGGGCAGGAAGATTTATTAACTGGAAGCATCCGGAATATGTGGTAAGGCTTGCACAATGTCTTGATAAGAAGGGCTATGCTTTCAACATACACATGTTGGGAAGCGGAGAAATGGAGCNGGAAATAAANCNANAGGTTGAGCAGAACGGNCTCTCGGACANATTTATTTTCTATGGTTACAGTGGTCCGTCAAAGGTGAGGGCTGTGATGGAAAAATGCCATATACACCTTTTCACAAGTGATTATCTGGAAGGCTGGGGGGCTGTTGTAAATGAAGGAATGAACAGCGGCTGTGTGGAGGTNGCAAGCGTTCAGGCAGGAGCAACGCCTTACCTGATAGAACATGGTGTGAATGGTCTTGTATTTCCTAATGGTTCATATAAGNAAATGGAGAAANTGGTGNTGGACTTATTTGACCANTGGGANGANCGTAAACATATGGGGCGNGCTGCATATAATACAATTGTTACGGAATGGAATGCGGAGCATGCGGCAAAAGAGTTCCTTCGCTTTGCGAGCTGTCTTTCAGAGGGAAGGATTGTTCCTGCATCAAGCGGACCGATGAGCCCCGCACCTGCTGTTGCGCAAAGGAATATGTATAAAGCAATGATGAAAGGCAGAATGAAATAGCATGGAGAAATTAAAAATCAGTGTTATCGTGCCGGTATATAATACTATAGACTATTTGGAGCGNTGCGTGGATTCAATCAGAAGACAGTCATATGAGAATCTGGAGCTAATTCTGGTGGATGACGGTTCTACTGATGGTTCGGGAGAGTTCTGCGATAAACTGGAAAAACTGGATAATCGAATCAGAGTCTATCATAAAGAAAACGGTGGGGCATCTTCAGCACGTAATATTGGAATACGGAATGCAGTGGGTGATTATATTGGCTTTGTAGACAGTGATGATTATATTGATACCGACATGTATCAGATGATGATGGAACTTGCCGTAGAGAAGAATCTTCAGATAGTGCAGATTTCCAGAGAAGAAATAGACGAAGAAGGCAATATACTTCAGAATATATGTATACCGCCTGAGGATATACGTTTCTGCGATTCAGAGACCTTTATGAAAGAACTTCTGCTTCATCAGGGAGATTGTTCTTTTTGTACGAAAATAGTGAGGCGGGAATTGCTGCAGAAACACAGATTTCCAGAAGGTGAATTAAATGAAGATTTTAAGCTNTTNGTGGAGNTNCTTTTGCAGGTAGANGGAGTCGGCATCCTGCCGAAGCAGGGATANCATGTGGTATANCGNAGTAACAGTACGACAAGGAANGCTTCTGAAAACAGTTTTTCCAGAGTGTTCATGGATAATATAGAAAATGCNGACAAAATTCAGGTNATTGTGGATAAAGANTATCCGGNTCTGCATTCCATTGCAGTTCGCTTTAACTTNTTTCAAAGGCTGGATTATATGCTGCATGTTNCGATTCCGCAGATGAATGGAAANAATGAATTTTACAAAGGGGTAAAAAAATATCTTCGCAAACATATCAGCAACACAATATTTAANCGGGATTTNACCAAAAAAAATAAAGAATATCTTCTGCTGCTTACAGTGGCGCCGAAGACAGTACGGAAAGTACACAGACAGATCATGATATCAAGGGAACAACGCCAGAATAGTACAATCGCTTGAAANATGTCATAGAACGATAAAAACGGAAAAGATGAAAAGAATAAGGGGAACCTATGAATAAGAAAACTTATTATGGTATTGTTTTGTTTCAGGCAGCTATATTGANTGCCTGCTATATAATTTTATGCTCCCATATATATAGCCCCAAATCCATTATATACGAAATGGAACCATACGGAATTGAGCAACNGGATGACGGATCATGGTGCTGCGATGGAAGCAGTGGGATTGCATATAGGAAAATGTTTTTATGCAATTCAGATAAATTGTTAGGTATGGGAAGTTATACTATTTCCGTTGATTATGAAGCAGAGCGTAATCATACAATGGAAATTTATTCCGACGGAGATTATCTGTTTTCGGATGGTGAGATAGCTCTGGGAAATGGGAAGAGTGTTCAGAAGATTTCATTTCGGGCAACTCAGGATATAGATGACTTTGAAGTGCGGTTTTACTATTCCGGCAAAGGATATCTGAAAATAAATGATGTTTCATTGGTTAGAAATAATGGAATAGAAAGAGAGAATTTACTGTTAATAGCTATTATGATAGCNGTGGCTGATTTGTATTTTATTTTATTAAAGCGGCATAAGCAATTTATGATGCTTTATCCGATAATTGCAGGCATGGTGACGGGGATTGCAATATCTGTAAGCGGGTGCATAAATGAAGGGGCATCATTTTTGGATACACTTGCAAGAGAGTGCAATGGTATCGGAATAGATAAAATGATAGTATGCATAGCAGTTATTTATTTTTATAAAAAGCAATGGCATTTGCTTTATGAAATAAAAAGTTATGCGATTAANGGCACTGCGGCACTGTTTTCTGTTTTTATGATAATAGGTATAAGTTTCTCATCAAACGGCAGCCTGATATTTATAACGAAAAATTTTCAACAGTTTATTGTTTCGGGATTGACTTTTATAGGATATTACTACTTATTTAGAATTCTGATAACATTTTTATTTAACTGCGTTTCATCAAATAATAGAATAAGAATCTTACCGATAGAAAATCTGGCTGTACATCTGGGGGGGGGTAGCGGAGAAGCGCCCGTCTTTGCTGGCATCTATGGTAATAGCGGCAGGATGGCTGCCATATATGATAATCTTTTTTCCGGCCTCGGTACAGTGGGACGGGCTGATGCAGGTTAATGCGGCAAGAGGATATACATACAGGACGACTCATCACCCATGGATTCTTTCGGAATTTATGGGACTGCTTATGCGGATTGGACAGATAATCAATGATAATGCAGGTGTGTTTTTAATAGGAATAACATTTGCAGCAATTTCAGTGCTATGCTATGGGTATGCCTGTAGTTGGATCAAGAAGCATACAAATGTTATTTTATACTGGATTAGTATTTTGTTTTTTGCAATTGTGCCTGCTTTTCCCATATTTTCATATATGGTAATCAAGGACGGCATACACGCTGCGTTTGTTGTACTTTTTATGACATTGTATATCGACTGCTGTGTCAGGACAGGACAAAATAAATCATTATTATTTAGGGATTATGTAAAGCTTGGAGTTTCGGCAATGCTGGTATGTTTAACCAGAAAAAACGGGGTATATCTGGTTGTACCACAGATAATATTCCTTGTGGTATGGATTACGAAAAAAAGCAGATGGCTCTGGGTGTTCCTTCTGAGTGTAGGAGTTTGGTTTGGACAGGTTTTTTCTGATTCAATTCTGCCGGAATATTTGAAAATAGTAAAAAGCTCAACAGGAGAAATGCTGTCGATTCCATTTCAGCAGACAGCGAGATATCTTCTGTATGCGCCTGAGGATATAACGGAAGAAGAAAGGACGGCTGTAGGCGAAGTGTTGGCGGTTGACTATCTTGCCGATATTTATCACCCTGAAATATCGGATTACGTTAAGGGCACATACACGATGGAAGATGAAAAGCTGTTAGAATATTTTAAGGCATGGTATTCAATGTTAAAAAAACACCCTGAGATATATATAGAGGCTACCCTGGAAGGAGGATATGGGTACTTGTATCCATTCAGATACAGTAATGAGAGTGGAAAATATTTTATCGGTATTGAACAGGAGATGTCAACCGGAGATATGTACCTGCATTATTTAATGCCGGAGAAGATTCGGGGTATTATGGAAGCCTATGCAGAATCATGGATTAAAATTCCTATATTGTCACAGATGATGAATCCCGGTTCTTATACATGGATGTTATTATTATTGGCGGCATACATGCTATATAGAAAAAGACCAAAGGGTATATTGATGTATATTGCTCCGGCTATGAATATATTGGTATGCATTGCCTCGCCTGTAAATGGGCTTATAAGATATACGCTTCCATTGATGGCGTGCATTCCGTTGATGCTTGGTTGGTGCTATTTTTACTGTCATGAAATAAAATAATGTACATTAAGGAGAAAGAGATGAAAAAGAGAGAAGCAAATCTGGAACTGCTGCGAGTGATTACTATGATTATGATAGTGACCATGCATTTGGTTAATCATGGAGCTATGCTGGATTTGGCTGAGAGCGGAACTGTTTCTTATCAGATTGCATGGGGATTGATGGGACTGGGTATTCCGACAATTAACATATATATTCTTATCAGCAGTTATTTTCTGGTGGAATCCAGATTTTCCTCATGGAGACTGGTGAAGCTGGGCATGCAGGTCTGGTTTTACGCGATGGTGATTACCCTTTATTTTTGGATAAGTGGGAGAGGAGAGAGGGACCGGGAATATATGGTAATGTCTCTAACCCCTATTATATCAGATTTCTATTGGTTCATTACCATGTATGTGGGTATGTATATTTTATCACCGCTGTTAAATCATTTTGTCAAAAGCCTTTCCAAAAGGAAGCATCAGTGCGTACTGGTTCTCTGTTTTGTTCAATTTTCAGTGTGGACCAATATTTTCTATTATACTTCAGGAATGAATATTGCCGGTGGAATCAGCATTTCATGGTTTTTGGTCATGTATTTATTTGGCGCTTATATCAGAATTTATGACGTCGGACGGGGGCAATATAGAAAATGGCTTGCAGCAGGAGTGGTATTTGAACTTCTTATTCCGTTAAGCCGGGTGGTAATTGTGGCTCTGCAGTCTACACCTTTGGCAAAGACCGGAATTCCGGAGGATTTGCTTTGGGGTTACAGTGTATTTTATCAGTATAATTCAATGCTGGCTACCGCTGCGGCAATATGTTTGTTTGTAGGTTTTTTGGGAATAAAGATAAGACCGGGTCGTATTTCCGACTTGATTCTGTTAATGGGTTCAACGGCGATAGGCGTATATTTAATTCATGAACATTACTACATACGGATAGCATTATGGGACACAATAAAGCCATGGTCGTGGTTGTACCAGTGGTATATGCTGCCTAAAATTGTATTGACTGTATTGGGGATATATGTAGTATGCTCAGCGTTGGAGCTGATGCGGCGGCTGATTTTCCGACCGTTAGACAAAAGTAAGAGACTGCATGAATTTTGTGAGAAAATAGATATGAAATTGGAAAAACTATGGAATGGAAACTGACCTGATATTGAAAACAAAAAATACCTATGCTATACTAAAGTTCGATGTAATAATGGTGGCAAAATGTGTAGTTATAGTTATTACTGTCATAGATAAAGGAGAAAATTTATGTTAAAAGACAAGACCATTTTAATTACCGGAGGGACAGGCTCTTTTGGAAAAAGTTTTACCAGATATGTGTTAACGCATTATGAGCCAAAGAAGATTATTATATATTCCAGAGACGAATTTAAGCAGTGGATTATGGCGGATGAGTTTAAGGAGTATGCAGAAAAACTCCGTTTTTTTATTGGGGATGTAAGGGATCTGGAACGACTCAAGAGAGCCA
>JAAUZS010000063.1:0-51415 GCA_014804495.1 Lachnospiraceae bacterium
CATGCCGTTTCAAGTGAGAACAATATATAGACAGCAATTCCGATAAATATGTATTTTGATGCTATATATGCATTTTTATCAAGCGGCAGTACCCCTGTAAACTGTCTCGTTTTATTTTTTTCGTCATTTCTGCAGATTGCCGTCGTCCATGTAGATGGCAGCGCAATGCCACAGGCTATTAAAAGCATAGGTATCATTACCAGAAAAGAATCCCTAAGTTCTCCGACTGTCATCTCAACCAGTTCTCCTGCTTCATTTTCAACCATGCCAAATCCCATAACCGTGCTCACGTTTCCCGGAAATACAAGCCTTAAGATAATAAATAACAGCGTAGCGCCAATCAGAATCCATACAATCCGTTTCCCATTGATCCCGATAAAATCTTTATATAACAGTCCTGCCATTATGCCACCCCCCGCTTTCTTCCGGCAATATACACTGCCGCAAAATAACTTACGCCGGAAATGATGATTGCAGCTATAAGCAAAATATATGATTGATGAAAGATAAATTCTGTTGCCTGATCATATAGCTCTATAAGGGCATTGTCATTGACACCTGCTATAAAATCATTTAGTTTGCCAAAATTAGCGGCTGCATAGACTGCCACACCTATCAACAACGGAATCACACTTGCATATGTAATTTTTTTACTCCCCATTAAATAAGCCAATAAAATAAATATACTGATATACATCAATATCAGTGATGCAAAGGATACAATCACACTGCAAAACATTCCCAAAGAAATAATATCTGTCATTAACGATAAAATAACAGTCATCAATACATCAACCGCCACCCCTACGGCAATAAATAAATATGCAGCTATGAATCTACAAGCCACTTTTTTACCGACAGAAACAGGAAATGACGCAGCCACCTTATAAAAAGATGCCTTTTCATCATCAGTAAACAAATTTACCACATCCGCAGTACACGCGAGCGGGATTAACATGAACATCAGCATCGCGCTTCTTGCAATCCGCATGACAGTAGTCTCGTTATACTGTTCAGACTCCATTACCTGTGCAAAACCGGCATGAATATTTCCAAAATTATAACTTAATACAAACATAACGGAAATCACAATAACCCCGACAATGATAAATCCATAGTTGACCAGTTGCTTTTTCAGGCAGAAAAAATCTTTAATCAATAATCCCTTCATGCTTATCCCTGCCTTTCTGCTGCATTGAATCCTTTTTCTCGGTTTACATAATATATCATAATCTCGTCAAGCCCTGCCGGCTCTACCACCATTTCCGGATATAGCATTTCTGCCGCTTTTCTGTCATTTACCAAAACCTCGGCTCCAAGACTTGAAATATCCGCCGACACGATCAGTGATTCGCTTATATTCTTAAGTTCATCCTTTTTACAACGCAGAATCCCATGTTTTTCAAGTATTTCATCCTTATTTCCCTGCAGTACGATTTTACCGCCGTCAATGAATACGACCTCATCCGCCAGTTTTTCCAAATCTCCCGTAATATGGGAAGATAAAAGGATCGTATGGTCCTCCTTTACTACATATTCACGGAAAATTTGGAGCATCTCATTTCTTACGATAGGGTCCAGCCCGCTGGTAGGCTCGTCCATAATGAGCAGCTTGGCCTCATGAGAAAGAGCCACGGCAATCTGAAGCTTCATTCTCATGCCGCGTGAAAAAGAACCGCAGGTTTTCTTAGTCGGAAGTGAAAAACGTTTTAAATAATCAAAATATTTTTCCTCATTCCAGTTTTTATATACATTTTTCATGATCGTATTAATCTGTCTGCCAGTCAAAAAATCATGAAAGCCCATTTCGTCAAAAACAACTCCAATGTCTTCGCGAAGCGTGGCCGAATCTTTATCTATGCTCTTTCCAAACAGATAAACTTCTCCACAGTCCCTGTTTATGGCATCCAGAATAATTCGTATCGTAGTTGTCTTTCCTGCGCCGTTTTGCCCGATAAATCCGCATACAGAGCCCTCCGGTACGGCAAAGCTTATGTTATCCAGTTTAAAATCACCATAATCCTTTGTCACACCTTTAATTTCAATTACATTTGCTGTCTCTTCCATCTCAATAACCATGCCTTTCACAAACAACGGATGTCACGCTTCGCGAGTCATCCTTATGTTAACTAAAATATACCCAGCAATTATCAATTCATGTTTATCCGTCTTTTTCCTCATATAGAAGCCTAAGCATCTCCTGTAATTCGTCAAGACCGACCTTTCCCACTACAGCCTTATCCACAGCTTTTTCAAGAAGTTCCTGAATGGCAAACATCATATTTTCCTTAACGATATCACTGTTTATGCCTTTGACAAAACTACCTTTGCCTGTAACAGACACGATAAATCCGTCTCTTTCAAGATCTTCATAGGCTCGTTTTGTTGTGATAATGCTGATTTTCAGTTCTTTAGCGAGTATTCTCATAGAGGGAAGCGCTTCCCCTTCATGCAGCTCACCTGTCATAATCTGCCTCTTAATCTGCTCTTCTATCTGCTCATAAAGAGGTACGCCTGAGCTGTTGCTGATAATAATGTCCATATGGTTTTCCTTTTTTGTACATATTCGAATATTGTATATACTCACTATATACAATATTATTTTTGTTGTCAACAGTAAAATTATCACTCAACAGCAACGGTAAATAAAAGGGATATCAAAGAAATACACTTCCTTTGATACCCCTATCTGCTGCTTTTATTCACCATTTTTATTTACTATTTTGTTCCAAAAATTCTGTCTCCTGCATCGCCCAGCCCTGGAACGATATATCCGTGCTCGTTTAGTTTTTCATCCAACGCCCCTACGTATAAATCCACATCCGGATGAATCTCCTGCATTTTGGCAATACCTTCAGGAGCGGCTATAATACACATGAAATGGATTTTTTTGCAACCTCTTTCTTTCAGCATACGGATAGCCGCCGCCGAAGAGCCGCCTGTAGCAAGCATGGGATCTGTTACAAAAACTTCTCTTTCTGCACAATCTGCCGGAAGTTTGCAATAATATTCAACCGGTTCAAGAGTTTCAGGATCTCGATACAATCCGATATGCCCCACTTTGGCTGTCGGTATCAACTCCAAAACCCCGTCTACCATGCCCAGACCGGCGCGCAGAATGGGCACTATCGCCATCTTTTTACCACTCAGTTCTTTTACTGTGGTATTACAGATAGGAGTCTCAATTTCCACATCTTCGAGAGACAGGTTTCTGGTTGCTTCATAGCAGATGAGCATTGAGATTTCCTTAATTGTCTGACGAAAATCCTTTGTTCCTGTTTCAATTCGTCTGATATAGCCTATTTTATGCTGTATCAAAGGGTGTTCCATAATAAATACTTTAGACATAATATGCTTTTCTCCATTTATTCTAGTATATACATTCTTTCATATACGGTATGGTATATTATATTAATTATAGTGGGATTAGTGGAATAGTTCAAGAGTTATCTGGCTTGTTATATATGTATCAAAGTTAAAAAATTTTATTTACAAAGGCAATATTCCTTCACATACTTTCCTGCAATCTCCCTTGACATTTCATATTTCTCCGCGCACTTTTCCGTAATGGAATCTGCGGTCAGTCCCAATTCCTGACAGGTCTGTATCAATATACGAATTCCCTGCTCTTTTTCTTGTTCTATCCCTTGTTCTATTCCTTTACTTATTCCTTCATCATATCCTTCCTGTCTCATATCCTCAAACGCTTTGCACATATCGTATCTCTCCCTTCCTTCTTCAACTGTCTTAAACTTCTCAGGTATCTTTATATTTGCCACTACCTCAAGCATGTCTCTGGTTTCTCTGTCTATATTGCTGTATGCCTCTTTGTTTTCTTCCATTATCTCTTTAAGCCTCTCCTTGTCCTTAGAGTACCTTAACGACTCAAACACTTGACGCAGTCCCGTACGGTACTCCTCAAATGTATCATGCTCCTGACAGTCATACAGGTTGAGCCTGTAGTTGGTAACATACTTCTTAAACTCTTCGTCTATGTCCAATAAGTCATGCAGACATCTTGCTCCATCCCACGGATGTTCCCCTCCAAAATACACTACAAGCGTTATTATCGGCTCAAACTTTTCTTCTTTCTTCATCCCGGATAAGTATTCGTCTCTGTCTTTTAAATCATGCGCTTCTTCATGCGTATGCCTCTTTTGTTTCCACTGTTTATGATAACCGTTGCTTTCTGAAAGCATGTTCCTTAGCACCATCTGATAATCCACATAGTTCTGGTTCTCAATCGCTAAAATATGTATCTTATTACCCTTCCAGAAACGCACTTTATCTACAATTGTCTTAATATTTTTGGTTTCCGGCTTTCCGAACGTGCTTATTACCTGCGTTTCCTCCGGTTCCAATTCTTCCGGCTTTACTATTTGTCTTCCGTTAAACAATGCTCCGTTTATCTGGTCTGCAAATCTTCTGTTATCATCCAGATAATCAAACTGATAATCATCCTTTTTTCCCATCAGTCTTCCTCCCTTATTTTATTTTTCCATATAAGGGATTCATGTTGCATGATGTGTCATATAGATATATCAGAATTTCAGATTCCCAGATATGTTATTTCAAATATACCACAAATGATATAAACTGTAAAGTAAAATATGTAAAATTATCAAAATCGCCGCAAAGCATAAATTAATGGTAAATCCATATAGAATACTAATCGCCCCAGTAATCTTTTCCTTCTTCAGATATACTGCTGATTCTAAACAACATCTGAAAGAAATCCTGCTTTTCATTCAAAATGCGAATGACTCTCACAGTATCCCCCTCAACTCTATAAAAAACGTAATTCGGCTTTACAACCAAATAATGGTAATCCATTGGATATTCTATTAACTCCTCTAAACGAGGTCCTTCTTCGGGAAACGATTCTAATTGCTTGGTAGTTGACATAATCTCTTTGGTAGAGGCTTTTGCCCTGCTTTCGCTAAACTGCTTGGCAACATAAGTTTGTATTTCCTGTAAATCATCCAATGCTTTCGGTGCATAAATCAGCTTCAGCATATCACAATCCCAATGCAGCCTCTACTTCATCCGCTGTCAACCAGCCTTTTTCTCTAGCAGACTGCTCTCCTTCTTGCAGTTTTGTCAAAAGCTGAATAGTCGCTTTTAACCGATCTAACTCATCAACATCTACAATAGCATATGCTCCCCGTCCATTTCGCGTCAGATACACCGGCTGGTTCACCCTTACTTCTTTTAATACTTCTGTATAATTTCTCAAATCCGATATTGGCTTAATATTTGGCATAATTATTTATCATCTCCTTTGCACCTATTATATGCAATCCATAGATAAATAGCAAGAAAATTAACGTGCGAATTTACAGCAAATTTACAGCCACAGGGTTACACTTCATTTTCGCTCTTGGCTTGTTAAAAAGGGATATCAAAGGATTTACTTTCCCTTGATACCCCTATTTTAATGCATTTCTCAACTATCAGATTTTTGTGGAAAACTTATTATTTATAATTCACAATCTTCCCAAAATCCGCCTTCAAAGACGCTCCTCCGACCAGACCGCCGTCAATGTCAGGCTGTGCGAACAGCTCTGCTGCATTACCTGCATTTACGGAACCGCCGTACTGAATACGAACTGCTTCTGCTGTTGCCGCATCATAAATCTCTGCGATGCAGTCACGGATTCCCTTACATACTTCTTCAGCCTGCTCTGTTGTAGCAGTCTTACCTGTCCCGATAGCCCAGATAGGCTCGTATGCGATAACCAGACCTTTTACCTGATCAGCGCTAACGCCTGTTAAGTCAGACTTAATCTGAAGTCTGATCCAGTCCATTGTCACGCCCATTTCTCTCTGCTCTAATGTCTCGCCGCAGCAAAGAATCGGTACAAGACCTGCCTCAAGAGCTTTCTTCACTTTCTTATTCAACAGCGCATCGTCTTCCTTGAAATAATCACGTCTCTCGGAGTGACCGATGATAACATACTTAGCGCCTGCATCCTTAATCATAGCTGCGGAAATCTCGCCTGTATAAGCACCCTTCTCCTCAAAGTACATATTCTCGGCGCCTACTTCTACATTCGTGCCTTTTACAGCTTCTACAACCGGCACGATATCGATTGCAGGTACGCAGTATACTACGTCTACATCATCAGATTTTACCAAATCCTTTAATTCACCACATAACTTTACAGCCTCGCTGGGAGTCATATTCATCTTCCAGTTTCCGGCAACAATTTTTCTTCTTGCCATTTTCTTCTTCTCCATTCTTTTCCTAATATTCCAAAAGCTATCATAATCAATCCTACAATACCGCACCACAGATATCTGTCCAAATAAAAACCACCGACCAAACAATCTCCGGGACCAACACCTAGTATATAAACAACAATAACTTTTGCATTTTCCGGATAAGCCGGATTCGTGTAGGAAATCACCTTATAATAAATTGCTCCATCCCACTCATAGTAATATGCAATCTTTGTCGCACCTTCGGCTGTGATTTCAACAGTACCTTCAGCCACAGCCAGAATACCAGTAGCGGTACATTTATAACCGTTTACCTGTGTCTCAAGCTTCTTGCCAGCCTGTGTACACCATATTGTAAAAAGAGTATAGCTAATACACAGCAGAACCAGAACACCCCCAGTTATTATCAAGGCATTGCTGATTCTGCTCTTTTTTGAATTTTTCTTATTTATCATCTGCTGCAGCTACACCCGGAAGCACCTTGCCCTCAAGGAATTCAAGAGATGCGCCGCCGCCTGTAGAAATATGGCTCATCTTATCTGCGAAACCAAGCTGATTTACTGCTGCTGCACTGTCACCGCCACCGATGATGGTAGTTGCATCTGTTTCAGCAAGGGATTTTGCTACTGCAATCGTACCTGCTGCCAGAGTAGGATTCTCGAATACACCCATAGGTCCGTTCCAAACAACTGTCTTAGCAGATTTAACTGCATCAGCATACAATTTAGCTGTTTCAGTACCGATATCCAAGCCCTCTTTATCTGAAGGAATCTTATCAGCAGCTACTACTTCTACATCAATAGGTCCGTCAATAGGATCCGGGAAGTGGTCTGCGATTGTAGTATCTACAGGAAGTAAAAGCTTCTTACCAAGCTTCTGCGCTTTTTCCATCATTTCTTTACAATAATCAAGCTTTTCATTATCTACGAGTGAGTTGCCTACTTCCATTCCTTTTGCTTTAAGGAAAGTAAACGCCATACCGCCGCCGATAATCAATGTATCGCATTTCTCCAAAAGGTTGTTGATTACGTTCAGCTTATCAGCAACTTTTGCGCCGCCAAGGATTGCAACAAAAGGTCTTACCGGATTTTCAACGGCATTTCCAAGGAAATCAATTTCTTTCTGCATTAAGTAACCAACTGCATTCTCTCCGCCCTTTGCGGAAATAAACTTAGTAACGCCTTCTACTGAAGCATGTGCTCTATGTGAAGAACCGAATGCATCACATACATAAACATCTGCAAGGTCAGCAAGTTCTTTACTGAACTCTTCGCCGTTCTTGGTCTCCTCAGCGCCGCGGAAACGTGTATTCTGAAGCAGTACAACATCTCCTTCATTCATAGCTGCAACAGCTACAGTAGCAGCTTCACCTGTTACGCTGTAATCAGCAACGAAGTTAACTTCCTTGCCCAGCTTCTCAGATAATCTCTTAGCAACCGGAGCTAAAGACTCACCTTCGTTAGGACCATTTTTTACTTTGCCAAGGTGTGAGCAAAGAATTACCTTGCCACCATCATTAATCAATTTATTAATTGTAGGAAGCGCCGCAACTATACGGGTTTCATCTGTAATCTCACCATTCTTAAGCGGTACATTAAAGTCACATCTTACAAGAACACGTTTTCCTTTTACGTTAATATCATCTACGGATTTCTTATTCAACCCCATTTTATATTCTCCTCCTTCATAAACAAAGCCCGGCCCAACAAGGCCGGACCTTATTAATTCTAAGTTTTAATTCTTTTTAACGTCTGAACTAATTAACCCAACTCAGCAAAGTATTTAATTGTTCTAACCATCTGGCTTGTGTAGCTGTTCTCATTATCATACCATGAAACAACCTGTACCAGATTATCTTCGCCAACCATTGTCTGTGTTGCATCGAAGAGTGAACCATATCTCATACCGATAACGTCAGAAGATACGATTTCTTCATCATTGTATCCGAATGACTCGTTAGCTGCTGCTTTCATTGCTGCATTGATTTCNTCCTTGGTTACGGANTTCTCAACTGTAGCTACCAGAATAGTTGTAGAACCTGTAGGGGTAGGAACACGCTGAGCGGAACCNATNAGTTTNCCGTTCAGTTCAGGAATAACAAGACCGATTGCCTTAGCAGCNCCTGTGCTGTTAGGAACGATNTTNATAGCGCCTGCACGTGATCTTCTTAAATCNCCTTTTCTCTGAGGTCCGTCAAGAATCATCTGATCACCTGTGTATGCATGGATTGTGCTCATGATACCTGATTTGATCGTTGCAAGGTCATTAAGAGCNTTTGCCATAGGTGCTAAGCAGTTTGTTGTACAGGAAGCTGCTGAAATAATTGTATCTTCTTTCTTCAGGCTTGTATGGTTTACATTGTAAACGATTGTAGGAAGGTCATTTCCAGCAGGAGCGGAAATAACAACTTTCTTAGCGCCGGCATTGATATGTGCCTGTGCTTTTTCCTTAGATGTGTAGAAACCTGAACACTCAAGAACTACGTCTACGCCAAGCTCTCCCCAAGGGCAATTGTTAGCATCNGGCTCTTTGTAAATCTTAAGAGTCTTGCCGTCAACTGTGATGGAATCTTCACCGGCTGAAACCGTGTCACCTTTTTCATATCTGCCCTGTGAAGAATCATACTTCAACAGATGAGCCAACATCTTAGGGCTTGTCAAATCGTTGATTGCTACTACTTCGTATCCNTCTGCACCNAACATCTGTCTGAATGCAAGACGACCGATACGGCCAAAACCATTAATTGCTACTTTTACTGCCATTTTTGTTTCCTCCTACTAATTAATTGATTTTATATCGTTTTGCCATACTGTATAATACAGATTGACAAAATTTTGTCAGTAATGATATTGTACCTAATCTGTCCTAAAAATTCAAGATGTAAATCACAAATATTTGGAACTTTATGATAAAACTTCCATTTATGCCTGTTTTTAACAAATGATTTANCTCAAAAATTATCTTTCTTGCTTATTTTTATAAAATGTACTACACTAACAGAAAAATATCAGCATACGATTTTATTCAGGTTATGCAGCGAAAGGAGACTAATTATGCCGATTACCGCCGATTACCATCTTCACTCTTCTTTCTCAGGAGATTCAAATACGCCTATGGAAGAAATGATACTTAAGGGAATAGAACTTGGCTTAACACAGATGTGTTTTACGGAGCATCACGACTTTGACTATCCCGTCATGGCAGAGTTTCCNGCCGGATTCTTTGAATTNAACCCCGACTCATATATTTATGATTTCCTGAAATGCAAAGAAAAATACGCAGATAAAATANAACTCTNNTTAGGNGTCGAACTCGGAATGCAGCCNCACCTCTCAAAAAGAAACGCTGCATTTGCCAAAGCCCATGAATATGACTTCATTATAGCTTCTTCACATCTTTGCAACGGNCANGACCCGGCTTTNCCTGCTTTCTATGAGGGAAAAAGCCAGTATGAAGGCTATCGGGAATACTTTGAATCAATTCTTGATAANTTNAANGTTTACAGCAATTTNGATGTTTACGGACATCTGGATTATGTCGTACGCTATGGTCCGGGAAGNGATGAAGGCTACTCTTACGAGCAGTATNGNGANGTNATAGATGCTATTTTGGAAAAAATAATTTCCATGGATAAGGGAATCGAGATAAATACGAAAGGACTTTCNANAGGNNTGCGTGATGCNAANCCATGCACTGCCATCGTCCGGCGTTATAAAGAGNTGGGNGGNGAGATTATTACTATTGGTTCAGATGCACATGCGCCGGAAGGAATAGCTGCTCATTTTGACNGAGTCGCCGATATNTTNAAGGAATGNGGNTTTGATTATTACTGNACATTTGAGAAAAGGAGTGCATCGTTTCANAAGTTATAACTATANAGTTCNNTTGCTANACTCACTTTCTNNAANAGTCCGTTGTACAATATATACAAATCAACGCAGGCACGCTTTCGCTGCATTGCCGCNNGTAGCGGTACATAAGGCTNNAAAANACGCNNNCNNAAGTACAAGTCCACTTTCAGTGGACTACGGCGGCAGAGCACCTGCTTATGTTTTGTATATATTGTACAACTACGTTATGAAAACTGTGAGTNTCATAATTGCCTTATCTCAGCTACAATTATGTAAACCTCGAAAGTTTGGGTAAGATATATAATCCATAAGCAGGTGCTGTGAGACCGTTGGTACTTACATACCGTATTTTGGTATGTTATGTACCGCTACGGTCGAGCGCAGCGAAAGCGTGCCTGCGATGGATTATATATCTTACCCAAACTCCATATGTTCATATTATTCTACTTAATGATGACTCCCCCGCCAAGCACATACCCATCTTCATAAAACACCGCTGCCTGCCCCGGCGTAATAGCCCTGACAGGTGCATGAAAACTGCATTTCACCAAATCTTCATCCACCTTTTCAATCGTACATCTCTCCCCTTTATGCGCATAACGTATCTTGACAAGCGCCTCTCTAGGCTCTGTTAAATCTTCCATACCCATGAAGTTTATATTATTGCAGAACAAAGTATCTCCAAAGACATCTTCCGCTTCGCCTATAACCACTTCATCGCTCTCCGGTCTGATTTCAGTGACAAAAACAGGATGTCCCATTGCCAGATTAAGCCCCTTGCGCTGGCCTATAGTATAATGTGTAATGCCAAGATGTTCACCCAGAACAGTGCCGTCTTTTGTCACAAATTTTCCTCTGCCCGGCACTCTTCCCTCCGCCGCCTTATCGATATATGAAGCGTAATCATTGTCGGGAATGAAGCAAATCTCCTGACTGTCAGGTTTATTTGCGACAGGAAGCCCGACACTCTCTGCAATCTGTCGAATCTCTTCCTTAGTATACTCTCCGACGGGCATCAGGGTATGCGAAAGCTGGTACTGCGTAAGGTTATATAAGGCATATGTCTGGTCTTTAGACGCAGTAGCGGAATTTTTTATGGCGTATCTGCCGTTCGGAAGCTTTGAAACTCTGGCATAATGTCCGGTTGCGATATAATCCGCCCCTATTTCCAAGCTTCTGTGTAATAAAGACTCCCATTTCACATATCGGTTACATGCAATGCACGGATTCGGCGTCAGACCTTTCAGATACGCTTCCACGAAGTAGTCTGCTACATTCTCTTTAAATTCCCTTTTAAAATTCATAACATAATGAGGAATTTCTAAATGCTGTGCCACCGCTCTGGCATCATCGACTGCAGACAATCCACAGCATCCGCCATTCTGTGACTGAACCGACTCTTCTTCATCCTGCCAGATTTGCATTGTTACGCCAATAACGTCATACCCCTGTTCTTTTAACAGATATGCGGCCACTGATGAATCCACTCCTCCGGACATTCCCACCACTACTTTTTTTCTCATACATTTTTCCTTCCCGTTTATCATTGTTCTGCTTTTGCCATTTTACGCATACTATGAAATAATTAATTTATTTACTGGTGTTTTATGCAGCGTAGAAACCCTTTACTAATCGGAACCGTTATTTTGACTGTCACCGGACTTCTAAGCCGCTTCATAGGCTTTTTTTATCGTATTTTTCTCTCCAAGGTATTCGGGGCGGAGGGCATGGGCATATATCAGCTCACATCTCCGGTGCTAGCGCTTTCTTTTTCATTGACCGTAGCAGGTATGCAGACCGCTATCTCTAAGTATGTCGCAAGCGAAACCTCTACTCATGATTATAAAACATCATTCCGCACCTTATGGACCGGCTTTATTATTTCCATGAGTATTTCTTTTGCCTGCATGGCGTTTATTTACAAATATTCGGAATGGATAGCGGTAACCTTTCTATTAGAGGAGAGAACTGCGCCCTTACTTCGTATTATATCACTTTCAATCCCAATGGCTACAGTTCATTCCTGTATAAACGGATATTTTTACGGAATAAAGAAAACCGCCATCCCTGCCCTGTCACAATTATCAGAGCAGGTCGTAAGAGTCGGCTCCGTTTACATAATATATTATATATGCCTGCATAAAAATATGACTCCAACCATAAGTTTTGCAGTTGTCGGGCTTGTAATAGGAGAAAGCGCTTCAATGTTTGTCTCCGCCATCGCCATTATATGCCGTTCTTCTAAACTGTTCGGCAGACACGTCCCTCTGCGGGTTCTCTCATGCCCGTCAGGCAACGCGGTTACTGAATATAAAAAGATTACAGAAAATTTACTTAAGCTTGCCGTCCCGCTGTCTGCCAACCGCATCATTATCAATATATTACAAAGTATAGAGGCTGTTTTCATTCCAAACAGGCTTATGCTGTACGGACTAAGCAATTCTAATGCCCTGAGCGTCTATGGAGTATTAAACGGCATGAGTCTTCCGCTTATCCTGTTTCCATCCGCTATCACCAACTCCATCTCTGTTCTGTTACTACCTATCGTATCAGAAGCGGAGGCAAGCGGCAACAGAAATACCGTAACAAAAGCGATTATTAAATCCATAAAATATTGTATGCTCCTCGGTTTCGGCTGCACAGCGCTCTTCCTACTATTCGGGCGTACGGCCGGCATGGTTTTATACAACAGCCGTCTTGCCGGAAGCTTTATTCTGACACTCAGCTTTATATGTCCTTTTATGTATGTGGCGAGCACTTTAAACAGTATTCTGAATGGACTGGGAAAAACCCACCTCACCTTTATCTACAGCATCATAAGTCTGCTAGTGCGTCTGGCGTTCGTATTTTTCGCCATTCCCATCTGGGGCATCAAAGGCTATCTATGGGGAATGCTCGCAAGCCAGATGGTGCAGACACTGCTGTGTACTGTCTCTGCGCTGCGAATCTCAAAATTCTCCAAAGGCTGAAGCATGGGTTGATACTGAAAAAGCAATGCTTGCGAATATCCGGAGGATGTACTATAATGACATAGGTGTTTGCGAAATGGAGAATTTTCAATGCGTCCGTTGTACAATATAGACAAATAACAGCAGGGCACGCTTGCGCTGCATTGTCGCTCGTAGCGGTACATAAGGTGCCAAAATACGGCACCTAAAGTACAAGACCACTTCAGTGGTCTACGGCTCCATAGCACCCTGTTGTTATTTGTCTATATTGCACAACTAGGTTATTGGAATAGTATATTTTGCAATTACCTATTTTATTAACTTGCATAGATAAAGGAGCAGTGTTTAAATATGTCGTTTCATTATGTCAACCAATTACCGACTCCGACTGAAATACGGGAGCAATTTCCGGTTCCGGCACGTCTTGCCGAATTAAAAAAACAGCGTGACAGAGAAATCAGTGACGTTCTTACAGGTAAAAGCAACAAATTTCTGGTTATCATCGGGCCTTGCTCGGCGGATAACGAAGATGCCGTATGCGATTATGTCAGCCGTCTGGCTAAAGTCAATGAAAAAGTAAAGGACAAGCTGATTTTGATTCCGAGAATCTATACAAATAAGCCCAGAACCACAGGCGAAGGCTACAAAGGTATAACAAGCCAGCCTGACCCTGAGAAAAAACCTGATTTTACCGCAGGATTGATTGCCATGCGTAAAATGCATATCCGGGCAATAGAAGAATCCGAGCTTACAGCAGCAGATGAAATGCTTTATCCCGATAACTGGGGCTATGTTGAGGATATCCTCTCTTATGTAGCTATCGGTGCACGTTCGGTAGAAGACCAGCAGCATCGCATGACCGTAAGCGGTTTTGACGTTGCCAGCGGTATGAAGAACCCAACCAGCGGCACTCTTTCCGTTATGCTGAACTCAATTTATGCGGCACAACATCCACACTCTTTTACATACAGAGGATATGAGGTTGAAACTACCGGAAACCCATTGGCCCACGCCGTACTTCGTGGAGCGGCCAATAAGCATGGACAGAGTCTTCCGAATTATCATTATGAAGATTTGATGCTTCTGCTTACGTTGTACAACGAGCAAGACCTTGTTAATCCCGCCTGTATCATTGACGCTAATCATAGTAATTCCAACAAGGAATATGCGCAGCAGATCAGAATTGTCAAGGAAGTCATGCACAGCAGGAAATTAAGTCCTGATATTTATAAGCTTGTAAAAGGCGTAATGATAGAAAGTTATATTGAAGAAGGCGCTCAGAAGGTAGGCGGAGGCGTCTACGGCAAATCCATTACCGACCCCTGTCTTGGCTGGGAAGCTTCAGAAAAACTAATTTATGATATTGCAGAGTATGATTGATCATGTCCGAAAATATAATTAATACAGTCTAAAAGTATAAGCTCATCCACGTGGATGAGCTTTCGCATATACTTCTCTTAAATGATTATGATTCAGATTTGCATAAACCTGAGTTGTCGAGATATCCGAGTGTCCTAACATTTCCTGAACGCTCTTTAAGTCCGCTCCGTTCTCTACCAGATGCGCGGCAAATGAGTGGCGCAGGGTATGAGGCGTAATATCTGCCTTTATATCAGCTTTTTTGGCATAATACTTAACCAGCTTCCAGAATCCCTGTCTGCTCATAGGCTGTCCTGAGCAATTAGCAAATAATACATTTGATTTCTTATCTTCTATCATGGATTCGCGAGTGCCGTCAAGATACCTGCCGAGCGCAGTCTTTGCCGCACCCCCAAACGGAATCACTCTCTCTTTATTTGCATCCCTGCAAATCACAAAATCCAGCTGCATGTTAACATCAGAAAGTCTGAGAGTTATCAACTCCGTTACACGGATTCCCGTTGCATATAAAAGCTCCAGCATCGCCTTATCCCGAATTTCTTTTGCAGAGTCTCCGCAGGGCTGTTCCAAAAGCCTTACTACTTCCTCAGGAGACATGATTTCCGGCATTTTCTTCTCTATCTTGGGAGATTTCAACTTATCCGATATGTCTTCCGCAACGATTCCTTCCTGAGTCAGATAATGATAAAATGCCTTCACTGAAGCTATATTTCTGGAAATCGTAGCATTTGCGAAATGATTATCCTCTAAATACTGCACATAAGATTCTAAATCCTCTGCCTTTACTGCCGTGACAGATTTTATCCCTTTTTCAGCCATAAAGTTCTGTAGTTTTTCCAAATCTCGTTTATAAGATAACTCTGTATTATTTGAAGTTTTCTTTACATTATGTAAATAAGATATAAACGCGGTAATTTCTTTTTCCATAGGTAGAAAGGCCTTTCTTAATATGGTTTTATGTTAATTAAACCAGTGTATATTTAACATTATAATAATATTTTTTAAGAAAAGCAAATGGATTTTTCCCTATTTTTCGGGCATTTCTGCCTTANTTTTATAAAAGCACAACATATCGTCACTACTATATTTTATGTCTACTATATATTGAAAAAAAATTAAAAAATTTTTATAACAAAATGTATAATTTTNGGGTTTACATAACTTTCAATCACACATCCTATNATGATTAAAATAAGAATNCCCAAAAGTTTTATCCCTTTTTGTAACACAAACTGTTTACCTACAAAATATCGTTCTTCAGGTATATTGTATTTTCCATACAAGCGCCTGTTACAGTCCATGCTCCATATAAACAGAAAAATATAGCCCGGTATTAACNAAAATCCCTGTGGAAAGATNCTNGCTGCCATAAAGANAAGTCCTCTGATNCCATATCTGACTACTGCGATTGAAAGAATACATCCCGCACTGACTCCCAGATAACATACATANNCGCATATAACAGGAAGTCCTATAATCGTAGANGCAANCANCCCNACGGTNAATATNGNAAAAACCCTGTGTTTCACAATATATCCGAATAAATAGTTACCATCAAGCTCACTGTTTTGCAGTTGTTTTATCATAACTGCATTAAGCAGTCCATCATCCTTAATCCAGACATCATGCCTGATATTNACAAACAATATTCCTAAGAATAAACCTGTCATNAATAAATACATTAAATAATAACTGCTCNTGCCCNGCTGTCCTGATAACATATATCCGCCTTCCTTCATACTNAAATACCTACTCAAATATATGTTAACGCTTGCCCTATTATACACAAAAAGGNTACANTCCCGATATACGGAAATGTACCCTAAGATGTTTATTTACTATTATTAACAGTATTTATTCTTATACGCCATCAGTGACGCTACAGTTTTGCCATCCTGAATCTTACAGTCATAGATCATCTGTGCAAGCTCTTCTATAGAGTAGGTCTCTACGCCNATGAACTCGTCTTCATCCAGATTTTGTCNGCTNGGCTTTAANTCCGTTGCGACATAAACATCNATCTTTTCATTNCAGAAAGCTACNGTAGTGCGAATNGTAATAAGCAATTCNAGCTTNCCNGCCTTATANCCGGTCTCTTCCTCCAANTCTCTTGCNGCCGCCACNTCNGTCGGCTCATCAATACTGTTAAGACCGCCTGCNGGTATCTCAAGGGTTTCTCTGTCCAGNGCATTTCGATACTGNCTTACCATCAAAAGNTTNCCCTCTTCATTTACCGCAACNACAGCCGCCGCTCCTTTATGACCGATAAAGTCCCATTTGACAATATTTCCNTTNGGCACTTTAACCGTATCCTGATAATAATCTATTATTGCACCCTTATGNACAAGNGTCCTNTCCAGACGTTCAAATTTATCCATATAAACCTATNCCTTTCTNNNTNANAGTTTACATAACTAANCCANCANNTGANCNGTCACNANATNANCAANCCTAACCCAATAATNTATCCACACTTACCAGCTTAGTGCAAAGCACAAANAANTCTGTCGCTGCCGCCATTTCCTCCGGNGTNGGGAATGTGGGGGCAATACGGATATTGCTGTCTTTGGGGTCTTTTCCGTAAGGGTAGGTAGCTCCTGCACCNGTCAGCGTAACTCCTGCTTCCTTACATTTTGCCACAATNGCTTTNGCGCAGCCTTCCATNGCATCAAACGAAATGAAGTATCCGCCTACAGGTTTCGTCCACTCTCCGATTCCAAGACCNCCGAGTTCTTTATCCAAAACGCTTAAAACCGCCTCGAATTTAGGNCGGATGATTTCGGCATGTTTCTTCATATGCTCCAATAATCCNGCTTTATCNTTAAAATATCTTGCATGNCGAAGCTGGTTAATCTTATCATAACCAATCGTCCGAATNGTCATGGTTTTCTTNATATCTTCCACATTGGCAAGAGNGGATGCCAGTCCTGCAATNCCGCCGCCNGCAAAAGTAACTTTAGACGTGGAACAGAACTCATAAACCATATTAGGATTTCCTGCTTTCTCACATTCACCCAAAATTTCCAGAATTTCATCCTGCTTATCATCATATAAATGATGGATGGCATAAGCATTGTCCCAAAAAATTCTGAAATCTTCCGCTGCCGGTTTTAAGCCGGCAAATCTTCTTACCACTTCATCCGAATAAGAAATACCTGTCGGATTGGAATACATCGGCACACACCAGATACCTTTCACTGCCGGGTCGCTATTTACATATTTTTCTACCAAATCCATATCAGGACCTTCTGCCGACATTGGTATATTAATCATCTCAATACCAAAAAATTCCGTAATCTTAAAATGCCTGTCATATCCCGGCACCGGACATAAAAATTTCACTTTATCAAGCTTGCACCAAGGTGTAGACCCCATTACGCCATGTGTCATGGCATGAGAAATCGCATCATACATGATACTTAAACTTGAATTTCCAAATACAAGCACATTATCAGCCGGAACACCCATCATATCGCCCAACAGATGCCTTGCTTCCGGAATACCCTCCAGCAAACCATAATTTCTGCAATCAACTCCGTCTAACGTCCTAAGCTCAGAACCGGAATCCAGAGTTCCTATAACGCCCATTGTCATATCAAGCTGTGCTGTGGACTGTTTACCTCTGGACATATCCAGTTTAAGTCCTTTGCTCTTTGCTTCCTCAAATTTCTTCTCTAGTTCCTTTTTCAATGATACAAGCTCATCTTTGCTCATTTCCTTATAAGGCTTCATAATCTTTTCCTCCATGTCATACTGCATAATTGTATACAATCATACACTGTCAACTATTCTACTACATAAAGCCTATGAACACAAGCAAAAATTGTACAAAAAAACTCTGTAGATTTCTCTACAGAGTTTTAAGTACTATTTAGCGTAGTCGATAACTCGGCTCTCACGGATTACATTGACTTTAATCTG
The DNA here is from genome assembly GCA_014804495.1 of Lachnospiraceae bacterium. Classification (GTDB taxonomy): domain Bacteria; phylum Bacillota; class Clostridia; order Lachnospirales; family Lachnospiraceae; genus UBA3282. The sequence continues at coordinate 18,323 of JAAUZS010000063.1, forward strand.
ACCGGGATATTCCAATTCAGCTTCAATCTGTTTGGAAATATCTCTGGCGAGTAATACCATGTCTGAATCTGTAATCTGTTCCGGAACTACCATAACACGAATCTCTCTACCTGCCTGAATAGCAAAAGATTTATCAACGCCTTTGAAATTATTTGTAATGTCTTCTAATTGTTTAAGTCTGCTTGTATATGTTTCTAATGTTTCTCTTCTTGCACCCGGCCTTGCAGCGGAAATAGTATCAGCAGCCTGTACCAAACATGCAATCAAAGTCTGAGGTTCAACATCTCCATGATGAGATTCTACCGCATTAATAACAATCGGAGATTCCTTGTATTTTCTACAAAGATCTACACCCAACTGAATATGTGAGCCTTCCATTTCATGATCCACCGCTTTACCTATATCATGTAACAGACCGGCACGCTTCGCCATCCTGACGTCTAAACCAAGCTCTGCCGCCAGCAGACCGGATAACTGCGCTACCTCAATTGAATGTTTTAATGCGTTCTGACCATAGCTGGTCCTGAACTTCATTTTACCAAGTAATCTGATAAGCTCCGGATGAATACCATGTACACCTACTTCCAGTGTTGCCGCTTCACCTTCTTCTTTTATCATTACTTCAACTTCTTTTTGCGCTTTCTCAACCATCTCTTCGATTCTGGCCGGATGTATACGACCATCTACAATTAATTTTTCAAGCGCAATTCTTGCCACTTCGCGACGAATCGGATCAAAGCCTGATAAAATTACGGCTTCAGGCGTATCATCGATAATTAAATCAACGCCGGTCATAGTTTCAAGAGTCCTTATGTTACGTCCCTCTCTACCGATGATCCTTCCTTTCATTTCGTCATTGGGGAGCTGAACAACAGATATGGTTGTCTCAGAAACATGGTCAGCCGCGCATTTCTGAATCGCTGTCACTACATATTCCTTTGCTTTCTTATCTGCTTCTTCCTTTGCCCTGCTCTCCATTTCTTTAATCATTACAGCAGTTTCATGTTTTACTTCATCTTCAACAATTTTCAACAAATAATCTTTTGCCTGTTCGGAGGTTAGACCTGAGATTCGTTCCAGTTCCTGTAATCTTTGCTCATTAAGTTTTGAGATTTCTTCACGCTGTTTAGCAAGCGATTCTTCTTTTGCAATCAGACTTGCTTCTTTTCTCTCAATAGCATCCGCTTTCTTATCAATGTTCTCTTCCTTCTGCTGAATCCTGCGCTCATACCTCTGCGCTTCCGCCCGACGTTCCTTGATTTCCTTGTCCAATTCGCTCTTAGAACGAATAGTCTCTTCTTTTGCTTCAAGCAACGCTTCGTGCTTCTTGGTTTCAGCTGTTTTGAGGGCCTCATCGATAATTTTTCTTGCCTTCTCATCCGCATTTCCCAACTTAGCTTCAACTATCTTCTTATGGTAGTTCGTAGCTATAATTGCAGTAACCGGAATAGATATAACCAGCGTAATGACTATTGCCGCCAAAATCCATACCCATTGCATTTACAGGAGCACCTCCTTATTTAATTTTCATTGTACATATCAATAATTCCTGTGGAATTAATAATCGAAAAATACAACACACTAATTCTACATCTAAAATTATGTTATGTCAAGTAGAAGTGCTCTGCCGATTACATCAGAACGAAATCCTTTTCTGGACAAAAATGCATACATCCTTCGTCTTTCTTCATCAGTAGCCGACTGTGAATTATAATTTTTTTTATTTAAAAGATTCTGAATCATGGTAATTTCATCTATCTCCGTTCCTGATTCCTGCAGTTCACCGAATACCTTACCAATCAATTCCCTACGGATTCCCTTCCGCATCAGATCATTCTCTATTCGTATTCTGCTCTTTTTATCCGAATTGTACTCAATAAAATTTCTTACATACTTTTCATCATCAACATAACCGTAAGACTCCACATAAGCGATTGCCTCATCGATGATTTCTTTCGGATAATCTCCCTGCTTTAACTTATCTTCAAGCTGCCTGTGAGTATAATCTTTCGACTGAAGCAGATTCATACATCTGAGTTTGGCTCTTTTAGGAAGAATTTCGTGGAAGATACGTAAATAAGTATCTTCCATGATTTCTTCCCCTCTCCGTATATGAAGACGGTTCATTTCACCCTTGTATAATACAAAAGTAAGCTCTTCATCCAGAACAATCCTGTATCTTGATTTTGTAATTGGCGTGATATCTGTTACTGTCATAGAAATTTCCTTGCTCTTTACTCAATATGTAAAAATTTATTTTTCAATCTATGATTCTTTCTCCTGTGAAGCCTTTTCCTTCGATGCTTTATCCTTAGCCGGCTTTTCATTTAAGGATTTCTCTTCATTGTCCTGCAACGCTACATCCAAATTGAACAATTCTCTGACCTTCTGCTCTACCTCATCGCATACTGCCTGATTATCCTTAAGATACTGCTTAGCGTTCTCTCTTCCCTGTCCAATCTTATTTCCTTCATAAGCATACCATGCGCCGCTTTTATTAATTATTCCGTTATCGGCCGCCAAATCCAGAATATCTCCTATCGTGGAAATCCCCTCACCGAACATAATATCAAATTCCGCTTCCTTAAATGGAGGCGCTATCTTATTCTTAACGACCTTTACCCTCGTCCTGTTGCCGATGACTTCTCCGCCTTGCTTTATGGACTCTATCCTTCTGACATCCAACCTGACGGACGAATAGAATTTCAGTGCGCGTCCGCCTGTAGTAGTCTCGGGATTGCCAAACATAATACCAACCTTCTCACGCAGCTGGTTAATGAAAACAACAGTACAGTTGGATTTGCTGATTACACCCGTCAGCTTACGCAGCGCCTGAGACATCAGTCTTGCCTGCAGTCCCACATGTGAATCTCCCATATCTCCGTCAATCTCAGCCTTCGGTACAAGAGCCGCCACGGAATCCACCACTACAATATCTATAGCGCCGGAACGCACCATAGTCTCCGTGATTTCCAATGCCTGTTCACCGTTATCAGGCTGCGAAATATATAAATTATCCACATCAACGCCAATATTCTTGGCATAAACGGGATCCAGCGCATGTTCTGCATCAATAAATCCCGCAATACCGCCTCTTCTTTGTACTTCAGCAATCATATGCAAGGTTACCGTAGTCTTACCACTGGATTCAGGTCCATATATCTCCACAATTCTTCCTTTGGGTATTCCTCCCAAGCCTAATGCAATATCCAGACTTAGCGAGCCTGTAGGAATCGTCTCAACGTTCATCTGTGCGGAAGGGTCGCCGAGCTTCATAATTGCGCCCTTTCCAAATTGTCTTTCTATCTGCCCTATGGCAGCATCCAATGCTTTTAATCTTTCTTCTTTTTCCATTATTCAATCTCCTTTTGTGTCAGAACATTTGTTCTTATATTGTTAGAATAAAACAAATGTTCGATTTTGTCAACAGTTACTTTTCTTTTTTTATATTTTACATCCTTTTAAGTCCAATAAACAACTCTTTATACCTCCTCCCAGCTAAAATTTTAGTTTTTGCTTTGAATTGTTGGCGATGTGCCGGATATGCAAAGCAGAATAATATTTTTCAGATTCATATACAATGTCATAAAAGCGGGCTATTCTTCATAATCTATACATATATCATATTCAAAGGATAAACGCAATTTATTTTAAGTTAAAGAATGTAGAAAATATTAAAGAGTAATATTGATTATTATACTTAAAAAATCATGATATTGTATCTAAATGAATTTAGTGGACAAACGCAATACAACATATTGTATTGTGCAGTTTTACATCTTACCCAAATCCAGTTTTTGCAATTCCTCAAGCATTTCCCTACGTGCCGCTTCAGGATATGTTTCATTTTCTTCCACACCACCACCGGGAATAACATAATAAATATCCTGATTATTCTTTTTTCTTCCAATCAAAAGAATTTCTTCTGTTTCCGGATTAATCAAAACTACCCCTGCACGTCTTCTCATTTTCTATTCTCCTTTTATGCCATTGCAAACCCGCTGACCAATCAGTCAAAAAGTCCCCCGCCCTGCGGCGAAGGACTATAATATCTTTATATTTTATCAAATCCGGTTTTAAAAAACTTTCAGGTATTTTTTGTAATCATTATATGTAACTGTTACCCAGCCGTAACCGTCACCATAATTCATTCCGATTTCCATACCCAGCGGAGTATAGAAGATAATAAGATCATCTTCTGATTTAAGATGCTTCGTAATCTCCTGATCGCTCATGCTGTCCAGCATATCGTTTTCGCCGTTCTGTCTTTCGTTTCTCTCTCTGAAATCTACGGAAAAATCATCATCAACCTCTATTATATCCGTATTGTCCATAACAACGCCGGCATTCATATCAATGTTAATACAATAAACATATACTGCACCGAAAAAGTTTGACCTGATTTCCTCCTGAAAAGCAATGCTTAAAACGCTTTCGCTCATATAAGTCACATAACCTTCGGAAGTAACATCAAAGTAAGAGTCCTCATTATCGTCCATATATTTTGAGTATTCATCCTCATAATATTCTGAAAAAATCGACGCTTCTCTTGCTATAATTGCATTTAATCTATCCAGGTTCGGCACATCATCTCCGACGATTACCGGATAATCTACATAAATTGATACGTTTTCATTATCCGTATCATACTCGGAATAATCCCATTTTATCGAATATGAAAGATTATTCTTTATATCATCATGAAATTCATAGTAATCGCCGTCGTCATAGTCATTGTCGTCATCATCGTCATCACGATCATTGTCACGGTTGTTTCTATCATTATCAGAATTACGGTTATCGTCATTATCACGGTCAGTATCATCGCCCGCACGGTCCACTACACTATTAACCGCAACTCTTTGTGTGTTATTATAAATATTTTTAAAAGCATTATATATTATCGCCAAAAAAGCAATCAGAAAGACAACGACAATAGCAACGATAATTCCAATGATCAAACCTGTCTGTTTCTTTTTCTGAGGTGCAGCATATGGACTATAACCATTCTGGTTATAAGCGTATGGATTTCCATATTGATATTGATTTCCGGCTGCTCCGTTATTTCCATATTGGTATTGATTACCAGCAACTCCGTTATTTCCATATTGGTACTGGTTTCCGCCTGCTCCGTTATTTCCGTACTGGTACTGGTTTCCGCCTGCTCCATTATTTCCATATTGGTACTGATTTCCGCCTGCTCCGTTATTTCCATATTGGTACTGATTTCCGCCTGCCCCATTATTTCCATACTGATACTGATTTCCGGCTGCTCCATTATTTCCATACTGGTTCTGGTTTCCGTAATAACCATTATTTCCATACTGGTATGGATTTCCGTCCATACCGGTATTTCCGTACCTGTACTGATTTCCATCCATACCGTTCATTCCATTATTATAGCCATTGTTCTGATTACTTGCATATACATTAACGTTAGGTATAGATTGATTATCGCCATACACACTGCTGTTCATATCCTTTTCAGACTGATCGCCTGAGAATAATCCCCCGCCAATATCATTACTTTCCTCATTCATATATGAAGGCTGATAAACATCCTGAACGGTCTGAGTCTGGTAAACATCCGGCGTCGTATAAATCGAACTCTCCATCCACGTCTGTTCCACCTGCGGCGCTTCTTCCTGAATCTGTTCCTCTGTCTGTTGCGCTTCCTGCTGAATCTGTTCTTCTGTCTGCAACGCTCCTTCCAACATCTGCCCTTCTGCCTGCAGTGGCTCTTCCAGCATCTGTCCTTCAGTCTGCGGTATATCTGCCTGTGTCTGACCTTCCGGCATAATATCCTTATTTTGATCTTCCATCTTTTGATTCTCCTTCTACTAAATCAACTATATAATACTATTTTTTCTCACCAAAAGTTACTTCGCTATAATATGCCAGTATCGACTCCCGCAGCATAGATAATGCCGCCGAAACACTGCTCTCACGTATTTTCATCCGGTTACCGCTAAAATGACACTCCTTAACATCTATACGTCCGCATACATTGCAGGCAATATATACAAGTCCAACCGGTTTTTCCTCAGACCCTCCGTCAGGTCCGGCTATGCCTGTAATACCTACCGATACATCCGCTTTTGCAAAAAGCGCTGACCTCTTTGCCATATCTTTGGCTACTTCAGAGCTTACGGCTCCATGCTTCTCAAGAAGCGGCTTCTTGATTCCAAGTACTCTTCGCTTGGATTTATTGGAATATGTAATATATCCGGTCTTAAATATTTCCGACACTCCAGGTACGTTAATCAACCTTGCCGCCAGCATACCGCCGGTGCAGGATTCTACCGTAGTGATGGTCAGGTGATTGGCAACCAGCAGGTCTACTACTGCTTTCTCTAGAGTTACATCCTCCTGAGTTGTATAAATATGGTTTCCGAAACGTCCTTTAAGTTCTTTGACGATTGGCTTAACCATTTTTTTGGCTTCTTTTTCATCCTCAGACCTTGCGGTTACACGCAGGTGTACCTCTCCTGTCTTTGCGTATGTCGCAATCGTCGGATTACTCTGTTCATTTATCAAATCTTCTACCATAGATTCCGCTTTGCTCTCTCCGACACCGCAGATTTTAACGGTCTGAGAATATATAATACCCGGCTCCAGTTCACTCAAATATGGCATGATAGAATTATCAAACATCGGTATCATTTCATTTGGCGGTCCCGGCATCAGTATAACATGTTTTCCATTCTCTTTCATTATGATTCCGGGCGCCGTACCATTCGGATTATCAACTACAATACTGTCTTCAGGGACCATTGCCTGCTTCCAGTTATTTTCCGTTATCTCCAAGCCCCTGTTCTTAAAAAAGGCTGTAATTGCTTCTTTGCTCGGCTCATGCAGATATAAGTTCTTACCAAGCGCCTTCGCTGCCGTTTCTTTTGTCAAATCATCCTGCGTGGGGCCAAGTCCACCGGAAAGAAGCAGTATGTCTGCTCTGGAAAGCGCTGTATTTATCACACTTATCAGACGTTCCTCGTTATCGCCTACCACATCCTGATAATAACACGATAAACCAAGTCCGGCACATTTCTCAGCAAGATAAGCCGCATTAGTGTTTACGATATTACCCAGTAAAATTTCAGTTCCGACCGAAATAATCTCTACTACCATCTTTATGCCTTATTCCTTTCTTGCGAAGCTTGGTACTTTTACTATTTGGTTTCTTTCATAACATCCTTATTTTTAACCAGATAATCAATCAATGAAATAACTGTAAGCGCAAGAGCCGCCCACATTACAACGGCTGTAAGAATGCTTAACGCCTCTATATCTGCAATCATCAGACAAATCATGACCATCTGAAATGTCGTTTTAAATTTCCCAAAGTAACTTGCCGCAATCACAACTCCGTTATCGGAAGCAATCAGCCTGAAACCACTGATTATAAACTCTCTTGAAATAATAATAATAACAATCCATGCAGGCAGCACTGACATCTCCACCAGACATATGAGAGCTGAACATACTAACAGTTTGTCTGCAAGCGGATCCATAAACTTTCCGAAGTTAGTGACCAGATTATACTTTCTTGCAATCTTGCCATCCAACAGATCAGTCAGACTTGCAATAATAAAAATCGCAAGTGCAATCCATTTGTCTACACTAGTTATGTCAACCAACATAAAAAGTACAAAAAACGGTATCAAGATAACTCGAAACATTGTCAACTTATTAGGCAGATTCATCTTCCAATTCTCCAATCAAATCATATTCATAGGCTCCGGTAACCCTGACCTTCACAAAATCGCCGGTCATAAGCTCCCTTCCGGTATTCACAAATAAAAGACCGTCAACATTCGGTGCATCCTTATATGTCCGCGCCACATAGACGTCATCATCCGCAACCTTTCCTTCTATCATGGCATCTACATANNTTCCTTCCATGGAAAGCGCAGCATCAAACGCAATCTCCTGCTGCAGCTCCATAAGCTGCGCCAGGCGTTCTTCCTTCACTTCTTCCGGNACCTGATNCGGCATCAATGNCGCAGGCGTATCTTCCTCCTGCGAATATGTAAANACGCCCAGACGATCAAATTTCATCTGCTCTACAAATGCCATCAACTCCTCATGCTCTTCATCAGTTTCTCCNGGAAANCCGGTAATCAACGTGGTTCTGATACAGATATCCGGTATCCTGCTGCGGAGCTTACCGATTATATCCTCTATTTCCCGCCTATCCGTTCTGCGTCCCATCTTCTTTAAAATATTATCACAGCNATGCTGTATGGGAATATCCAAATAATGGCAGATTTTGGGTTCATCCTTAATAACCCCAATCANNTCATCATCAATTTCTTCNGGATAACAGTATAAAATACGTATCCAACGTATTCCTTCAATCCTGCACAACTTACCAAGCAGCTGCGNCAGCATCTTTTTTCCATATAAATCCGTTCCGTATACAGTTGTCTCCTGTGCTACAAGAATCAGCTCTTTTACTCCGCCTTCTGCCANAATTTCCGCTTCTTTTATGAGACTTTCCATCGGAACGCTTCTGTAGTTTCCGCGCACCTTTGGAATAATACAATAAGTACAGTGCTTATCACAGCCTTCNGCNATTTTTAAATAAGCGTAATGACCGCCNGTNGTCACTATTCGTTTTGTATCNGTCAANGGCTTATNATCAAGGCTNCGATAATGGTTTNTCTTTTCGNAACTTCTGTCAGCNTTTTCTCTGCANAAGAAGCTCATNNANCACTCCAACTATTTCATCNATAGCCGTAGTTCCGATNATGNCATCCACTTCGGGAATNTCTTTCTGAATCTCNTCTTTNTANCGNTGNGCAAGACAGCCTGTTACAACAAGNGCTTTAATATCGCCGTTTTTTCTNAGNTCNGCCATCTCAAGAATNGTATCAATNCTNTCCTGCTTNGCATCATTTATAAANCAGCATGTATTGATAACAACTATGTCNGCCTCTGTCTCGTCGTCAGTAAACTCATAGCCTTTCTCGGATAAAAGACCCAGCATCATCTCAGAATCAACCAGATTCTTATCNCANCCNAANGAAATAAAAAATATTTTATCATTCATCTTAATTNGAATTATTCTTCTCCATTNCTGATTGGCTCTTCTACNCTGTCNTCTGANACTGNGNCCGNNTCCTCAGCNNNATTTTCTTCTGAATCNTCACNAANCNCTTCGTCCTCACTTAANATNCTTATTTTAGCCTGATTCAGTTCTTCTATAGCCGCAGATAAAGGCTTTCTGTTCTCATAATTTTCTACAAGNACCTCATCNCCTGAAATNATCTGCCTTGCCCTTTTNGAAGTAGCCATTACTATAGAATACCGGCTGCTTACTACAGGTGCATCACCTTCCTCAACATCNCTGTTTACTACTTTCATTAAATCTGCATATGATGGATGTAACATTTTTTCTCCTTTCGCAGGAACCTTTAGTTCCGCATCAAAATATTTTTATATTAACATTATAATAAAAANCTCTACCCGCTTATTCCTCATCCGTACACGCCTGTTCACCATCCGCCTGTGCCCTTCCTGCAATTGTCTCCGGCAGCAACGCGGATAACACAATCTGATTGTTTTCCATAATCAGTACTGCNTTCGTCTTTCTNCCCTGAGTAGCGTCAATCGCTGNNCCGGTTTCTTTTGCCTTCTGTANNAGACGCTTGATAGGCGCAGAGTCCGGACTGACTATTGCTANGATTTTNCCCGTATTCACAACATTNCCAAANCCTATATGAATCAATCTTCCCAATAGCCNGTTCCTNCCCTTCTTATTCNATATTCTGAATCTGCTCGCGGACCTTCTCTATCTCAGTCTTAAGGTCAATTGCATGATTGGATATTTCCAGATTATTNGTCTTNGAGAGAATCGTATTGGCTTCCCTGTTCATCTCCTGAGCGATAAAATCCAGTTTNCNCCCGATACTTCCTCCCTGTATCAGATTATCCTTAGTCATTTCAATATGGCTTCTTAAACGCACCAGTTCTTCGTCAACNCATACCTTATCCGCGAAAATAGTCACTTCCATNAGTANTCTGCTTTCATCTATCTGCGCGTCNCCTANCAGCTCTTTTACCTTATCTTCAAGTTTCTGTCTGTATTCTGTGATAATTTCAGGTGANCGTTTCTCGATAAAATCCACATGTTCAAGCATTCCGTCAAGCTTGGCAATCAAATCATCTCTCAGATTCTCGCCTTCTTTNATTCTGGATGCCACAAANCCCTCTACCGCGCCTTTTATCGCCTTATCAAGCAGCTTCCAGAGTTCTTCTTCATCGACAGTCTGCTCTTCCATGCTGAAAACTTCCGGATATCTTGACAAAGTGGATACTCTGATATCATTATCCAAGGAAAAATCCTTCTGCATCTGTTCTAAGTATTTCACATACTCAGCCGCCACTTCCTTGTTATANTTCACACAGATATTGGACTCGGTAAAATCTTCATAGGTNATAAAAACGTCCACTTTACCTCTTTGTATATAATTTTTCAGTTCACTCCTGATTGCTGTTTCAAAAAAGCTCAGCTTCTTGGGCATCTTGATAGATACATCCAGATATCTGTGGTTGACGGATTTCATCTCCACTGTGATTTTTCGTTCTTCTTCGGCGATTTCATATCTGCCGAAACCTGTCATGCTCTTTATCATACCCCACCCTCTTCTCTCACCGTATTTTTTGAGTCAGCTTCTAATATTATAAAATAATACTCTTCTTACGTCAAGCTTGTGACGATTCCTAATATAACTTATGAATCAAAAAGTTTAAACTAATTCTTTTGCCTTTCTGCACGNGNAATCTGTTTAGACCCCGGGTTAATAACATATGCAGTTCTTTTATAAAAGCTTCATCAAAAGGGCGTTTTGCCTGAAATGAAACAAGNANCATNTCATTTGCATCTTTGGCATTGCGGATTTCAAANAATGTGCGTAAATCTCCGGTATAAGAAGTCACTCCGTCATGTTCAAAAATNTCTCTGGTATCATTATAGGTAATCTTTTCATTTTCAATCTTNCCGGAATGATANGCAAATGCAATGCTGTGTCCGNTTAATGCNTCAGNCAGTTCCGCNTCTGTCGTTATATTTTTTTGNTGCCANANNNNAACGGCTTTTTCATAATCTGTCATAATNCCACNCTTTCTGAATTTATATTAATTATCTTCCTGAAGCTTTTTATCGCCATACCCCGCCTTCTTAACACCGAGGGTAACAGCTCCCGCAGGACACACCTCTTTGCANTCACCGCACTGAATACATTCTCTGTCTCCGATTTTATTGACGTCCATTCTGCACTGCCTTACACACATNCCGCAGTTCGTGCATTTATGCTCGTCAACCTTAACTCCGAAAANNGAAATTCTGTTAAACAAAGAATAAAATGCCCCNAGAGGGCAGATGAATCTGCAAAANAANCGGAANATAAACACCGATGNNANAATAATNNCTGCTGCCAGCAGAAGCTTCCATGAAAACAGCCAGCCGATAAGCCGCCTTAAACTNTCGTTCATGATAACTAATGGCACTCCTCCTTCCAATGTACCGGCAGGACATATNAATTTGCAAAAGCCCGGCACGGCAAGCTTAAGGGGGATGATTATTACAAACACCGCTAAAACCACATATTTAATCAGGCTAAACCGCCTTGTCCATCTGCCTTTTTTCAACTTCCTGCCAGGTATCTTATAAAGCAACTCCTGCAAAAGTCCAAATGGACACAAAAAACCGCAGATGACTCTGCCTAAAAGTATGCCGAAAAGAAGCAATACTCCCAGCATATAGTAAGGCATCTTGTATTTTGACGACAATAGCGCCGACTGTAAGCTCCCTAAAGGGCACGCACCAACTGCTCCGGGACAAGAATAACAGTTCAGTCCCGGAACGCACATTCCCTTTACGTTTCCCTGATAGATGGTACCTTTGGCAAATCCCGTTATGTTGCAGTTATATAAAACCGCGGTTATAAGCTGAATGATACGCCTTCTCTTCATATTCTATCCTATTCCTATGCATTCATAGCATATACGGGCTGCCTTGTTTTTTACGTCCTTAAAACCTTTTTGAGAGATGCCTGTCAAAATCAGCGCCACGGCAGCCAATATCAGAACAGCTCTCTCAAGATTCACTTTACCGCTTGTTTTCATCACTTCATTACCTCATCAATGGCTGATTTATATTCCTTATACTGTATCTCGGCGCTATTCGCTCCCATATAAATTTTGCTGATTTTTCCGTCGGGAGCAACAATCACTGTATATGGAATACCCTGAGTAGGGTATTTTTCACCGATTTCTCCATTCTCATCATAGGCGATTGGAAAGGTATATCCGTTGTCGGCAATAAATTTGTCTACCGTTTCTTTATCTTCAGCGCAGTCGATAACTATAAGAGCCAGANTCGTCTCCATATTCATCATAAAGCTGCTGAAATGCAGGCATTTCACCCACACATGGGGGACACCANGTAGCCCAGAAGTTTATCAAAACCACCTTATCAGACTTTTCCGAAAGTACGAAGCTGCCTCCGTCCGCAAGCTCAGCAGTAAAATCCGGCGGTATATCGCCCTCTGAAAGCACACCATAAACTTCCGCATCCTCCGTATTTTTTTCACCGCTTCCGCAGCCGACGCATATAACAAGCATAGCCATAATAGCCGCCAAAACTGAAAAACATTTCACATGTTTTTTATTCATAGCCTTCTCCTTTTTTGAAATATGGTATGATAATTATAACAGATTAATATGCGAAATTAAAAGGGCTATGACTAATTTTCTAACCAACATTTCACCCGAAAATTTCCCCATGAATTATAACCTCCACAGAAGTTCCCAAACATCTTCTGTCTTGCCATTTCAAAACCGTAGTTGTACAATATAGACAAATCAACACAGGGTGCTATGTCGCCGTCGGTACTTAGGTGCCGTATTTTGGCACCTTATGTACCGCTACGAGCGACAACGCAGCGCAAGCGTGCCCTGCGCTGATTTGTCTATATTGTACAACGGACGTCTTGAAAAACATCCCCCAATACAGAAAGGTTTGACNAACTATGGCTTTCGACGGCATCACCATCTCAAATATAACCAAAGAANTAAACGACACNCTCTCAGGCGGCCGCATNTACAANATCTCCCAGCCTGAAACAGACGAGCTTCTTATAACNGTAAANAANAACAGCNCCCAATACAGNCTTTTACTCTCNGCNGACGCCTCNCTTCCGCTTATTTANCTGACTGATAAAAATAAGCAAAGNCCCATGACNGCNCCNGGATTCTGTATGTTACTCAGAAAACATCTGCAAAATGCAAGGATTCTGGATATCACACAGCCTGAACTTGAGCGTATCATCAGGATTCGTCTGGAGCATCTGAATGAGATGGGCGATATCTGTCAGAAAACCCTTATTATCGAAATCATGGGTAAACACAGTAATATAATCTTTTGTAATGATAAAAATATGATAATCGACAGCATTAAGCATATTTCCGGCATGGTNAGNTCCGTCAGGGAAGTCCTGCCCGGCAGGGAATATTTTATACCGCAGACGCAGGATAAANTNAACCCGTTTACTCTTATCGAGAACTCAGACCCTGATTCTGATGATGCGGAAACCAAAANNCTCTTCGCAGAAAAGCTCTCTGCTATGCCGATGNCGATTCACAAGGCNTTNTANTGCNCTTATACCGGTCTCTCTCCCATCATTGCNCAGGAGATTTGTTACCGNGCANGCATAGACGGTGATATTNCNGTAAGTGCGCTTGATNAGNCNGCNCTNNACAAAATTTATGTAAACCTTNTTTCCATATTGAAACAGATTAAANACGGCGCTTTTGANCCAAATATCATATATGAAAANAAAANTCCTCTGGAATNTGCCGCTATTCCGCTGACTCTTTATGCCAATAAGGAAGTCCGTTCTTTTGATACAATAAGCGAAGTTCTGGAGCGCTATTATGAGGAAAAAAATGTTATCACAAGAATTCGGCANAAATCAGCGGACNTNCGTAAGATTGTTAATACTGCCTTAGAACGNAATATAAANAAGTANGATTTACAGCTAAAACAGATAAAGGATACCGAAAAGCGTGATAAATANCGCGTCTATGGAGAACTTTTAAATACTTACGGCTANGGTGTGGAGCCCGGTGCGAAATCCATGGAAGCCCTGAATTATTATACGAATGAAATGATAACGATTCCTTTGGACGATACTCTCACTCCTTCCGAAAATGCCAAAAAATATTTTGACAAGTATGGTAAGTTGAAACGCACCTTTGAAGCGCTTTCCAAATTGACAATCGAAGTAAAAGAAGAAATCGAGCATCTTGAATCCATTGCCGCCTCTTTAGATATCGCCCTAAAAGAGGAAGATTTAGTGCAAATCAAGGAAGAACTGATAGAAAGCGGATATATTCGCAGAAAGAGCGGCGGAAAAAAGATAAAGATTACCAGCAGCCCATTCCACTATATCGGCTCCGACGGTTTTCATATCTATGTAGGAAAAAATAATTATCAGAATGACGAGCTTACTTTCAAATTTGCAACCGGTAATGACTGGTGGTTCCACGCCAAGAAAATTCCCGGTTCCCATGTCATTGTCAAAACCGAAGGTAAGGAACTTCCCGACCGTACATTTGAAGAAGCGGCAAAGCTTGCTGCATATTATTCCAAGGGAAGGGAACAGGAAAAAGTGGAAATTGATTATCTCCAGAAAAAGAATGTGAAAAAGCCAAACGGCGCCAAACCGGGTTTTGTTGTCTACTACACCAATTATTCCATGACAATAGATTCCGATATCTCCGGTCTGACGCAGCTTGACGATTGAAAAACAAATCTGTATTAAATAGTCTTTTCTGTAAATAAAGACTTCACATGGTCGATTTCCGCCTGTGTAGCCTTTGCCGCGGGTACATAATAAGATTTCTCCCTTGCGATCTGATAAAGCTCTTCCTGCGACTGCTCACAGGCATTTCTGAACTGCTTCAAAGTCTGCTTTAACTCTTTATTTTCTGTCTGCGGTATCATTTCTCCGAAACGTACCAGCTCACCGTTGATCCCCGTCAACGTATCTGCTACCATTGTTTTTTCCTGCATCTGCATATTAATCTCCACGCTCCTTTCTTAACCTGCGATTACCCTAAAAATTTCATCAACTGCTCTTTGTTCTGCATAGCGGATTTTGCACCTTTTTCAAAAAACTGCTTCACCTGTGTATCAGTTGCACATTCCGCATATTCTTTCATTTTGCAGTGTGTCACATCATAACCGCCCATAAGATGACGAAGATTTTGTAATTCAAGCTCTGATAAATTTGCCATATTTAACCTTACTCCTTTCTCCATATACGAATCTACGACATTAGAAAGTTGTTTTAAAATTGCTATTATTCAATGTCGTTTTTTATTATGTCGATTTCATAAGAATTTATGCACATCACAAACTTATTATTGTCCAACGGACGTCTTATACATATTTTATTTCAAAATATGGAATTTTTTAGCGAAATGAACCAAAAACGCCCCCTTAGGGAATGACTTCAGTTCTTCTTCATTTACCACTCCCAGCTTGATAATCAGGACAAAATAAACTACAGCAGCAATACTGATTGCGAAGACAACTGAAATCCTGTTTTCTTTGATTAAATAGAATACGCCCTGATAGACGCCAAATGCTGCTGCCCCCATAAATATTGAAGCCAGCATAGGCTTTAAATAAGTCTTCACGACGTCTTGCCTATAACCCAGATACTTTATGACCGAAATCTGATTCAAAAGGCACATCATAAGAGAATATGCAATATTGGCTCCTGCCAATGCATATAAGTCAAGATTCGTATATACCAACATCAAAATCAAAATAACAACCTGCACTACCAGCGATACCACGGAATGAATAACCGGAATATTGACTTTGCCGATTCCCTGTAATACCGCATTAGTCAGGGTTGAGAGCCCATATAGGATGACAGTGATGGCAAGCACGCGGATTAGTCCCGCGGCAGTATCGAGCGCCTCTTTCTGCGGATAAATGAACTGCACGACAGGTCTTGCCAGCGCAAACAGACCTACTGACGCGGGAATTGCAATCAGCATTGTCATATGAATCGCCTGCTTCACCTTATAACGTGTTTCGCTTTCCCTATGAGTCGCATAAGTAGCGGATATTCCCGGCATAGATGCAGAAGACATCGATGATGCAATCGCTATAGGAATATTGATAATGGTAATCGCCTGCGTGGCAAAAATACCATACCTGATTGCAGCCGTAGGCTCATCCACGCCCATTATATCTATCATTATATGTTGATAAATATACATATTAACAACTGTCGAGCAATTATAGATAAAAGTGCTTAAAATAAATGGCGTAACAGTTGTTATTATAACCTTGAAAATTTGGCTATAGCTCTCCGGTATCGGCGTATGGTCCCGTTTAATTCTCTTTTTAATAATGTCTTTATTCAGTCTGTACATACCAAACATAAATAAAAGCGCTATCAGCACTCCCGCCCCTGTACCTATCGCACTGCCGGAAGCTCCGTAAATTGCCTTAGTAGTATCTCCCTCCGCTGCTACCATACCTATCAACAGACGTGCGGCAAGGATACTGACTACAGCATTCAGAATCTGTTCAAAAATCTGTGAAATTGACGTATGAACCATAGAGCCGTGCGCCTGAAAATATCCCCTAAATACTCCAAGCAGCCCTGAGAAAAAAATCGTAGGAGCAAAAACACGTAAAACAGGAATTGCACCGTCAACTTTTACAAGCAGCGGCGCTCCGAAAAAAGTAATTAATGAGCAGATTCCACCCACCACTACCACATAAATCAGGGCACACTGAAATACCCTCTGGGCATTTCGATATTCCTTATAAGCCAATCGCTGCGCAATGACTTTGGAAATGGCAGAGGGTATACTATACGATGAAATCAATAATATTATTGTGTAAATATTGATGGCGTTAGTGTAATATCCGTTTCCTTCCAGACCGATGATACTGGTTAGGGGGCTGCGATATAACAAACCGATAATTCTGACAATAATGCCTGCTGCCGCAAGAATACCGGCCTGAAGCACAAAGCTATCCTTCTTCTGTTGTGCCATATTCGTCTCCATCCTTTAGAGTAGATGCATCAACCTATCAGCCAATCATACATTTCCTGATATTTCTTTGCAGATACATGCCATGAGAAATCCGCTGACATAGCTCTGTCCACTATCTTGTTCCACTCTCTTTTCTTATCATAATAAATGCGCTCCGCATAACGTATAGTTGACAGCATTTCATGAGCATTATAATTGGTAAAGCTGAATCCTGTACCGGTGCTCTCGTATTCATTGTAAGATTCCACCGTATCTTTAAGTCCGCCAGTCTCACGTACAATCGGCACCGTGCCGTAACGCAGGGACATCAGCTGACTTAAACCGCATGGCTCAAACAATGAAGGCATCAGGAATGCATCGCTTGCAGCATAGATTTTATGGGATAAAGCGTCAGAGTAATAAATATTTGCAGATACTTTACCATGATATTTCCAGTCAAAATGCCTGAACATATTCTCGTACTGTTCCTCGCCGGTTCCAAGTACGACAATCTGCACATTATCCTGACACAGTTCATCCATTACATAAGCGATTAAATCAAATCCTTTCTGTCCGGTCAATCTGGATACAATACCTATCATCATCGCCTTATCATCCTGATTTAATCCAAGTTCAGCCTGAAGGGCACGCTTATTCTTAACCTTTTCCTTACGGAAATTAACTGCATTATACGGAAACTCAATATTTTTGTCAGTTTCCGGATTGAACTCGTCGTAATCAATACCGTTTACAATACCGCGTAAATCATGCGCCCTTGCGCATAGCAGGCCGTTTAATCCTTCACCGTAAAACGCCGTCTTGATTTCTTCGGCATATGTATCGCTGACCGTCGTAATAGCGTCCGCATAAACCAGACCGCCCTTTAACANATTGGCATCCTTATATGCCTCCAATTTATCGGGTGAAAAGAAATACTGCGGAAGTCCGGTAATTTCTCTAACCTCCTTAACNCTCCATTTACCCTGGAATTTCAGATTGTGAATCGTCATAACAGTCTTAATNCCGCGATAAAATTCGCCGCCCTGAAATCTTTCTTTCAAATANACCGGAATCAGTCCTGTCTGCCAGTCATGGCAATGAATAAGGTCAGGCCTGAAATCAATTACCGGCAGGATTGACAAAGCCGCTTTACAGAAGTAAGCATATTTTTCTATTTCAAATAATGCATTNTCACTGTATGGCTTAAATCCATTGAAAAATGATTCATTATCTATAAAATAATACTTAACNCCNTCTACCTCTGCCTCCAGAATGCCTACATATTCATTTCTCCAATGGAAATCCATATAGAAATGGGTTCTGTATTGCAGCATATCCTTCATCTTTTGAGACATACAGGTATATTTGGGAAGAATTACTCTCACATCAAAATATTCTTTATCAATACATTTTGGCAAGGAGCCNACAACATCCGCCAATCCCCCTGTTTTGATAAACGGCACTCCTTCTGACGCAACAAATAAAATCTTCTTCATGAAATAACCCTCCATTATCCTTTAATAGAATCACTTTCCATGAAACAGCTTNCCATTACGCTATTTCTACAGAAGCGGCTTCATATGGAGCCGCTTCTGTTATTATACATCATATTTTCTGTTAATAAAAGGATAATTTTAGATTAATTATGATAATTACGATACTGNAGACGGATTTTATCNGCAATGAGTGCAATAAATTCAGAATTTGTCGGTTTCCCTTTACCGGTATTAATNGTGTATCCNAATAAGGCATCCANCGTTTCCATCTTTCCNCTNGACCATGCCACNTCAATTGCATGCCTTATNGCNCGTTCTACCCTGCTNGGCGTTGTCTGATACTTGGCTGCAATTGTCGGATAGAGAATTTTNGTAATNGANCCAAGCATTTCCACATCCTCTACNGACATCATTATNGCNTCTCTTAAATATTGATATCCNTTAATATGAGCNGGTACTCCGATTTCGTGTATCATATTNGTNACATCCTTCTCCAAATCGTGTACNACATTTACNTTTTCAGAAGCTTTCAGTTCTCCNNTCAATGTTTCCTGCTTCTCNGANGGNACCGTTATCATAATNTGAAATGCTTTATCCTGGCTCATTAAATTATCAAGAATCTGATACACTTTTTCATTGTCTCTTGTTACAGTTAAATTTAATTGTTCCATAAAATTCCCCCATATTATTACAATTTAATAGCATATTAATTTAGAAATTACATTAATTCCGATAATTTCTAATTCCTTGCTATCACTATTATAAACAATAGTGGAGTTTTTTGGAATATTCAGGCATCGCGGCGATTATTTACTGNACAAGCATATTTTCAATAAAAATTCCGTATCCNCTGGNAGCATCATTTACAAGTACATGAGTCACAGCCCCCACAAGTTTACCGTTTTGAATTATAGGACTCCCGCTCATGCCCTGAATAATACCTCCTGTCAGCGCCAGAAGTTCTTCGTCTGTAATTTTAATAACCATGCCTCTGTTTACATTATCATTTTCCAGATTCACTTCCTGAATCTCAATATTATAAATCTTAGGTTCTCCCGTAACAGAACAGATAATCTCNGCANGNCCGATNTCAACNTCCTGCTTTAATGCAATNGGNANCGCTTCNTAAATTGTCTGCTGTANGACATCATCATTACATACTCCGAAAATTCCNTCNTCCGTATTTTCNGTAATCTCACCGATTATATTGTCATTATTATATTCAATAAATCCGGTAAGTTCGCCGGGTGAACCATTCTCTCCTCTTGTAATGCCAATGATTTCAGTTTTATATANAGTTCCNTCTCCAAGCAGCATNAGNGTGGAAGTATCCACNTCATTAATGCCNTGNCCNAGNGCACCNAANGTATCATCCGTATCNACATAGGTCAATGTNCCGATTCCCTGCGCATTGTCCCGAACCCAGATACCAAGCTTCCACTCGTTNTTCTGNTTGCTTTCCGGCTGNATTTTCACTTCCGTAGTCTCACCGCTGCGCAGCANCGTCATAATCAGTTCATTTCCGTCTGAATTCTCTATCATTTTGACAAACTGNTTCTTATTCTCTATTTCTTCTCCGTTCACATCCAGAATATAATCACCCGGCTGAAGAATATATTTTGCAGGAGAAACACTCTCACCGGTCTGATTTTTGAACTCACCTACNCCCACTACCAGAACTCCCTGTGTCTTTACATATATACCTATAGGAATACCTGACGGTATAAGCGTCTTATCCTGAATGACCTGAATGTCCACATTTTTATAAGGAAGTATTCCAAACAGTTTTAAGTTCACTCTNTAATTATCNATCTGATTAGCCTTAAAAGTAACGCCCTTTGTAAAATTTACATGCAGGCCTTCTACCTGTGTGGAAACGCTCTCTATAGATTCCTGCTGGTAGATTTCTCCGGAGGCAGGTACACGAAAATCCAATTCCTGCTCGACTCCTGCACGAATCATTATCGTAGATGGTACCTTCTTCCAGTAGTCAATGTACACTGCCGCTATCAGCGCCGCTAATCCTGACGCGAATAATATATATAAAAATCTGCGATAGTTCTTCAGTTTATAATCAGTCATATTTGTGTACCGCATTCCTTTCTGTCAATATACCCATGCGCTCTTCACATTAGCAACAAAAAAAAGAACATACATGAGCATGTCCTTTTTAGTATGTGAGAAAACTTCAATTTTAATTATTCATTGTTTTGATTTTCTTGCCAAATCTTTCATTTCTCTTGCATTATTTAAAACATTTTCCGTAATAGCGGCACCTCCGAGCATTCTGGCAAGCTCTTCCACNCTTTCATTTTCATTCANTTCTCTAATNCGCGTCGTAGTNCTCTCTCCNTCTACAGACTTCTCAATCTGGAAATGTGTGTCTGCCATAGCTGCTATCTGTGGCAGGTGGGTAATACATATAATCTGATGCTTTTTACCGAGAATTCCCATCTTTTCTGAAACCTTCCATGCGGTTTTTCCGCTGATTCCCGTATCAATTTCATCAAAGATCAATGCATCTATATCATCCTTATCAGCCAGCACGGTTTTAAACGCCAGCATAATTCTGGATAATTCGCCGCCGCTTGCAATCTGCGAGAGGGCTTTTAACGCTTCTCCGGGGTTGGTAGAAATCATAAACGCCACCCTGTCATAGCCATCCGGTCCGATTTTTTCTTCCATAGGCTGCACATCAATTTCAAACTCTACATTATTAAAATTCAAATCAATCAGCGCATCTTTCATTGACTTGGCCAGGCTTTCCGCGCTCTTTTGCCTAATATCCGATATTTGACCGCAAATTTTAATAAGCTTATCTTTAAGCTGATTTTCTTTCTGTATCAGCTTTTGTCTGTAAGCATCATAATCCTGATATCTTTCCAGTTTCTCCTGAAGCTTCGCCTGATATGCAAGAATTTCATCAATCGAATTACCATATTTTGACTTTAAATGATTGATTAAATCAAGCCTTTTTTCTATCTGTCCAAACAATTCACCGTCAAATTCCAGATTGGACAAATAATCTGCCACCGCTCTGTTATAATCATTCAGAAGACTGTCAATATCCAACAGCTGCCTTTCAAAATCCTGTAAGGCATCATCATATGAAACAATGCTGCGCACTTCCCTTACTGCCCTGCCGATTGCATCCCCGGCGCCGCCATCATCATAGCCGCTCATCTGATGAGCAGTCATCATGGCTTCCTGAATTTTTTGTCCATTCACAAGTTTCCGGTATGATTGTTCCAGCCTGACATCTTCACCTGATGAAAGTTCCGCTTCCTCAATCTCTTTTACCTCAAATTCGGCCAGGGAGATTTCCCGTTTTCTCGTTTCCTCATCCATGTCGCTTTCCGAAAGCTGACTTGTCACTTCCTTATATTGTGCATAGCATTCCTTAAGCTCAAGCTTGAGCGGGAGCAAAGCCGCACCTGCATAATTGTCCAGAATCTCCATCTGCTTATCAGCATGCAGCAGAGATTGATGCTCATGCTGTCCATGAATATCAATCAGAATTTCCGCAAGTTCTCTAACCTGTTTTACGCTGGCAGTTTCGCCTCCGACCTTACATACTGATTTTCCCGGCATAATCCGCCTTTGTATTATTATCGTGCCGTCATCCTCTATCGGAAGCTCCATCTGTTGTATCTTAAGAATCTGTTCCTCTTTCTGTGCCTGAAAGACCAATTCCACCAAAGCATACTCTTCTCCGGTGCGAATCATTTCCTTATCCGCCTTTGCGCCAAGTGCCAGATTAACCGAACCGATAATAATTGATTTGCCGGCTCCTGTTTCTCCCGTCAGTATATTAAGTCCGTTTCCGAAATAGACTTCTGTTTCGTCAATCAATGCGAGATTTTTCACATGTAAGCTTATTAACATATATTTTTATAACCCCTTTTTTTATATCATCTATTATACAACTGTACGCACATTTAACTGCCGTTCATCTTCTTATGCAGGATTTCCAGAAAGCTCTCTGTATTGAGCTTCAATATTTCCGTTGTTTTCTCCGCTTTCCTTATAACAACCTTATCTCCTGTTTTCAGCGTAACCTTGTGAGTTCCGTCAAAATTGGCTTCCACAGTCTGTACNGTATTCTCTTTTCCNTCAGGAATCACAATCGTCACNTCATCNTCCGNNGANAGNATNATACTTCTGGTATTGAGCGTATGCGGGCAGATTGGAGTAAGCAGAATCAGGTTNGCCCCCGGCTCCGCNATNGGACCNCCCGCAGACATGTTATATCCGGTCGAACCCGTTGGAGTCGCCACAATAATACCGTCAGCGCTGTATCCNTTNAAAAANCGCCCGTTTACATAAATATCNAANTGNAGAATCTNAAGCGANCCNCATCTNGAAATTACTATNTCATTNAGNGCNAAATTATTTACNTCNCCTTTNNCNNTATGNAATACNCTNCCGTCAAGCATCATCCTGNATTCTTTGGTATATTNNTCNNNCAACAGCATATCCAATGCCTTNTCAACATTTCCAATNTCTACTTCCGCNAGATANCCAAGCGTTCCGAGATTGACNCCAAGCANCGGAATCTCATATTCNANCATATCCCTTGCCGCCTTGAGCAAAGTNCCATCCCCACCCAGAACGATTACA
Source organism: Lachnospiraceae bacterium (assembly GCA_014804495.1). Classification (GTDB taxonomy): domain Bacteria; phylum Bacillota; class Clostridia; order Lachnospirales; family Lachnospiraceae; genus UBA3282. The sequence goes on from JAAUZS010000063.1 coordinate 41,509, forward strand.
CACTCAGCTTCAGCAGGAACTTGCGTATGCTCCGCCATCCTTCCGAATATTGTACAGGAAGCATTGGCTCCATGCGCACGCAGATATTCTGTTATTCTGCCGGTATAAATGCCATCCGGGTCTTTTGCTTTATTCGTAATCAGGAAAAAATGTTTCATAATAATGCCCCTGCTCTTTCTCAGCCTGCGCTTCTCTATGCTTTCTTTCTGCCGACATTCACTGAATCTGATTCAGACTCTGATGAGCCTTTTTTACAGTCTCCGCAATCATTATACGCACAGACTCCTCCATTCCGCTTCCGCCTCCTGCGCTTAATGTATCCTGGAGCATTTTCTCTGCTTCCGCTTCTTCAAGCGTTAACACCGACTCTTCTATATGCTCTTTCTTCTCCAGATACACCAGATATTCAATATTACCTTCCGGACCTTTAATCGGAGAAAAAGTAAGACATTTCACCTCAAATCCAATCATATCTGCATAGGTTATGATTTTCCGAATGACCTCTTCATGGATTTCAGGCTCTCTTACAACACCTTTTTTCCCTACCTTCTCTCTGCCCGCTTCAAACTGGGGTTTAATCAGACAGGCCATATGGCCTTTTTCTTTCAATAGATTTCTCGCAGGAATCAGAATTTTCGTCAGAGAAATGAAAGAAACGTCTACAGACGCGAAATCCAGCATGTCTGCTATGTCTTCTGGCTTCATATAGCGAAAGTTAGTCTTTTCCATGCAGACTACTCTCTCATCATTTCGCAGCTTCCATGCAAGCTGTCCGTGCCCTACGTCTACAGAATATACCTTAGACGCCCCGCTTTGCAGCATACAGTCCGTAAAACCGCCCGTAGAGGCTCCGATATCCATACACACCATACCGCTTAGGCTGATTTGAAATTCTTTCATTGCTTTTTCAAGCTTAAGTCCGCCCCTGCTGCAATACTTTGGTGTTTCGCCCTTTACTTCAATATGAATTTTGCTTTCTTCAAAGGCCGCTCCTGCCTTATCCTCACGCTGTCCATCGACAAAAACGTTACCAGTCATGATGATGGCTCTGGCCTTCTCTCTTGACGTTGCAAAGCCCTGTCTCACAAGCAGTATATCCAGTCTCTCTTTCATCTTTACAGCCACACTTTTATATTCTTTTTAGTTATCCCCATACTCATTAGTAATTCTCTTTACAACGGTATCCGCGTCAATTCCGACCTCTTTCTTTAACAGTTCAACATTGCCATGCTCCACATATTCATCGGGAAGGGCGACGCATATAACCTTTGTTTTAGTATGTATGGTATCCACATATGACCTGACTTTTTCACCAAAACCGCCGCTTGCAACATTTTCCTCCATTGTAACAAGCAATTTATGTTCAAGGCATGCTTTGCTTACGGCTTCTTCGTCAATCGGTTTTACGAATCTGGCATTTATAAGTGAGCAGGAATAACCTGCTTCTTTAAGCTGCCTGCGCACTTCTACCGCTGTTTTTACCATGCTTCCCACTGCAAACAGCGCTATATCCTTTTCCTCATATATACTTTCACTCTTACCATATACAATCGGTTCCCTGTTATCCTGCAGACCGTCATAAGCTTCACCTCGCGGATAACGTATAGCTATCGGCATCTGAGAGTCAATGGCGAACTTAACCATATCCGAAAGCTCCCATTTATTCTTAGGCGCCATAACATGCATATTGGGAATGGAAGAAAGATAGGATAAGTCAAAGATACCCTGATGTGTCTCTCCGTCACTCCCTACAAGTCCTGCCCTGTCAATCGCAAATACTACAGAAAGATTCTGAATACAGACATCATGCAATATCTGATCATAGGCCCTTTGCAGGAAAGAAGAATATATGGCCACAATAGGCTTTAAACCTCCTGCCGCAAGACCTGCTGCAAAAGTAACCGCATGTTCCTCCGCTATTCCCACATCAAAGAACCTTTCAGGATACATATTCCTGAAACGCTTTAATCCCGTTCCATCCGGCATTGCCGCCGTAATTGCGACTACTTTTTCATCTCTTTGTCCAAGCTTGCACATAACCGTGGAAAATACATCGGTATAGCTCGCCTTTGCCCTGGGATTGCTCGGAATACCTGTGTCTATGTCAAAAGGCTCCGCGCCGTGGAATCTGGCAGGATGCCGCTCTGCCGGGGCATATCCTTTACCTTTCTGCGTAATGACGTGAACAAGCACTGCCTTTTTTATCTTTCTCGCTTCTCTTAACATCCGCATCATTGCCTGAATGTCATGTCCGTCCACAGGTCCAAGATAGGTTATTCCCATATCTTCAAAGAACATACCCGGAACTACTAACTGCTTAAAGCTGCTCTTGACACGGCGAATCTGCGATACAAGCTTATTTCCGTACTTGGATTTCCCGTACAGTGAATTATATACACCCTCCTTTAAATCCAAATACATATCAGTTGTTCTTATATTATTCAGGTACTTTGAAATTCCGCCCACATTCTCGGAAATTGACATATTATTATCATTCAGAACAATAATAAAATTCGTATCAAGACGGGATGCATTATTTAACGCCTCATATGCCATACCGCCTGTCAGGGAACCGTCACCGATTACGGAAACTATGGTATTGTTTCCGCCTTCCAGGTCTCTTGCCCTGACCATACCAAGTCCTGCTGAAATGGATGTGGAGCTGTGTCCTGTGTCGAAACAATCACAATCACTCTCCTTACGCTTAGGAAAGCCACTTATCCCACCGTACTTACGCAGATTGACAAAACCATCCCTTCTTCCGGTTAGGATTTTATGAGTATATGACTGATGCCCTACATCCCATATGATTTTATCCTCAGGCAGATTCAAGGCAAGATGCAGCGCCATAGTCAATTCTACGGCTCCCAGATTGGAGCCCAAGTGTCCACCCGTCACACTGATGGACTTAATTAAGAATTGCCTTATTTCTTCTGCAAGTGCGTCATAGTTCTCCGCCCCGATTTCCTTTATATCATTGGTTTTTTCAATTTTTTCCAGAAACATAGTATTTCCTCAATTCTTTCACAGTATTTCTACCTATTTCTGACGGTAAATCAGCTGCTCCACCAATTCTTCCAAAAATAAATTTCTCGTTGGGAATGAAGCCAGGATACTGTTTGCCTCATTTGATAATGACGCGGTCTTCTCCTTCGACTTCTCCAGCCCGTGTATTGTAACGTATGTTATTTTATTATTTTTCTCATCGCTTCCGATAGGTTTACCGAGAACCTCCATACTGCTGGTTACATCAAGGATATCATCCTGAATCTGAAAAGCAATACCGATATTATAGGCGCATTTTTCTATTGCCGCTACCTGCTCCTTGTCCGCTCCTGCAAGTATGGCTCCTATCATCATAGCGCTCTGTATGAGTGCAGCGGTCTTATGCTCATGTATAAAAAGAATGAGCTCTTCGGTGAGGTCCGTCTGCATATCCTCAGCTTCAATATCTGCGCATTGTCCTCCAATCATTCCGTAAATACCAGCCTTCTTGCTCAAAACACTAAGCGCCTGAGCCACTTTCCTATACTCTTCATATGTCTTCGCTCTTTCAAATGCCAGACATGCCGTCTCAAACGCAAAATTAAGCAGACCGTCTCCCGCTAAAACCGCCATTCCCTCACCATATACCACATGCGTCGTCTTTTTACCCCGCCTGTATTCATCATTATCCATAGCAGGAAGATCGTCATGTACGAGAGAATAATTATGAATCATTTCAATAGCTGCCATAAACGGCTCTATAAGTTCTCCGCTGCCGCCAAACATCTTATAAGTCTCTTCCATGAGCAAGGGACGCAGCCTTTTACCGCCGGCCATTGCAGAGTAGTTCATAGCCTCGATGACTGTCTTTTGAAGACCTTCCTCCTTTGGCAGGAAAGCTTCGAGTACTTCTTCCATATGAACTGTTTTTTTCTTTAATTCTTCCTCAAAATTCATCCAGCTCACCATCTTCATTTATTTTTAAGACCTGTTTCTCAACCCTGTCTATCTTTTCGTTACAATATTTTAACAGTTTCATTCCATCCTGATATGCACGGAAAGAATCCTCAAGCGTAATATCCTCATCTTCCAGACGGGATATTGTCTCCTCAATCTGTTCAAATGCTTCCTCTAAAGAACATTCCAATGAGTCTGCCTGTTCATTTTCCTTACCCATATCATTACCTCTTTCTATTTATCCATATTAGGTAATTGTAAAACTCACTCTTTCAAACCGTCCGTTGTGCAATATATACAAATCAACGCAGGCACGCTTGCGCTGCATTACCGCCAGTAGCGGTACTAAGCTCGAAAATACCTCGCTAAGTACCGACGGCGGCAGAGCACCTGCTTATGTTTTGTATATATTGCACAACTACATATTGAAAATTGATAGTTTCGCAATTGGCTATTTATCCATATTTTAATCACTTACCAAACCCTATTTCAATAACCAGAACTTAAGTAAGATTAACAAAATAAGGGGCGATTTCGCTTGCGGTGAGACACTTATTTTGTTTATCTTGCCTAAGTTCGTCCCCTTCCATAACCGTTTCGTGTAAGTCTATATAATATCACGTGTTATTTCATGTTTATCTATAACTTTAGTGATAAAAACGCCATTTTTCACATAAACATTAAGCATTTCGTCAGTTGAAGCTTGTTCTATCCTGTTTACAGTCTTTCCCTGACTGTCGGCTGCATATGCATACCCTTGATTTAATTTTTCAAGCGGTGACAGACCCTTCATTTGCTCGATATATAGCGCCAGTTTATGCCTTTTATTTACAAGCTTTCGTTCCATACAATCATGCAGCGTTTCTTCCAAATTCATCATAAATGTGCGTTTTTCCCTAATCTGATTGGATGGACTTAAATATTTAATCCTCATTTGATAATTGGCCAAACGCCCTCTATATCGGTCTATCACGCTCCTGCATAAGTGCTGCATGGTATACGCATACTCACTCAGGTGCTCCATAAGCTGTTCTATATCATATACTGCCAACTCTGCTGCCGCAGAAGGTGTAGGCGCCCGCAGGTCCGCTACAAAATCCGCTATCGTTGTATCCGTTTCGTGTCCTACTGCGGATATGATAGGAATAGGGCAGTCAAAAATTGCCTGAGCCACCGCTTCTTCATTGAATGCCCACAAATCTTCAATTGAACCTCCGCCTCTTCCGACAATAATCGTATCAACCCCATAATGTTCCATGGCATGAATACCGTTCACAATGCTCCTGACTGCCATATCGCCCTGAACTATTGCCGGATACAGGATAATCTGCACATAAGGATTTCTCCTCGATGCTATCTGAATGATATCCCTCACCGCTGCGCCTGTCTGCGCCGTAACTACACCAAGTCTGCTGATATATTTAGGTATGGGCTGCTTGTACTCTTTTGCAAACATCCCGCGTTCTTCCAGTTCTGTCTTCAGACGTTCGAAGCGCTCATATAGCGCTCCCGCGCCATCCTGTTTAATTTCTTTAGCATAGAGCTGATACTTTCCATCCCGCTCATAGACATCAATGGTACCGCTTACAACTACCTGCTGCCCTTCCGACATTTTAAAGGCAAGGCCGCTTCTGTTTCCGGCAAACATAACGCATGCTATCGTTCCTTTTTCGTCTTTTAACGTAAAATAAATATGCCCGGAGGAATGATATTTGCAGTTACTAACTTCACCTTTTACCGAAATAAACTGCAACATAAAATCCTGCTTGAACATATTTTTAATATATGAATTAACCTGCGCTACCGTATATACATTCTGCATCATAACACCTTTTATGCAAATTTAGCCAAAATACCATTAACGAATCCCGATGAAGCGTCCTGTCCGAACTTTTTCGCCAATTCTACCGCTTCATTGATAGCTACGCCTGTAGGCACTTCCTCATCAAAAGCGATTTCATAAACTGCCAGCCGCAGAATCGTCAGATCTACTTTTCCCATTCTCGAAGTAACCCAGTTTTCAGTCTTTTCATTCAGCATATTGTCTATTGTCTCAAGTTTATCTTCGATTTTATGGTACTTGTTCGAAATATACTCAGCATCCGCCCCTTCAGCCTTACAATCATCTTCAAAAAACAGCTTTTCCTGTTCAGGCATGTCCTCAGGATTATTAAATTCTACCCGAAACAGCAGTTTAAATATTTGTTCCCTTAATTCTCTTCTGCTCATGAAAACTCCTACTTCGTGTTATTTTTCCTTTGACACACTGATACCCGCAATACGTATATTCACATCGGTCACATCTAATCCGGTCATGTTCTCCACTGCATTTTTGACCTTTGCCTGTACTCTCTGGCAGGTAGCCGGAATATTGTAACCATATTCTATGGTAATCGCCAAATCTACTTTTACTTTCTTCTGCAATACTTCTACCCTTGTGCCTTTTGTAGCATTTTTAACGCCGACTCTGCTTAAGAGCTCATGCGTGACATTTCCTGCCATAGACGCAACACCTTCTACCTCTGTCGCCGCCAGTGCCGCAATCATGGCAACCACATCATCTGCTATTTTGACTGAACCTACCTTTGCATTCTCATCTAAATAAGTATTCTTTTTAGATTCCTGTTCCATATAAATCCTCCATTCTTATTTTTCACGAAATAACTTGATTTTGTCTAAGTATAACAAAATTTATGTTTTTTGCATAGTACCGCATTGCATAAATCTTATGCTGTTTTATTTCATAACCAAAAACTCATACTGTACTGTTCATCGCTGTCAGTATAAGAAACAATTCCCTCCGGGCAGTCCAGATAATTAAAGATTTCCTGATTGTTAATGAGCTTCTCGTACATTTCATCGTAAACTTCCTTTGAAGCGCATTTCAAAGTGACATAAGCGCTGCCCTTATCATAACCGTCGTTAAAAATTCCAGCCAGTTTTTCTTCATCAACTTCCGTAAAATAAAGCCCTTCCCTGACATAGTAATTAGCATCCATTGAAGTACACTGCGGCAGTTCTACAACATTATCAATTATATGGGTTGCCGCAATCTGGTCTGTCGTTACGCATAAATAATCATAATTGATTGCCGGCACCTTCTGCTCCGGAAAGACTTCCTCACCACTCTCTGTCCGGTAAGAGGCATCGCCCCACGTTGTATCAACATAATACCAGTTTCCGTCAATCTTTACCAGATTCCATGCATGTCCTTCTCCTGATGACACTCTTCCCAATACCAGCTCAGCACACATTCCTGCCTGCTGCAGTAAATACTGGGTTGCCTTCGCATATCCCTGACATACTGACCTGCCATCCGTAAAAACAGAGCAGATATTCTGGTTGTCTTTTACCGACGCATCATATTCCGTATGTTCAATCAAATACTCATAGATATATTTGACCTTTTCATACTCATCAGCGCCCTCAGGGATTCCTGCGAGGCATTGGTTTACATAATTTTTTATTAAAGCCTGCTTTTTTTCCACTTCTTCCTTATCCATGCTATAGGTTCCGGTGAACGTAAGTTTCTTCGGAATATCCGCCAATGTATACTGTGTATAGCTATATCCGCTAACATAAAATATTTCCGGATGGTCATTCAATACACATTGGAAAATATGTGATACTTCACTATTATCAAGACTGGAAAGCTCTACATTTTCCTCAAACTCTAAAAGCGAAAACAAAATCTCCAAATAGACATTCTGTCCTTCTTTCGTCAACTGATTATAAGCATAAGCATCTGCAAGCTTCTCCTGTAAATAAAACTTCTCATCTGCTGATTCTTTCGCTACAAGGATTCCTTCATCCTCATGAATCTGAACAGTCCGGCCGGACGCCATATAACCGCCGTCTGTTTCTACGATTTCCGTTTCGCTTTCCGAAACGCCCGTTTCCGCATTCAAAAAACCAAGTACATCCGACGATAATATTTCCTGCACAATATCAGGGTCAGCAGCATAAAGCAGACATCCGCCGACTACCATCACACTAATTAAACCGACCAGTCGTGAAAAAAAAGACTTTTTCATATTATGAGCTTAGTCACCTCAATTCCTGCCAAATTCGGAGAGTATCAGTCCGTCATTTCTGTCCTCCGTCATTTTTATGCTCCACGGATTGACAAACAGAAGCAGCGGATTCCCCTTTAAATCCTTGATTTTCTTCATATCCGAAGTTCCGCTCAGCTTGTCCAGATCAATATCTTTATTCTCAATCCATCTGATATGCTCATACGGAAGGTTATCTAACCTTATCTCTACATTATATTCATTCTCCAGACGATATTTTAATACATCAAACTGTAAAACTCCGACNACNCCCACGATNATCTCTTCCATNCCNGTNTTAAANTCCTGAAAAATCTGAATNGCNCCNTCCTGTGCNATNTGCNNAATNCCNTTNACAAANTGCTTTCTTTTCATCGTATCAAGCTGCCGCACTCTGGCAAAATGCTCCGGAGCAAAAGTAGGTATTCCNTCATATTGGAAACTGTCTTTAGGCATACACAAGGTATCNCCAATGGAAAAAATACCCGGATCAAACACNCCTATNATATCTCCGGCATANGCTTCACTNAGGATTTTACGTTCATCAGCCATAATCTGCTGCGGNTGNGANAGNCTCATNACCTTACCGCCCTGTATATGCTTAACNTCCATATTGGCGTCATATCTGCCGGAACAGATACGCATAAANGCTACCCTGTCGCNATNCGCTTTATTCATATTCGCCTGTATTTTAAACACAAATGCGGAAAATTCATTTTCAACAGGATCGATCAAACCGACATCCGCTTTACGCGGCAGCGGCGTAGTCGTCATCTTTAAGAAATACTGTAAAAAGATTTCCACGCCGAAGTTCGTAAGCGCAGAACCGAAAAAGACCGGCGTCAACTCTCCTGCTCGAACCCTGTCCAAATCATACTCTGCGCTGGCACCGTCAAGCAAATCTATTTCATCCAGCAGCTGAGTCTTAAATTGTTCACCGATATTGGAAACAAGCGCATCTTCGTCAGTAATCGGAATCTGCAGCGCCTGTCCCTCTTTNGTCCCTTTTTCCGTATCCGAATAAGTAATCACACANTTGTCTTCCCTGTCATATACGCCCTTAAAGCTCTTACCGGAACCAATNGGCCANTTCATAGGGCAGGTGGCGATACCTAGCTCCTTCTCGATTTCATCCAGAAGTTCAAATGTATCGTTGGCATCCCTGTCCATCTTATTGATAAATGTAAAAATAGGTATCTTTCGCATAACGCATACTTTAAATAATTTTCTGGTCTGCGCCTCAACGCCCTTAGAAGCGTCAATCACCATTACGGCTGAATCCGCCGCCATAAGGGTACGGTAAGTATCCTCCGAGAAATCCTGATGTCCCGGAGTATCCAGAATATTGATGCAGAAACCGCCGTACTGGAACTGCAAAACGGAAGACGTAACTGAAATACCTCTTTCCTTTTCGATTTCCATCCANTCGGAAACCGCATGTCTTGCCGTAGCCTTACCTTTAACGCTGCCCGCAAGNTTNATNGCTCCNCCGTATAANAGAAATTTNTCNGTCAATGTCGTCTTTCCCGCATCAGGGTGCGAAATAATAGCAAAAGTCCTTCTTTTGTTAATCTCGTCTGCATAACTGCCCACGTTCTTATCCTCCACATATAATATATTCTCAAAAGCGATAAAAACAAATCATTCCGACAAGAATTACGAAGTAATTCTTGCTGCGCAGGCTGCTGAGCCTGCGCTTATATCATTGATGTTCCGGAAAACTCCGGCTTTATATCAAAATAATCAAGTACTGTAGCGCCGATATCCGCAAAAGTANCTCTNGTNCCAAGNTTNGCAGGCTCTACTCCCTGCNCCNTACATNANAAACGGNGTNTGNTCTCTGGAATGNTCNGTAGAAATNGTATATCCGGGNTCACAGCCATGNTCNGCCGTAATCATCAGNATNTCNTCNT